>JADLHC010000211.1 GCA_020849035.1 Planctomycetia bacterium
AGGACGGGAGGTTCGCGTGACCCCCCTCGACGTCGCCGGCTTCGCCTGGTCCGCCCTCCGCGCCCACAAGGTCCGCACCCGCATGACCTGGGCCGCCCTCTCCATCGGCGTCGCCTCCGTCCTCATCCTCACCGCCCTCGGCACCGGCGCCCGCGACTGGATCGTCGCCCGCTTCGCCTCCCTCGGCTCCAACATCCTCGTCGCCCTCCCCGGCCGCACCGAGACCCGCGGCGGCGCCCCCATGGCCACCATGAGCACGCGCGACATCACGCTCGAGGACATGGAGGCGGTGAAGCGCCGGATGCCGGGCGCGCGGACGGTGGTGCCCGTCGTCGTCGGCGAGGCCACGGTCAGCTTCGAGCGCCGCGGCCGCGCCGCGACGGTGGTCGGCTCGACGCGCGGGTTCCTCGACATCCGCGAAGTCCCCGTCGAGCTCGGAAACACCCTTCCCGACATCGAGGCGTCCCGCTCCATGCCCGTCTGCGTCATCGGCCGCAAGATCCGCCGCGACGTCTTCGGCGACGCCAACCCCCTCGGCCAGCGCCTCCGCGTCGGCGAGTCCCTCTTCCGGGTCGTCGGCGTCATCGCCCAGCGCGGCCAGTCCATGATGGTCGACCTCGACGACGTCGTCCTCGTCCCCGTCGCCAGCGGCCTCCGCCTCCTCAACCAGCGCGGGCTCTTCCGCCTCATCGTCCAGATCGGCCCCGCCGCCGACACGGCCCGCGCGCAGGCCGCGCTGGAGAAGGTCCTCATGGACCGCCACGACGGCGAGCGCGACTTCACCATCCTCACCCCCGGCGCCATCGCCGAGACGCTGGGCGGCATCGTCAACCTCATCACCGCCGCGCTCGCCGCCATCGCCGCGATCTCCCTCCTCGTCGCCGGCATCGGAGTCATGAACGTCATGGTCGTCTCCGTCACCGAACGCCAGTCCGAGATCGGCCTCATGAAGGCCCTCGGCGCCGGCAACGCCCAGGTCCTCGCCCTCTTCCTCGCCGAGGCCGTCGCCCTCTCCGTCTCCGGCGGCGCCTTCGGCATCGCCGCCGGCATCGGCGCCGCCGCCGCCGGCCGCTACGCCTTCCCCGACTTCCCCTTCCACGTCCCCCCCTGGGCCGTCGCCCTCGGCGCCGGCACCGCCGTCGCCGTCGGCGTCGCCTTCGGCATCGTCCCCGCCCTCCGCGCCGCGCGCCTCGACCCCCTCGAGTCCCTTCGGAAGAAAGCCTGATGCCCCTCGGCGACCTCTGGCGATTCCTCCTCGAAACCCTCCGCACGCAGCGGCTGCGCACGTTCCTCACGATGCTCGGGATCGTGATCGGAAGCGCTTCCGTCGTCCTGCTGAGCTCGATCGGGGAGGGGACGCGGGAGGGGATCGTGTCGATGTTCTCGCAGTTCGGCTCGAACATCATCGGGGTGCAGCCGGGGAAGGTGAAGACGTTCGGGATGGGGCCGGGCTCGATCGGGGGGACGACGAGGCCGCTGACGGTGGAGGACGGGCTGGCGCTGAGGGGGATTCCCGGCGTGGTGGCCGCGGCGCCGCACGTGATGGGGACGGCGCCGGTGGAGGCGGACTCGCGGGTGAGGCACACGTACGTCTACGGCACGACGGAGGAGGACCGGCTCGCGCTGCAGTGGGACGTGCGCGCCGGCTCGTTCATTCCCGGCGGCGATCCCGACCAGGCCCCCGCCGTGTGCGTCCTCGGGTCCAAGGTCGCCGCCGACCTGTTCCCGGGAGCGAACCCGCTCGGCGCACGCGTCCGCATCGGCGAGGCCCGGTTCGTCGTCTGCGGCATCATGGCGCCGCGCGGCCAGATGCTCGGCTTCGACTTCGACGACATCGCGATCGTGCCGGTGAAGCGGGCGATGCGGATGTTCAACCGGGTGGACGTGAACGAGATCCACGTGCTGGCGTCGAGCCGGGCGATGATCCCGTCGGTGATGGCGGGGATCCGGCGGGTGCTGAAGGACCGGCACGACGGGGAGGAGGACGTGACGGTGATGAGCCAGGCGGACGCGCTGTCGATCATCGACGAGGTGCTGCGGGTGATGACGATCGGCGTGCTGGCGATCGCGGGGATTTCGGTGCTGGTGGGGGCGATGGGGATCCTGACGATCATGTGGGTCGGCGTGCACGAGCGGACGCCGGAGATCGGGCTGATGAAGGCGCTGGGGGCGTCGGACGGGCAGGTGATGCTGGTGTTCCTCGCGGAGGCGGGGCTGCTGTCGCTCCTGGGCGGGGCGGCGGGGATCGCGGTCGGCGCGGGCGGCGGGTGGGCGATCGAGAAGGTCGTGCCCGCGGTCTGGGTGCGGACGCCGCTGTGGGTCGTCCCCGCGATGCTGGGCGTGTCGCTCGGCGTCGGACTGCTTGCCGGCCTGGTGCCCGCCGCGCGGGCGGCGCGGATGGACCCGGTGGAGGCGTTGAGGGCCGAGTGATCCTCCTTGACCCTCTTTTATCCCCCCAAAGCCGTTCGTATCGCCGTTCTTCCCCGGAACATCCGCCCTTTTCGGAAAAACGACGGATGCGACCGGGGATGAACGGCGATACGAACGGCTCTGGGGGGATAAAGGACGCCAAAAGAGGATGTTCTTCGCCCGCGCGGTTGCCAGAGATGGAAAATTCCGCGTTCTGCGGTTTCACTCTCCTTTCCGCGCCCTCTCCCCGCCACCATGACCGGAACCCAGCGCCGAATCCTCGCCCTCGCCCTCGCCGTCCGCCGCGGCCACATGCCCCGCGAGCAGGCCGCCGCGGCGCTGGACGCCCTCTCCGCCAGGCCCGTCGTCGGCGTCCCGTTCCAGGGAGCCGCCGCCGAGACCGCAAAACCGGGCCAGATCACCGCCGAGTCCCTCGGCTCCATGGCCGACCGCTCGGCCTCCCTCGCCGAACTCCTGCCGACCGTCTGGCCCTCCATCCCCGCTTCCGAAAGCGAGGCCATGGAACGCGAGTTCGAGGACCTCGAGCGCGACCCGCCGCGGGCGCTTCTGCTCACCGAACGCTCCGGGCTCGACCCCGCGGTCTGGAAACCCCTCTGGGGAATCGCGCCGCCCCCCGCCCACCGCCCGGGCTCCACCGTCGCCATCGCCCCGAGCAACAGCGCCCCCGTCGGCCGCAAGAGCGAACTTCCGCCCCCCATCGTCCTCAAGGGCGGCCTGCCGTCCGAGGCGCAGGGGGTGGGGAAGGACTCGCGTTACGACGTGAAGCGCGAGCTGGCGCGCGGCGGCATGGGGCGCGTCCTCATCGCGCTCGACAAGACGATCGGCCGCGAGGTCGCCATCAAGGAGATGCTCACGCCCGTGACGCGCGTCGCCCGCGCCACGACGCAGCCCGGCACCGGCCTCCACGGCGAACTCGAGCGCTTCCTCCGCGAGGCCCGCGTCACCGGCCAGCTCGAGCACCCGAACATCGTGCCGGTGTACGAGATCGCCGAGAAGGAGGACGGGTCGGTCTTCTACTCGATGAAGCTCGTGCGCGGGCAGTCGATGGCGGACCGGCTGCGGGAGATCCAGCGGCGCGGGGACCTGTCGGCGGGGGAGAAGATGTCGGAGCGGCTGAAGATGCTGGACGCGTTCGTGGACGCGTGCAACGCGATCGCGTACGCGCACAGCCGCGGGGTGATCAACCGCGACCTGAAGCCGTCGAACATCATGCTCGGCGACTTCGGCGAGACGATGGTGCTGGACTGGGGGCTGGCGCGCGTGAAAGGCCAGGACGACAAGGCGCGGAAGGACCTCATCCAGGCGACGGCGATGATGACGAAGAGCCCGGCGGCGCCGTCGCGGCCGGACTCGACGAAGCTGACGATCGACGGGTCGGTGCTGGGGACGCCGAGCTACATGCCGCCGGAGCAGGCGCGCGGCGAGCTGGACGACATCGACGAGCAGAGCGACGTCTACTCGCTCGGCGCGATCCTCTACGAGCTGGTCACGGGGCTGGCGCCGTTCGAGGGGCCGAGCGCCGAGATGGTCCTGCGCTCCGTGATCCACATGGACCCGGTCTGGCCGACCGAGCTGGACAGGCACGCCCCCCGCGAGATCGAGGCGATCCTCAAGCACGCCCTGCACAAGGAGAAGGCGCACCGCCTGGCGTCCGCCCGCCGCCTCGCGGAGGAGGTCCAGGCGTTCCGCGACGGGCGCACCGTCAGCCTCTACCAGTACACGGCGCTCGAGCAGGTGGCGCGGTTCGTGAAGCGCAACCGGGTGCTCACGGTGATGATCGCCGCGCTTCTGGTGGCGATGGTCGCGGGCACGGTCGCCTCGCTCACGTACGCGCGCATCGCGCGCGACCAGTCGGCGGAGGCGCGGCTCGCGGAGGCCGACGCGCGCAAGGCCGAGTCGGCGGCGAAGAAGTCGCGCGACGCCGCCGAGGCCGCGGCCCTTCGCGCGGAGGGCCTCCGCCTCGCCGCCATCGCCACCCCCCTCGCCGACGACAACGCCGGCCTCGCCCTCCTCATCGCCGTCGAGGCCGCCCGCCGCGCCCCCGGCGTCGCCTCCAACAACGCCCTCTATGCCGCCCTCTTCCACCTCAACGAACGCGCCAAGCTCATCGGCTCCGAGCTCTCCGTCACCTGCGGCCGCTTCAGCCCCGACGGCCGCCTCCTCGCCACCGGCGGCGAGGACTTCGCGGTGCGGCTGTGGGATCCGGCGACGGGGAAGGAGCTGCGGCGGTTCGAGGACGGCCGGGACGGGATCCAGCAGGTGGAGTGGAGCGCGGACGGGAAGCGGCTGGCGGCGCTGTCGCGGGACGGGGAGGCGCGGGTGTACGAGGTGGAGCGCGGGCTGCTGCTGGCGACGCTCTCGGGGCACGCGGGGGCGGTGCGGGGGATCGCGTGGCGGCCGGGCGGGGCGTCGCAGGTGCTGACGTGGTCGGCGGACGGGACGGCGCGGGTGTGGGCGGCGGCGACGGGGGAGGCGGTGGCGCTGAAGCCGACGGGCAAGGCGCTGGCGGGAGCGGAGTTCAGCCCGGACGGGACGCAGGTGGCGACGGCGACCGAGGACGGCGACGTGCGGATCTGGGACATCGCGGCGGCGAAGGAGAAGACGGCATGCACCGCGACGCTGGCGCGCGTCACGGCCCTGCGCTGGGCGCCGGACGGGCGGCGGCTCGCGGCCGCCGGCGGCGGCGCGGCGATCTGGGACGCGACCACCGGTGAGACGGCGGCGCGCCTGGACAGCCTCGAGGGCGACGCCGTCCACAGCCTGGCCTGGGCGACGGACGGCCGGGGCCTGCTCCTCCAGACCGACCGGGGCCGCGCCACCCCCGTCGACGCCGAACTGAAGCCCGTGGGCGCGGCGTTCGACCTGCCCGTCCTCACGCCCCGGCACGTCACTCCCGACTGGAAGTTCGCGCTTCGCTCCAGGCACTTCGTGGTCGAGGTCTTCGAAACGGCGACGGGGAATACCCTTTCGCGCCTTGCCGGCCACGAGTACGGCATCCGCGACATGGCCTTCAGCCCTGACTACGCGCGCGTCGTCACGTGCAGCAACGACCGCATGGGGTTCGTCTGGTCGCGCCTCCCGGGCGACCAGTTCCCCCGCATCCCGCCGGCGCCCCACGGCGCCCGCGCCTGGTTCCCCGACATGGCCCGCTGCCTCGTCGCCGGGAAGGACGGCGCCCCCCAGGTCGTCAACGCCGCGACGGGCGCCGTCGAATCCACCCTCGCCTTCGACGCCCGCGAGTTCCGCGGCCTCGCCCTCGATCCCACCGGCGCCTGGGTGATGGCGTCCGTCGCGGGAAGCGACCGCCTCCAGTTCTTCCCGGTCGGAGCGGGGGCGTCGCCGCTGGAAGTGCGGGCCGGCGAGCCGATCGGCGAGTACGTCTGGAGCTGCACCGGCGGCGCCGTGTGCGTCTCGCTTCCCGGCCGCCGGTACCGCGCGTGGCGCTTCCCGTCCCTCGAGGAGATCGGGACCATCACGCTCGTCGACGCCGGCGTCACCCGCTGGTCGGTCAGTCCCGACGGCCGGTGGTTCGCGACGTGCAACGGCGCGCAGCAGGACCTGACGCTCTACGACGTCGCGGCCGGCAAGGCCGTGCAGCATTTCACCGGGCACACGGGCCACGTCCTGACCGTCGCGTTTCTCGCGGACAACGAGCGCATCCTCTCCACCGCCGCCGACGCCAGCGCGCGGCTCTGGAGCGTCCGGAAGGAGAAGCCCGTCGGCTACTACCGCTTCTCCACAATCGAGGAGGTCTACCCGACGATCAGCGTCGACGGCCGCTACTTCGGCGCCAACATCGGCGGCGCGCCCCGGCTCGTCCGGATCGAGGAGGGGACGATGACCGATTTCGCGGTGCTGCCGGACGACCTCGGCCTCGGCGGGATCCAGTTCTTCGCGGACACGTCCTCGTTCCTGATCGGCGATCCGTGGGGGATCCGCCGCGTCCCGCTCGACCCTTTGACGGCGGCGCTCGCGGCGGTGCCGCGGGAGATGAACCCGGCCGAGCGGGCGCGGTTCGAGGTCGGCACGCCCGCGGAGCGCGACGCCTTCCGGCTGCGCTGGAACGAGGCCCACCCCTCGATGCTCCAGACCTGGATCCTCGGGCGCGACGCGCTCAAGGTCCGCGAGTACGAGAAGGCCGCGGAGCTGTTCCGCAAGGCGATCGTCATGCTCCCGCGCTACCCCCTCGCGTGGCTCTCGCTCGCCGCCGCCCTCGGGACGCACGCGGCGGAGCTCGACGCGAAGGATGCCCGGAGGGAGGCGATGCTGAAGGAAGCGTTCGAGGCGCTGGCGAAGGCCGTGGAACTCGGCGAGTCGCCCGAAGCGCTGCGCGGGGAGTCGATGCTGGACGCGCTGAAGAAGGACCCGCGGTTCGAGCAGGCGCTGAAGCGTTAGGGTCTATTTCGGCTTCGGCCGGCCCTCGTACTTGTCGCGCAGCCGGGTGTGACGGCTCTCCAGCGACCGCTCGACGCCGCCGATCCACAGGCGCTTCACGTTCGACCGGATGTCGAGGATGTCGCCGTCGACGGCGATGAGGCTCGCGTCCTTGCCGGGCTCGATGGAGCCGAGGCGGTCGGCGACGCCGAGGAGGCGGGCCGGCGTGAGCGTGATGGCGCGGAGGGCCTCGGCGGGCGACATGCCGTACGCGACGGCCTGCGCGGCGTGGTAGGGGAGGTTGCGGGCGCCCCAGGTGCCCCAGGATCCGGCGCCGACGGAGAAGGCGACGGGGACGCCGGCGTCCTGGAAGCGCTTGCCGGCGCCGAAATGGACGTCGTAGTCCTCGGTGTCGCGGGCGGGCTGCTCGAAGGTGGCCTCGTAGACGACGGGGATCTTCGCCTGCGCGAGGGCGTCGAGGCAGGCGACGGCGTCGCGGGCGCCGGCGATGACGGCGTTCTTCAGCCCCTGGCGGCCGATCCACTCGATCGCCGCGCGGATCTGGCGTTCCTCGCCGGCGTGGACGAAGACGGCGATCTCGCCGCGCAGCGCGGGGCGCATCGCCTCCCACGCGGGCACGGTCATCGCGTCCGGGATCCCGCCGGAGGCGCGGCCCTTGTCGTACGCGCGGGCCTGCGCGAAGAACTCGTCGAGCTCCTTGATCCGCGCGCGCCGCTCCTCGGCCTGCTTCTCGGGCCCCTGGCCTTCCGCCGGGTCGTCGATCATGCGGCGGCGGCGCCGGCGGCCGCCCTCGATCGTCAGGTCCATGCGGGGGAAGGAGACATGAAGGGCCGCGGGGCCGCGAACGGTCATGTCCTCCCAGGTCCATCCGTCGAGGGCGATGACGCCGGAGCGGCCGGAGACGGTGCCGCCCGAAGGAAGGGACAGGGCGTGGGTGATGCCGTTCGCGCGGGCGACGGGGATGAGCTCGGAGTCGGGGTTGACGGCGATCCAGGCGTCCACGTCCGGCGTCCAGCCGCCGACCTCGGAGTCGTCGTTGGTGGCGCGGACGGCGCCGATCTCGGTGAGTCCGAGCGACGACGTCGCGGCGATGAGCCCCGGGTACAGGTGCATCCCCTTGAGGTCGACGACCTTCGCCGATCCTGCTTCCAGCGAAGCCCCGACGGCGGCGATCTTCCCGTCCTTCACGAGGACGTCGCCCGTCGCCAGCGTCTCCCCGCTCACGGTGTGCACGGTCGCGCCCTTGAGCAGCAGGTCCTCCGCCGCCCCGCGTGCCGCCATCGCCGTCAGAACCACCAGCCCCGCCGCCGCTCGCCTCATCCTTCGCTCCCTCTTTTTCCCGCGCACCTGCGCACCCGCCCTCCCGCCTACTTCTTCTCCGCCCCCTCACACCCCACGTCCCACCCGTAGTCGTACCGGTGCTCCAGCGACTCTTCCCAGAACTTGCCGCCGTCCTTCTCCTCGCCCTTTCCTTTCCCCTCACCCCCGCCCTTCGCTGCCTTCTCCTTCAGCGCCGCCCACTCCTTCCGCCGCGCCTCCGACCGCTCCTTCGCCTTCCCGCGCTCGAAATACCGCTTCCCCTCGATCCACGTCTGCAGGCACATCGTCCGCGAGTCGAGAGGGGAGTGCGACCAGATCGCGAAGTCCGCGTGCTTGCCGGCCTCCAGCGACCCGACCCACTTGTCCACGCGAAGCTGGATCGCGGGGTTCAGCGTCACGAACTTCAGCGCCTCGGCCTCGTCGACGCCGCCGTACTTCGTCGCCTTCGCCGCCTCGAGGTTCATCCGCCGCGCCAGCTCCGCGCTGTCCGAGTTGAACGACACGCACACGCCCCTCTTGTGCATGATCGCCCCCGCGTACGGGATCGCGTCGTACACCTCGAACTTGTACGCCCACCAGTCCGCGAAGCACGACCCGCCCGCCCCGTGCTTCCCGATCTCGTCCGCCACCTTGTACCCCTCCAGCACGTGCTGGAACGTCCCGATCTTCACCCCGAACCGGTCCATCTCCCGCACCAGCATCAGGATCTCGTCCGCCCGGTACGAGTGGCAGTGGATCAGCCGCGTCCCCTCCAGCAGCTGCCCCAGCGTCTCCAGCTCCAGGTCACGCCTCACCGGCGCCGGCGAACCCCCCGCCGCCCGCTCCTTCTTCTCCGCCGCCAGCGCGTCCAGGTACTGCCGCGCGGCCGTGAAGCGGTTCTCGAAGAACGTCTTCACGCCCATGCGGGTCTGCGGGACGCGCGTCGTGAACTTCTCGCCCCAGTTCGACTGCTTCACGTTCTCGCC
>JADLHC010000212.1 GCA_020849035.1 Planctomycetia bacterium
CCCGCGCCCCCGCCCCCTCGCGTACCCGCCCTCTCGCGTACCCGCCCCCTCGCGTACCCGCCCTCTCGCGTACCCGCGCCCCCGCCCTCCCCGAACCTTCCGTCCTGTTCCCGCGATGAACTCTCATCTTGCCGTCGCCTTCCACCTTCACTACGATCACCGCCGTCAACCGGGGCGTGGCGCAGCCTGGCTAGCGCGCTTGCTTGGGGTGCAAGAGGTCGCAGGTTCAAATCCTGTCGCCCCGATAAAGAGGTCCGGGACCGAAGAACGCGAGGCGGGCGAGGGCGCACCTGACGCGCCCCTCGCCCGCCTCGCCTTTTTCGACGACGTCATTGGGATTCCAGTCGCACGGCGTAATCGCCCTTCGCACCGTCCGTTGGACACCAGCTGTCGCGAACGGCGGCGTCGCGGGCCCTCATGAATTCCAGCAGATAGTCGAGGGTCACCACGCAGCCTGCGGGCACCCCCACCTTACCGCGTCCCCCGCGCGTCCTTCATCGGCTCCTCGAGCTTCTCCTGGCCCAACCAGGAGCGTGGGGACGGTGACATTTCTGGCAGGTCAGCGGGGTCACAGAATCACCAGTCCGCGACACCGGCCGGAATACGTACTTGCTCTGCTCTGCCGCCACCTGTTCTAATTCATACTTCAGGGGTACAAGGAGTTGTGGTCTGCGTGATCCGGTCATGATCTCGCAATCGTAGGCACGCCGGCGAATTCAATCCCGATGCGCGCACGGAAACCCGAGAGACTGAAATGATCGAAAAGCAGGTGGGGAATTTCCCGCCCACCCCCTCGGCGAACGCCAGTCCGGCTCCGCTGTTCCTCCTCATTCCCCTCGACCACATGGTCTGCGCGTTGCCCGCTTCCGAGGTCCTCGAAATCCTCAGGCCCCTCCCCGTGGACTCCGTCCCGGGCTCACCCGCCGTGGTCCTCGGCTTGTCCCTCATTCGCGGCGAACCCACCCCCGTCCTAGACCTCCGCAGGCTCCTCGGCGCCGGGCCCGCACCCTCCGGCCGCTTCATCGTCCTTCGAACCGACCGCAGGCGCGTCGCCCTCGCCGTCGAGGGAGTCTCCGGGACTGAACGGATTCCGTCCGAGGCGCTCGACCAGGCCCCTCCCCTCGTCAGCCGCGCGGCCGCCGAGGCGCTGGAAGCGATCGCCTCGCTGGACGGCGCGCTCCTCCTCGTGCTGCGCACGGCGCGGCTCATCCCCGAGTCCCTTCCGGTGCCTCAAGCGTGAGCACCAGGCGCCGCGAACTCGACCTGTTCGGCGCCTTCGTGGCGCGGACTCTCGGCCTCCATTTCGACGAGTCGCGAGCGTCGCAGCTGGAGGAAGCGCTGCTGCGCCGGGCCGGCGACGCGGGTTACCCGGACGCCGGCGCCTACCTGGCCGCTCTCTCGTCCAGCGACAGCCGGGAGGAGGCGCGGGCAATCGCGGAACTGCTCACTGTCGGTGAGACCTACTTCTTCCGGAATTCCGAGCAATTCAGGGCTCTCGCAGAAGTCGCGCTGCCGGCGCGCGCGGCGGCCGGCGCGTCGTCCGTCCGAATTCTCTCCGCGGGGTGCGCCTCCGGCGAAGAGCCCTATACCATCTCGATTATCGCGAGGGAAGCCGCGGCGCCGCTGATCCTCCACGCGATGGACGTCAATCCGGCGGCGATCGCGCGGGCCCGCAGGGCGGTCTACTCGCCCTGGTCCCTTCGCGAGACCACGGGCGAAATGAAACAGAGGTACTTCCGCCCCGCCGGGAAGGACTTCCGGCTCGCCGATGAGATCCGCCGCGAAGTGCACTTCGACGAGGCAAATCTGGCGCAGGACGACCCGCGCTTCTGGCGCCCTGCGAGCTGGGACATCATCTTCTGCCGCAACGTCATCATGTATTTCCGGCCCGAGACTCAGAAGGCCGTCGTCGCCCGCCTCGCAGCCTCCCTCGTCCCCGGCGGCTTCCTCTTCCTGGGCCACGCCGAGACGCTGCGCGGCCTCTCGCAGGACTTCCACCTGTGCCAGTCGCACGACACGTTCTACTACCAGCTGCGGGAACGCGGCACCGACCCGGAACCGGCCGCGGCGCGCTTCACAGACGAATCCCCCGCCCGCGCGCTCGCCCTCGCCTCGGCGCTCGAGGACGGCGCACCGAGCTGGATGGAAGCGATCCGAAGCGCTTCGGAACGCATCGCATCGTTGTCGGGCGCTTCGCATGAAACGGCGGATGCGCAGCGCCAGCGGAGTGCGGGACGGGAGCGGGAACGCATTCTCGAGCTGGTCGGGAGGGAGAAGTTCGGGGAAGCGCTCGAGGCGCTGTCGGGGCTTCCAGGGGCCGCGGAAGCGGACGCGGACACGGGGTTGATGAAAGCGGCGCTGCTGGTGAACGCCGGGAATCCGCGGGAGGCGGAGAGGGTGTGCGCGGCGGTGCTGAAAGCCGACGACCTGAGTGCGGGGGCGCACTACGTGATGGCGCAGTGCCGCGAGGCGGCGGGGGACGGCGCGGGGGCGGCGGAGCACGACCGGGCGGCGGCGTATCTCGACCCCACGTTCGCGATGCCGCGGCTGCACCTCGGGCTGCTCCTGCGAAAGGCGGGCGACGCCGCGGGAGCGATCGAGCAGTTCCAGGGGGCGTTCGCACTCCTCCCGGCGGAAGACGCTTCCCGGCTGCTCCTCTTCGGAGGCGGATTCGGGCGCGAGGCGCTGATGCAGCTCTGCCAGGCGGAGACGAAGGCTTGCGAGGGGAGGAAAGCGTGATTCCTGCCGGAGCGAGCCTGGACGGGCGGGTCGCGGAGATGCGCCGCGAGTTTGACGCGTCGTTCGCGCGGCCGCCCGCCCCGGAGCCGCCGCCGTCGGAGCCGCTGCTTCGCTTCACCGCGGGCGGAACCAGGTTCTTCGCGAGGCTGCGCGACCTGTCGGGCGTGCTGCCGTGCGCGGTGGTGGTTCCCGTGCCCGGCGCGCGCCGCGGGCTGCTCGGGCTCACCGTGGTGCGCGGCCAGATCCTGCCGCTCTACGCGCTCGCGACCTTGCTCGAGCTTCCGGGAAGCGCCCCTGCGCCGCGGTGGATTCTGGTGCCGGCTGGCGGGGCGGGCGCGGGGCTGGGCGTGGACTTCGTGGAAGGAGCCTCGCGGATCCTGGAATCCGCCGTGCTCGAAGTGTCGTCGGCCGCGCGGCGGGACGGAGGAAAGAGAGGCCTGCTCCAGGAAGCGGCCGGATCGCGCGCTCTGCTGGACGTGGCGTCGGTCGTCGCCAGCCTTCGCAATTCGAAACAGCCGTCCCAACAGGAGGGGTGATTCATGGGGTCATCGTTGACGTTCGGGCAGAAGCTGGGCGGGGGATTCGCGATTACGGTCGCGTTCGCCGCCCTGATCCTGGTCGTGGCGATCTATGCGCTGCGGTCGGCGGTCGAGAGCAAGGACAAGGTCATCGACCTCAACGCGCGCAACCTGGCGGACGCGGGGCAGTTGAGCTCCGACGTCGAGGGAGCCTCGTCGTCCGCCCGGGGATTCCTGCTGACCAAGGATGAGGCCTACATCGGCCGACTCAACCAGCGCCGGGACGCCGCGGTCAACGACCTCAAGGAGCTGCGCGCGAATTCGAACACGGACTCGGAAAGGCGCGCCGTGGCCGAGCTCACCCGGCTCTACGCGGGCCTCAACGACGCCGTGGACAAGGTGATCGCCGAGCGCCGGACGGCGGCCGACCTGACCGCGGTCGTCAAGACGTTCGAGGACGTGGTGCAGCCGGCGAAAGACAAGATCTCACTGGAGCTGCAGTCGTTCGTCGCGGACCAGGAAAAACTCGTCGCCGACGGAAAGAAGAGCTCCACCGAGGCGGCCTCGCTCGCCATCAACATGATGATCGCCGTCGGCGTCCTGGCCGTCGTGTTCGCTTCCGGCCTCGGCTTCCTGCTGACGCGCAGCCTCGGCACGCGGATCGGCACTGCCGTGAACCACGTCCAGAGTTCCTCCGCGGAGCTGCAGGCCGCTTCCAACCAGCAGGCCACCGGCGCGCGCCAGCAGTCGAGCGCGATGACCGAGATCACGACGACGATCAGCGAACTCCTGGCGACGTCGAAGCAGATCGCCGAGAGCGCGCAGCGCGTCGCGCACCTCGCCGACCAGGCCTCCGGCTCCGCGCGCGGGGGTGACGGGGCGGTGCAGAAGGGGCAGGAAGCGGTCGCCCAGATCAAGCGGCAGATGGACCTGATCGTGAACCACATGCTCGAGCTGGGGCGTCGCTCGCAGCAGATCGGCGGGATCGCCGAGATCATCACGGAGCTCGCCGAGCAGACCAACATCCTCGCGATCAACGCCACGATCGAGGCCGCCGGCGCGGGAGAGGCCGGGAAGCGCTTCGGCGTCGTCGCCGACGAGATCCGCAAGCTGGCGGACCGGGTCGGCGGGTCGGCCAAGGAAGCCAAGGGGCTGATCGACGAGACGCGGCAGGCGGTGAACACGACGGTGATGGCGACGGAGGGCGGCGCGAAGGCGGTCGAGGCCGGGGCGCGGCAGTTCGGGGACGTGGCGGAGTCGTTCCGGCAGATCGCGGAGCTCGTGCGGACGTCGAACGAAGCGGTCCGCGAGATCGAGCTCAGCACCAAGCAGCAGTCCAGCGCGGTCCAGCAGGTGAACGGGGCGGTCGCGGAGGTCGCGCAGAGCTCGCGCGAGACGGAAGCGAGCACGACGCAGACGCTTCAGACGGCCTCGCAGCTCGCCACGCTGGCCCGGGACCTGGCGCAGTTCATCCGGGCGGAGAAGGCCGCCTAGGCCATGGCGGACGACCCCCTCAAGTATTTCCGGATCGAGGCCCGAGAGCTCGCGCAGGGGCTGAGCCGCGGCACGCTCGAGCTGGAGAAAGGCGCGCCGTCGAAGGACGCGATCCGCGGCCTCCTCCGGCTGGCGCACACGCTCAAGGGGGCGGCGCGCGTCGTCCGGCAGCCGGAAATCGCGGAGCAGGCGCACGCCATCGAGGACGCGCTCTCGCCGCACCGGGAAACCGGCGGCCCGGTCCCTCGAAACGCGATCGACCTCCTGCTCGCCTCGCTAGACGCGATCGCGTCACGCCTGGCCGCGCTCGACGGGCGGCCGGCCGACGCTTCGCGAACCGAGGCTCCGCGCGCCGCCCCGGAGGGACGTTTCGAAACCGTCCGGATCGAGCTGCGCGACATGGACGCACTTCTCGAATCCGCCGGGGAGTCCGCTTCCCACCTGGCCGGCCTTTCGGCGCGGCTGGACCGGCTGAAGGTCGCCTGGGACCGGCTCCAGGCCTCGCTGGCGGCGACGCTGCGAAGGGACGAAGCGGCCGGCGGAGTACCGAGGATGCTGCGGGCGCCGCTGGAGGACGCCCGTGAAGCGGTGGAGCGGGCGCGGAGGGGCGCCGCGGAGGAGCTGGCGGCCGGCGCGGCGGAGCTGCGCGCGTTGCGCGAGCAGTTCGACCGGGTGCGCCTCGTGCCGGCAGGCGCGCTCTTCGACGCGCTGGAGCGGGCCGCGAGGGACGCCGCGCGATCGCTCGGGAAATCCGTCGAGTTCCGCTCGGCCGGCGGAGACGTGCGCTTCGAGGCCAACGTCCTGGCCGGCCTGCAGGACATCCTGCTGCACCTGGTCCGCAACGCCGTGGCGCACGGGATCGAGGCGCCGGGCGAGCGGGGGGCGGCGGGAAAGCGGCCCGAGGGGCTGGTCGAAGTGCGCGTCGTGCGGCGGGGGCACCGGGCCGTGGTCTCGTGCACCGACGACGGGCGGGGGCTGGACACGGAGGCGATCAAGCAGGCGGCGGTGAAGCGCGGGCTGCTCGCGGCCGGGCAGGCGGCGGGGATGGGGCCGGAAGAGGTGGTGGCGCTGATCATGCGGGGCGGCGTCACGACCACGGAGCGCCCCGACGGGACGTCGGGTCGCGGCATCGGGCTGGACACGGTGGCGGCCGCGGCGGCGCGGCTCAAGGGCGTCGTGCGCGTCCGGACGGAACCGCGGCGCGGGACGACGTTCGAAGCGGATGTGCCGCTGTCGCTCTCTGCCCTCCGCGCCCTCCTGGTCGAGGCCGGCGGCCGCGCCATCGCGCTTCCCCTCGATTCCGTCCGCGAAGTCGTGCGGCTGGCGCCCGGGAACCGGATCAAGCGCGCCGGGGAGGCGGCCGGCCTCGCCGACGACACGCCCGTGCGGCCGCTGGCGGACCTGCTGGGCGCCGGGACGCGTCCGGGCGGAAGCTGCCGCGCCGCGGTCCTGATGTCCGCGGGCACAGGCACGGTGGCCCTCGGCGTCGATCGCGTGAACGGCACCGAGAGCGTCGTGACCCGCCTCGTCCCGCCCTGGGCCGGCGCGCCTCCCTGGATCGCGGGCGCGTCCATCCCCGAGGCGGGCGACCCGATCCTGCTTCTGGAACCGTCCGCGCTCCCCGAGGGCCCCGGCCCCGCCGCCCCCGCCGCGCCCTCCCGGAAGCCGCTTCCCCTCCTGGTCGTCGACGACTCGCTCACGACGCGGCGCCTGCAGCAGAGCATCCTCGAGTCCGCGGGCTACGAGGTGCACCTGGCGGTTTCCGGCGAAGAGGGCCTCGAGATGGCGCGGCAGCGGAGCTACGGGATGTTCCTCGTCGACGTCGAGATGCCCGGGATGAACGGGTTCGACTTCGTCCGGACGACGCGCGGTGAAGCGAAGCTGTCTGAGGTGCCGGCGATGCTTGTGACGTCGCGCGGGTCGGCGGAGGACCGGCGCAAGGGGCAGGAAGCCGGGGCGGTCGCGTACATGGTGAAGAGCGAATTCGACCAGGCGCTGCTGCTGCGCACGATCGCGGGACTGCTGGCGGGGGGGAACGCATGACGACGCGCGTCCTGGTGGTGGAAGACTCGCTGACCGTGCGCCGCAGGCTGGTCGAGACGCTGGCCGCGGACCGCGAGTTCGAGGTCGTCGGCGAGGCCGGGGACGGCGCGGCGGCGATCGAGCTGTGCAAGAAGCTCCGGCCGGACGTGGTGACGATGGACATGATGCTGCCCGTGATGTCGGGGCTGTCGGCGACGGAGTACATCATGGCCTACTGCCCGACGCCGATCCTGATCGTCTCGGCCTCCACGAACCGCGGCGAGGTCTTCAAGACCTACGACGCGCTCGCGGCCGGCGCCGTCGACGTGCTGGAAAAGCCGTCCGGGGAAGAGCCCGAAGGGGACTGGGAAACCGGATTCCGCTCCGCGGTCCGCATCGTCGCGAAAATCCGCGTCATCACGCACCCCCGGGCCCGCATCGCCGAGCGCCGCGGCGCCCCCGCCTCCACGGCCTCCTCCCCGCCCCCCGCGCGCCATCCCGGGCCGGCGCCCCGCGCCGTTGTGATCGGCGCCTCCACGGGCGGCACCGGAGCCTCCGTCGAGATCCTGCGCTCCCTGCCCGCCACGTTCCCGCTTCCGATCCTCCTCGTCATCCACATCGGCCACGCGTTCGCCCGCTCGCTCTCGGAGTGGCTCGACGGCCTTTCCCCGCTTCGCGTCCGCCACGCCGTCGACGGCGAGGCGATCCCGCCTGCGGGAAGCGGCTGCGTTGTCATGCCGCCCGCGGACCGGCACCTCGCGATATCGGAAGGGCGCCTGCGGGTCCTCGCCGGCCCCGAGCGCCACTCCTGCCGCCCTTCCGTCGACGTCCTCTTCGAGTCGGCGGCGCGGGATCTGGGCAGCGCGGCCACGGGTGTGCTGCTGACCGGCATGGGGCGCGACGGCGCCGACGGGCTGCTCGCGCTTCGCCGCTCCGGCGCACCGACCATCGCGCAGGACGAGGAATCGTGCGTGGTGTTCGGGATGCCGCGGGAAGCGATCCAGCTGGGCGCCGCGGAGCGGGTGCTGCCGCTGCGGGCGATCGGCCCCGCGCTGGTCGACATCGCCGCGCCGCGCGGCGCGGGAGGGCGGCCATGAAGCGGCGCGTTCTCGTCGTCGACGACAGCCTGACCGTCCGCAGCGACCTCGACGAGGCGCTGACGGGCGCGGGGTTCGACGTGACCCTCGCGGGGACGCTGGCGGAGGCAAGGCACCGCCTCGCGACCGGGAAGAGCGACCTGGTCGTGCTCGACGTTCTGCTTCCCGATGGCGACGGCGTCGATCTCCTGCGGGAACTCCGGTCGCTTCCGGGCACACCCGTCCCCGTGATGCTGCTTTCGACGGAAGCGGAAGTGAAAGACCGGATCCGGGGCCTGCGGACGGGGGCCGACGACTATGCCGGGAAGCCGTACGACCGGGACTGGCTGATCTCGAGGGCGCGCGCGTTGACGCGCAGCCCGGGCCGGGAGGCGCCGGCTCCCGTGGTGCTTGTCATCGACGACAGCCCGACGGTGCGCGAAGGGCTGCGCGCGGCGCTGTCGGAGGCGGGGTACGAAGTCGCCACGGCGGAGACGGGAGAGGCGGGGCTGCGGCTCGCGGCGGACGCGCGCCCGGCGGCGATCATCGTCGACTCCGGCCTTCCCGGCATCGACGGGGCGACGGTCATCCGCCGCCTCCGCCAGGACACCGCGCTCCGCCGGCTCCCCGTGATGCTCCTCACCGCTTCCGAGAGCCGCGACTTTGAAGTCTCCGCACTGGACGCAGGCGCCGACGCGTACGTCCGCAAGGAGGACGGGATGCCCGTCGTCCTTGCGAAGCTCGTCGCGCTGATGCGCGCCTCGGGCGCCCCCTCGGGCGTCGAGGAGACGGCGTCGCTCGGGTCGCCCAAGCGCGTCCTGGCCGTCGACGACAGCGAAACGTATCTCCAGGTCCTCGCCGGGCAGCTCCGGAACGAGGGGTACGACGTCGCGCTCGCGCGCTCGGGGGCGGAAGCGCTTCAGCTCCTCGAAGTCCAGCCGGTCGATTGCGTGCTGCTGGACCTGCTGATGCCGGGTCTCTCGGGCACGGAGGCGTGCCGCGCGATCAAGATGAACCCGGCGTGGCGCGACATCCCGCTGATCATGCTGACGGCGCTGGACGAACGCGAGGCGATGATCGAGGGCATCAACGCCGGCGCCGACGACTACATCACGAAGTCCGCGGACTTCGAGGTGCTCCGGGCGCGGCTCCGGGCGCAGATTCGCCGGAAACAGTTCGAGGAAGAGAACCGGCACATCCGCGAGGAGTTGGGGCGGCGCGAGAAGGAGGCGACCGAGGAACGTGCGGCGCGCGTCCTCGCCGAGACAAAGGCCTCCCTCATGGCCGAGCTGGAACGGAAGAACCAGGAACTGGAGTCGTTCTCGTACTCGGTCTCCCACGACCTGCGCGCCCCCTTGCGCGCCATCGACGGGTTCTGCGCCGCCCTCCAGGAGGACTGCGCCGCCAGCCTCGACGAAACCGGCCGCGGCTACCTCGCCCGCGTCCGGAACGCGGCCGGGCGCATGGGCCGCCTGATCGACGACCTCCTTTCCTTTTCGCGCATCGGCCGCCACGGCATGACCCGCGTCGCCGTTGACATGGACGGCCTCTTCCGCGGCGCCATCGCCGAAGCACGCGAACAGAACCCCTCCCGCGCGCTCGAGTTCGAAGTCGCGACCCTGCCGCGCATCCCCGGCGACGCTTCCCTGCTCACCCAGGTCGTCCAGAACCTCGTGTCCAACGCCGTGAAGTACTCGGAAGGCCGCAATCCCGCGAACATCCGCGTCTCCGCGGAGGAATTCCAAACCGAGACCGTCTACTCCGTCCGCGACAACGGCGTCGGATTCGACCCCCAGTACGCCCACAAGCTTTTCGGCGTTTTCCAGCGCCTCCACCGCGCTGACGAATTCCAGGGCACCGGCGTCGGCCTCGCCCTGGTCCGCCGCATCGTCGAACGGCATGGCGGCCGCGTCTGGGCCGAGGGCACCCCCGGCGCCGGCGCCACGTTTCATTTCGCACTTCCCAGCGGAGATCCCCTCTCATGACCCAGGGAGCCGTCGAAATCCTGCTCGTCGAGGACACCCCGGACGACGCGGACCTCACCATCCGCACCCTCCGGAAGCACCGCCTGGCCAACGCGCTTCACCACGTCCAGGACGGCGAGGAAGCCCTCAGGTTCCTGCTGGGGCCGGAAGCGCCCTCCCCGCGCCCGCGGCTCGTCATCCTCGACCTCAAGCTGCCGAAGGTCGACGGCTTCGAGGTCCTCAGGGCACTTCGCGCCGACCCGCGCACGAAGACCATCCCCGTGGTCGTGATGACGTCGTCGCGGGAGGACAGGGATCTTGCGAAGTGCTACGAGCTGGGCACGAACAGCTACGTCGTGAAGCCGATCGAGTTCGGCGAGTTCGCGGAGGCCGTCGCCCGGCTGGGCCTGTACTGGATGCTGACCAACTCCGTTCCGAGGTAAATCACCATGCCGCACAAAGACAAGAACCGGCCATTGCGCATCCTGGTCCTCGAGGATGAGCAGGACGACTTCGACCTGCTGATCCGGCAGCTTCGCAAGGAGGAGCTGGCCGTGGAGACGCGCCGGGTCCAGACCGAGGCCGACTTCAAGCGCGAGCTTGGCGACTTCCGCCCGGACCTCGTCATCTCCGATTACGCCATGCCCGCGTTCAACGGGCTTGCCGCGCTTCGCATCCACGTGAAAACGACCCCGGACACTCCTTTCCTGTTCGTCTCCGGAACGATCGGCGAGGACACGGCCGTACAGGCGTTGAAGGAGGGTGCGACCGACTATCTTCTGAAGGGCCACCTGATGCGCCTGGGCCAGGCGGTACGGCGGGCGGTGGACGAGTCGCGGGCGCGGGTGGAGAAGCGTCGGCTGGAGCTGGAGCTGTATCACTCGCAGAAGATGGAGGCGATCGGGCGCCTGGCGGGAGGCGTGGCGCACGACTTCAACAATCTGCTCACGGCGATCATGGGCTACACGGAAATCATGGAGGAGGGGCTGCCGCCGGGAGATCCGATGCGTGGCAACCTGAGCGAGGTCCGGAACGCCGGGCGACGTGCCGCGGATCTCACCCGGCAGCTTCTGGCGTTCGGGCGCAAGCAGGTCCTGACGCCCCGTGTCACGGACGTGAACGAGGTCCTTTCGGGGCTGCTCAGGCTTGTGGCGCGGCTGATCGGCGAGAACATCGAACTCAAGACAAACCTGGAGCCCGGCCTGAAGAACATTTACGTGGACCCCGGGCAGCTCGAGCAAGTCATCATGAACCTCGTGGTCAACGCCCGCGACGCCATGCCGCGTGGCGGCGCGATCCTCCTGGGAACCCGCATGGCCGAGCCGGATGCGGGCGTCCTTGCGGTCAGCGAGGGCGCCCGCCCCGGCCTCCACGTTCTCCTTGAGGTCGTGGACAACGGAAGCGGCATGTCGCCGGAGACGATGGCCCGCATGTTCGAGCCGTTCTTCACGACTAAGGGAGTCGGCAAAGGCACCGGCCTCGGTCTCGCCACCGTCTTCGGCATCGTCCGCCAGAGCGAGGGATTCATCCACGTGGAGTCCGCCCCGGGCCGCGGCTCCGTCTTCAGCGTCTACTTCCCCCCCGCCACCGTCCCCGGCCTCCCACCCGGGAGACCCCTGCCGCCCGTCCCGCTTCCCCCGGGCACCGGCACGATCCTCCTGGTCGAAGACGAAGAAGCCGTGCGGAAGTTGGCGGCTCACGTCTTGAGCGCGAAAGGCTATCGTGTACTCGAAGCGGAGAGCGGCATTGCGGCCAGGGATCTCGTCGGCGACAAGGAGGCGATCGATCTCCTGCTGACGGACCTGGTGATGCCGAAGATGGGTGGCCACGACCTGGCGGTTCACCTGCGACGGAACCGCCCGGGCCTCCGCGTGATCTACATGTCCGGATACGCGCCCGATGCCGTGCTGGAGGGAATGCCGCCCGAGCCTGGCGCGACGTTTCTCAACAAGCCCTTCTCGACCCAGGAACTTGTCAGGAAGGTCCAGGAGAAGCTGGGAGCGGGGGCAAAGACGTGACCGGGGAAGTCCGGTCAGAGACGGAGGGTCACCCGTATCGTGGCGGGCTGGCTGGGGATCGAACCTGGGACCGATGGGCCTGCGTCCGGCCTTGATATCGGCGGAGGAACCGCGGCCTGATCGACACGCGTGGGGTGGGGGAGAAACGTGACCGTGTTCACGGACAGGACGGCTGCTGTATTTGCGGCGCACGGCGAATCCCGGCAGCGTGCGCTGATCCGGCGCCTCGCGAGGATTCCCGCGCGTGCCCTCCCCGCGCTCCGGGCACTTTCCGGCGGCGAGCACTCCCCTTCGGTCCAGCGCTGGGCGATCGAAGCGCTCGGCCGCATGCCCGAACGCCTCGCCTGGCCGCCGGTCGCCAGGGCCCTCCGCAGCCCCCACATGTCGGTCCGGCTGCACGCTATCTGCGCGGTCCGCGGTTTCGGCAACCCGCGGCGCGCCGCTGCCCTGCGGCCGCTCCTGCGCGACGAAAGCGGCGGGATCCGCGTCAACGCACTCGCCGTCGCCGCTGAATACCGGCCGCCGTGGCTGAAGGCTGAGCTGACGCGGCTCTCACGGGACCCGAAGGACTACGTCAGGCGGCTTGCGAAGCGGCTTGGGGAAACGCCATGAGCCTCCGCGGGCTGGGCGTCGAGATCGCGTGGGTGGACGAGGACGTCGTCGAGCTGCGCATCACGGGCTCGAACGGCCTCTTCGGCGGGCAGACACAGGTCTACGCCGATCGCGCCGGGTTCGCGAAGCTGGCCGCGTTCGCGAAGGGCTTCCCGCAGAATCCCGACGAGCGGCGGCTGATCGAGCTGGGGACGTTCGACCCGGGGTTCGCGGGAGGCGGCGCGCGGCTCGGGCTGCGCGTCCTCGACGGGGCGGGCCATGTCGCGCTCGACGTGCTGCTCGCGACGCAGGTCGAGGACAACCGCCACCAGCGCGTCGAGTTCTTCCTCGAGGTCGAGCCCGCAGCGCTGGACGACTTCGCCCGCCGCCTCGACACCTTCGCGCTCCGCAAGGGCGAAACCGCCTCCCTTCCCGCCCTCCGCCCCTAGCCCTCCCTCGCAACTCGCAACCCGCAACTCGCATTTACTCTTCGTGGTTCAGCACCTCGCCCAGGATCGCGAGCGCCAGCGCCTTCTTCTTCATCGGCGCCGTCTTCACGAGATCCAGAAGCTTCGCCTCCGTCACCTCCTCCGCGGCCACCACCCCCTTCGCGTCGAACAGGAACAGCTGGTGCAACTCCACCCCCAGCCCGCGCGCGAGCTTCGCCACGTTGTCGATCGTCACGTTCCGCTCGCCCCGCTCGATCGCTCCGAGCGACTTCGAGTCCATGTGCGCCTTCACCGCGAGCTCCTCCTGCGTCCATCCGCGGTACTTGCGGATCGCGCGGACGCGCTTCCCGAACTGCTTCCGGCTGCTGTCGGCGGCCACGGGCTCCCCCTCCCTCGCGCCTGAGATGGACGGATTCTAGGACCGCTTGCCCTTCGCCGGTTTCTTTTTCGGCGCGGCCTTGGCGCGGAGGGCGTCCCAGCCGGCGATGCGCTGGGAGATTTCCTTTTCGAAGCCCTGGTCGGACGGCTTGTAGAAGGAGGCGCCGGCGAGGGAGTCGGGGAGGTAGGACATGTCGGGGGCGAAGTGGCCGGGGAGGTCGTGGGCGTACTTGTAGCCCTTGCCGTAGCCGGCGGCGGACATGAGGGGGGTGACGGCGTTGCGGAGGGCGAGGGGGACGGGTTCGTTCTCGGACTTCTGGAGGGCCTCGACGACGCTGCCGTAGGCGGTGTAGAGGGCGTTGGACTTGGGGGCGGTGGCGAGGTAGACGGCGGACTGGGCGAGGGCGAGGGTGCCCTCGGGGAGGCCGATGAACTCGACGGCGTCCTTGGCGGCGAGGGCGACACGGAGGGCGGCGGGGTCGGCGAGGCCGATGTCCTCGCAGGCGAAGCGGACCATGCGGCGGGCGACGTAGAGGGGGTCCTCGCCGGCCTCGATCATGCGGCCCATCCAGTACAGCGCGGCCTGCGGGTCGGAGCCGCGCATGGACTTGATGAAGGCGCTGATGATGTTGAAGTGTTCCTCGCCGGACTTGTCGTAGATCAGGGTCTTCTTCTGGGCGGCGGCGCGGACGCCCTCTTCGGTCAGGCGGTGGATGCCGTCGGCGCCGGCCTGCACGGTGGTGACGGCGAGCTCGAGGAGGTTGAGCGCGACGCGCGCGTCGCCCTCCGAGAGCTGCGCGATCGCCTCGACGACGCGCGGCG
>JADLHC010000213.1 GCA_020849035.1 Planctomycetia bacterium
GCATTTCCGGCGCCCGGGATTCCTCCCGACGCCGCGCCCGCTCCCTTACAATCCCGCGCCACGCCACTTGCAGTCCGCCGGCCCCGGCTCCCATCCAGGAGGATCCTGACGTGACAGACGCAGTCCGGCAGCAGCTCCAGTGCAAGTCCTGCGGCGCACCCATCGACTACCTCTCGGGCGAGGCCACCCTGACCTGCGGGTACTGCGGCTCCACCGTCATGCTCGCCGGCGTCGGGAACATCGTCCCCGTCCAGAGCCACTTCTGCCTCGCTCCCCGCGCAGACGAGGCCGCGATGACCGCTTCCATCAAGAAGTGGATGGGGGAGGGGTTCTTCAAGCCGAAGGACCTGCCCGAGCGCGCCGCGTTCCAGGGGATGGAGGGGATCGTCCTTCCGTTCTGGGTCGTCGCCTGCCGGAGCTTCACCCAGTGGAGCGGCCAGAACCGACGCACGAGGACCGTGGGTTTCGGGAAGCATTCCCGGACCGAAACGTACTGGGAACCGGCGAGCGGCTCGTTCCAGAACACGCACAACTGGTCGGTGTACGCCCGCCGCGGGGAGGAGTGGTTCGGGATCGACGCGCTCAATCCCGGCGCGGTGAAGACGGCGGCGGACTGGGGCGGGTTCTTCCTGAACTTCGGCCTCGGCAACGAGAGCTCGACGGGCGTGAACCTGATGCAGGGCGCGACGAAGTTCGACGTGAAGGGGATTCCCGAGAAGATGTCGATCAAGAACGGGCAGATCAACCAGCAGCAGGCGGAGGAGGAGGCGCGGGGGCAGATCGTGCGGTACAACCGCGCGATCGCCGACGGCCGCGTCACGACGCTGACGGACTGCGATACGCAGATCTCGGTCGACGGGACGCACCTGGTGCACCTGCCGCTCTGGATCTGGAGCTACACGTACGAGGGGAAGACCTACCGCCTGCTGGTGAACGGGTTCAGCGGGCAGATCATCAAGGGCGAGCACCCGGTCGGGAAGTACGACAAGCTCGTCGTGCTGATCGTGTTCCTGCTGGTCGTCGGAGGCATCATCGGGCTGATCGTCTTCGCGCTCACGAGGGGGCGTTAGGGCGTGAAGGTCCAGCGCGACGAGCCGGCTCCCGACAGGGGCGCCTGGGAGAATGCGGCGCGGGCCGCCGCGGCGCGGCTGGGCTACGAGGAGAAGGCGCCGCTGGCGTTCCGGCGCGGCGTCGCCGGGGGGTTTCATCCTTCGTCCGCGTTCCACCAGCTCTCCGCCGCCTGGAACGAGGGTCGCGGGACCTGGGAGGCCTCGACCCGCTTCGCCACGCCGGCCAACCGGCGCTTCCTCGAGGCCCGCCTCGACGAGCTGCAGGGCCGCGAAACGCCGGGGTCGGGACTGGCCGTCGTCGCGCGCGCGGCGGCGGCGGGACTGCTGGCCTGGATCGTCGCGACGGCCGTGATGTTCCTGTTCGCCGTTCCCCTCTGCCGCGAGGCGAAGGCCGAATGGGAGCCGCGGCAGGCGTATTTCGAGCAGCGGCTGGAAGTGCTGCGCGCCCCGACGGCCGAACGCGTGCGCAACGCCCCGGTGGCGCAGGCCGCGTTCATCCCCGCCGCCTCCCTCGCGTTCCTCGGCGCGATCCCGCTCTGCCTCCTGTTCGCGCTCGGCGAGCTCGTGCCGGCCCTGGGGCGCTGGAACCTCGCCGCAACTCTCACGGCCTGCATCGTCTTCCCGATGACGCTCGTCTCCCCGGGTGTCGCCGTCGCGGGCCTCGTCGCCGGCATCCTCACGCCCCTCGCCGCCGCCGCCGCCTACGCCGGCGTCCGCGCCGTCTTCGCCGACGGCCGCGCGCCCGTCCACGGCGGCCGCTGGGCCGCAGGCGTCGCCGCCCTCGGCCTCGTCGCCGCCGGACTCGCGATGATGCGCCCCGGAAGCGACCTCTACCTCGCGGTCCGCGACCGCCTGCTCTTCGGCACCCGCGTCGGCGAGGGCGTCGCGACCTTCTACTACCGCCATACGCCCCTCTCCGCCTTCGCCCTCCGCCCGCCCGAACTCCACCCGCGCAACACCGTGCTCTTCGCAGGCCCGGTTCCCCACGGCTTCCCCGTCGGCGAATTCCGCTTCCTCGCCTACCCCGCCATGGACAAGGCCGAGTTCCTCCGACTCGCGCGCGGCCGCGGCTTCGCCTTCCTCGTCTACAACGAGGACGGCGGACCCTGGGTCGCGGAAGCGGCGCGCGAGCTGAAGGCGACGGACCCGATGCGGTCGCTGGAGTTCATCGGCGCGTCGCGCGGAGGGCTCGAGAAGGTCTTCCCGGAGGCGTCCGCGGAGCAGTTCCTGAACCCGGACGTCCTGAAGAAAAGCGGCAAGGAGCGCGTGGACCGTTTCAGGGCCGCGCTCCACGCGGCCTACGCGCGCGTCGACCGCCGCCGCTCGCTGAGGGACGCCGCGCGCCTGGCCAACGGGCTGTCGATCTTTCTCGGGCCGGTCCTCCTGCTGGGCGCCTGGGGGATCTGGACGGCTGCGGGGGTGGCGGCGTTCAAGCGCCGCGGGCTCCACCGCGCCGCGGCCGCGCTCGCGTTCGCCTCCTTCGCATTCCTCGCCGGCTCCGTGTTCCGCGTTGCGACCTCCGAGACGTCCCAGCACGCGCGCCTGCGGCAGCTCCGCGCCGAATTCGAGGACCTCCGCGCCGCCTCCTCGTCCGATGCCTCCCGCTACGCCGACCTCGACGCCGCCGCGGCCAGGGCCCTTCCCGAACTCAAGCTCGCCGCGATCCACCCCGACACGGGGGTGCGCGCGCTGGCGATGGACGCGCTCGGCGCGGCGGGCTCCTACGACGCCTTCCAGATGCTCGGCGGCTGCGTCCTCAACGACCCTTCCATGCTCGTCCGCTACCGCGCCGCGGACGCCAGCGCGCGCAGCCGCGACGGCAAGCGCCGCATGGCGCTGCTGTCGAACGCGCAGAACGACGAGATCTACGTCGCGGAGGCGGCGCTGGAGGCGATGCTGGACTGGAGGCGGTGAGTTTTGGCGTAGAATGAGGCGTCCCCTCGCAAGGAGATCCCGATGAACCGCGTTTTCCTCGCCCTGTCGCTCGCCCTGGCCGCCCTGTCCTCGTTCATCCCGGCGTCCGCCGACGAGAAGGTCAAGCCCGACAACCGGGAGATCGTGGGGACGGACCAGGTGACGGTGTACTGGTGCCCGTGCCGGAAGGACAACTGGACGCAGACGGCGGACACGGAGAAGTCGTGCCCGTACTGCGAGAAGGACCGGCTGACGTGCGGCAAGGCGGTGGGGGACTACAAGATCGTGGTGAGGGCGGTGAAGGGGACGGTGAAGAACGGGTCGGAGGCGGCGCTGGACATCGAGGTGTTCCAGATCGTGGTGGACAAGGACGCGAAGCCGGACGAGGTGCGGGTGACGGACGTTGCGGGGGCGAAGGCGAAGCTGGCGCACGGGACGTCGAAGGACGGGGAGTTCGTGGCGGACGACGAGGGGAAGGTGCAGGACGCGACGATCGGCGGTGAGAAGAAGATTGCGACGGTGAAGGCGACGCTGAAGAAGGGGGAGTACGTGATGGCGCTGGAGATCGTGCGCGGGGACAAGGAGAAGACGAAGATCGAGTCGGAGGTGACGTTCCGGGTGGACTAGGGAAGGCTGGCGGAGGCGGGCGGAGGCTGGCGGAGGCTGGCGGAGGCTGGCGGAGGCTGGCGGAGGCTGGCGGAGGCGGGCGGAGGCGGGCGGAGGCGGGCGGAGGCGGGCGGAGGCTGGCGGAGGCTGGCGGAGGCTGGCGGAGGCTGGCGGAGGAGTTGTAATTCAGTTCCAGAAAGCGGCGCGTTGAATTCCAATCCGCGCATGAGCAACCCCATCAGGCGCGCCGTGCTGAGCGTGACGGACAAGACAGGTCTGGTCGAGTTCGCGAAGGTGCTGGCGGGACTGGGAGTGGAAATCCTCTCCACAGGCGGGACCGCCAAGGCGATGTCCGAGGCCGGGATCAAGGTCCTCGAGATCGCCGACTACACCGGCCAGCCCGAGATCCTCGCGGGGCGCGTGAAGACCCTGCACCCCAAGGTCCACGGCGGGATCCTGGCCCGGCGCGACGACGCTTCGCACCGCTCGCAGATGGATGCGCAGAAGTTCGGGTACATCGACCTCGTCTGCGTGAACCTGTATCGCTTCGAGGAAACCGTCGCGAAGCCCGGCGTCACGGTCGAGGACGCGATCGAGAACATCGACATCGGCGGGCCGGCAATGATCCGGAGCGCCAGCAAGAACTGGGAGCACGTCGCGGTCGTGACGAGCCCCGCGCAGTACAAGGAGGTCGCCGAGGCGCTCCGGAAGAACGGCGGGGAAGTGCCGAAGGAGCTGCGTTTCCGGCTGGCGAAGGAGGCGTTCGCGCGGACGGCGGCGTACGACACCGCGATCTCGCGGTGGCTCGCGGGGCGGCAGGGCGACGCCTTCCCCGCGACCCTCGGCGCTTCGTGGACCAAGGCCGAGGACCTGCGCTACGGCGAGAACCCGCACCAGAAGGCCGCGTTCTACCGCGACCCGGCGGCGAAGTCGGGGATCGGCGTGGCGAAGCAGCACTCCGGCAAGGAGATGTCGTTCAACAACTACCTCGACTGCGACGCGGCGCTGGAGCTCGTCCGCGAGTTCACCGACACGCCGGCGGTCGCGGTGATCAAGCACAACAACCCCTGCGGCTGCGCCCTCGGGGCGACGCTGGATGAGGCGTTCGCGCGGGCCGTGCAGGGCGACACCGTCAGCGCGTTCGGCGGCATCGTCGCGTGCAACCGGCCGGTGGACCTCGCCGCTGCGAAGGCGATGACGGCGCCCAACCAGTTCTTCGAGGCGATCGTCGCGCCGTCGTTCGCGCCCGACGCGCTCAAGCAGCTCCAGACCGGCGCCAAGTGGGGCAAGAACGTGCGCCTGATGGAGGCCGGCGACATTTCGAAGCCCGCCCTGGCCCGCATGGACATCCGCCCTGTCACCGGCGGCGCACTGTTCCAGACTCGCGACGACGCCCTCATGTCCCCCGAAATCCTGTACCCGACCGGCAAACCCACGGACGCCCAGTGGGCCGACCTCCAGTTCGCGTGGACCGTCTGCAAGCACGTGAAGTCGAACGCCATCGTGTTCGCGAAGGAGCGGATGGTCGTGGGAGTGGGCGCGGGGCAGATGTCGCGCGTGGACTCCGCCCGCATCGCCTGCTGGAAGGCCGGCGACCGTGCGAAAGGCGCCGCCTGCGCCTCCGACGCGTTCTTCCCGTTCCCGGACGCGCTCGAGATCTCGCTTCAAGCCGGCGTCACCAGCGTCATCCAGCCCGGTGGCTCCGTGAAGGACGAGGAGATCATCGCGGTCGCGAAGAAGGCCGGGGTGCCGATGGTGATCACCGGGATGAGGCATTTCAGGCACTGAGGACGGGTCGTTCCGCCGACTCGGTTTCCGGCGGTGATTCGCTCCAAACGTCGACCGGCAAAGGGAATGTGTAAGGGAACGAACGGTCTCCGGACACCCGCGGCATTGACACCGCCGCCCCCCTTGCCACAATCACCCCTCCCGCCTCGCACCCTTGGAGCCCGCCGATGCCCCGCGTCTTTCCCTTCCGCGCCCTGCACTTCGATCCGGCCCGCGTCGGGTCGCTCGACAACGTCGTAAGCCAGCCCTACGACAAGATTAACGACGCGACGCAGGCGAAGTACTACGAGCGGCATCCGAAGCACATCGTGCGGATCGCCAAGACCAAGGACGAGCCCGGGAAGGACAAGTACGCCGAGGCGGCGAAGTCGCTGGAGGCCTGGCTCGCCGACGGAACGATCGTGCGCGAGAAGGAACCCGCGATCTGGATCTCCCACCAGGTCTTCAAGTTCAACGGCGAGACCCGCACCCGCAAGGGGTTCGTGGCGATCGGCGAGCTCGCGGAGTTCGGGAAGGGCGGGGTGCACGCCCACGAGAAAACGCTCGCGGCGCCCAAGAAGGACCGGTTCGCGCTGATGACGGCGACGAAGGGGCTGACCGAGGGGCACATCTTCATGCTCTACAGCGACCCGAAGAACGCCGCGAACGCCGCGCTCGAGCCCTTCACCAAAGGCCCGCCGACGCTGGAGGCGAAGGACGACTACGGCGAGGTGCATCGCGCGTGGAAGGTGACGGACCCGAAGGCGATCGCCGCCGTGCAGGCCGACCTCGCCAAGCGCGACATCTTCATCGCCGACGGCCACCACCGGTACGAGGTCGCGCTCCAGTACCGTGCCGAGTGCGCGAAGCAGGGGCTCAAGTGCGAGGAGCCGGAGACGTACGACCGGCGGATGATGACGTTCATCAACATGGAAGACCCCGGGATGGTGATCTTCCCGACGCACCGCCTCATCAGCGGCCTCGCGAAGTTCGACGCGAAGGACGTCCTGAAAAAACTCGCGCCGCACTTCGACGCGAAGGACTACGGCCCCGCCAGCGACGCGCAGCGCCGCGAGCTCGTCGAGGACCTGCGGATCGAAGGCCAGGTCAAGCACTGCTTCGGCTTCGCCACCGCGACCGGCGGCCTCTGGCTGCTGTCGCTCAAGGACCCGAAGATCGCGGAGACGGAGATCAAGGAGAAGCGCGCGCCGGAGTGGAAGCGGCTCGACGTCTCGATCCTGCACTCCCTGATCCTCGACCGCGTGCTCGGGATCACGGCAGAGATGGTCGAGAAGGAGCAGCACGTCTCGTACGCGCGGCACGCCGACGAGGTCTGGTCGGCGCTTCCCAAATTGCA
>JADLHC010000214.1 GCA_020849035.1 Planctomycetia bacterium
CGATGTCGACGTCGAGCGCGGCCGGATCCCGGGGCCTTCCCCGCGCGAGAAGGGTGAATACGGCGGATGGTTTCAAGACGCGCGTGAAGTAGTCGAGGTTCCCGTCGAGCAGCCGGTCGTTGAACGAGGTGACGGTGGTCTCGATGTTCACGTTGAAGCGGGGGACGCGCCGCTCGATGCGCTGGAGTTCCCGCAGGGTGGCGACCGCCTTCGAGAAGAGGCCGGGAACGCCGCGCAACGCGTCGTGCGCGTCCCCGACGGCGTCGAGCGACACGTCCACGCCGAGCGTGAGTTTCGGGCACGCCGCGAGGACGCGCTCCACGGCGGACACCACGCGCGCGGTCAGGCTCCCGTTCGTCGGTATCGCGACATTCCGGACGCCCGTCGCGCGATAGAATATGCCGATGATCTCCGCGAGGTCCTCCCGGAGGAAAGGCTCGCCGCCCGTGGGAAGAAGAAAGAGGAGGCGGCCCATCGTCGCCGCCGCCCTCTCGATCTCCTCGAGGGAGAGCTCCCGCGCGACGTCGGGGAACACGGTGCCGTCGCCGAAGAGGCAGTGCCCGCACCGGGCATTGCACCTATCGGTCACAAAGAAGACCAGGTAGAGGGGGAGCCCCTCCGTGCGGAGGACGCGCGCGGCGGGGCGGATGAAGTCGAAGATCCGCATCCTCAGTACCTTTCCCCCCTTGCATAGCTGATGAGGCCGTGGATCCCGCCGAGGCCATGGGCGACCTGGTCGGCGAGCAACAGGGGGATCGCGAGCGCGCACCTGGCCGGGCCGCCCTCCCGCGCGATGAATGCGAGGAAGCCGGCGTTGAGGGACAGCGAGGCCAAGGCCAGCGCGAGCGCCGCGGCGAGGTACGCCTTCCCCGCCATAAGCGACAACAGTGCCGCGGCGCAGGCGAGCATCGAGAGCGCGATGCCCGCCGTGAAACTTCGGGGCGACGTGAGGTGCGCGGGCGAATCGCTTCGCCCGGCGAGCCGCCTGAGCGTGATCTTCACGATCCCACTGGTACGGCGGAACCCCGTCGCCAGCAGTTCCCGGAGGCTATAGTGCCTGAGGTGCCTCACCACGAGCTCCTTGTCCAGGAGCATTCGGTATCCGCGCGCCCGTATCCGCCCGCCGAATTCGGTGTCCTCTATGCAGGCGTTCCGGTAGCCCTCGTTGAACCCCCCGGCGCCGAGGAACGCGGCCCTTGTGATCGCCGCGATGCTGGAGTAGAAGACGCCGATCTCCGGCGGCAGCATTCGGTAGGTGTAATGCATATAGGCGTTCTTGTAGAAGCTCGCCAAGTTGCCGTGCGCCGAGTCCTTGCCCAGCATGCCCACCACGGCATCGCATTCCCCGCCCTCCAGCGCCCCCGCCACCCGGCCGAGGGCGTCCGCGGGGATGACAATGTCGGAGTCGACGAACACGAGGATCCTCCCCGCGGACACCCTCGCGCCGGCGTTCCGCGCAGCCGCCGCCCCCCTCGCCTCCCCGCTCCGCACCAGGCGGCAGGGGAAGCCCGCGACGATCCCCGGCGTGCCGTCCACGGAACCGTCGTCCACGACGACCAGTTCGAAGTCCCGATAGCCCGAGGCGAAGACCGCCGCGAGGCACGCGCCCACCGTCGCCTCGCTGTCGCGGGCGGGGACGATGACCGAGAGGGTACACCGCTCAGAGACGGGTGGCATAGTCCTGCCTCGCGTAGACGTGGCGGAGCCCATCCCCGCCGTGCGCGACGATGTCCCGGGCGCATTCAAGCCCCGCCTGTATGGAGTGATCCATATTGTTGTACCAGAACGTGCCCGTCCTGCCCAGGAGGACGAGGTTGCGCAGGTCCGCGAGTCTCCGCTCGGTCTCCTCCAACTCCCCCAGGTAGTCGAGCCCGTAGACCGGGTACACGTTCTCGATCCGCTCGATGCGGATCCCCTCGATCGCGTTGTCCGGCCCCAGGGCGCCGACGGCGCGCATCTCAGACGCCACCCGGCCGGCGAGGCGCTCCGGATCATTCCAGGTCGCGTCGCCCCTCATGCAGGTGACCTCGACGCCGATGCCCGTCCCCCCGGGGGGACACGTGGACTCCCGAAAGTGCCGCGGGATGCTCCACCGGTTGAAAAGCAGATCCTCTTGGCCGTAGTAGCACCACTGGTAGCGGAGCCGGAGGGTGCCGCGCACCATCACGTTGTAGAGCACCGCAGAGAGGTAGGAGAGGCGCGGCCGCTCCAGTCCCGCGAGGCGGCAGAGGAAGTCGAGGGGGGCGGTCCACACCACGAGGTCCGCGGGCACCGTCGCGCCGCCGGCCGTTGTGACGGAGCGGATACGCCCCTCCGCGATCTCGATGTGCTCAACCGGCGCGCCGCGCCGCACCTCCCCTCCCCTCGCCTCGATCCTCCGCGCCAGCGCGCGGCTGAACGCGTCGATGCCGCCGGTGCCCGGGTAGACGAACTCCGTCTTCACGCGCCGCGGGATGAGGGCCCGCGACGCCACCTCGAAGAGCGTGTTCATCTGGAGCCTCTTGTCGATGATCGCCCTGTCGATGCCGGTGCGCGCCCAGTCGGAGTGAATCTCCCCGGGGTCGCGCTTGAGGAACTTGCGCGTGTACTCCCTGAAGAAGCACTCGTAGAGGGTCCTGCCGTACCGCTCGACGATGTAGTCCCTGAAACTCGGGCCGGGGACGCGCCGCCGCGCCACGAGGTCCCGGGAGACGCGGAGGATGATCCGCGGGGGCAGCTTGAACAGCGAGGCGATGCTGAGCGGCCAGTCGTGGTATCGGCCGAACAGCCAGACGCCGCTGCTCCGCGGCATCAGCACGAAGTCGCCGTCCAGCGCCTCCTTGATGAACGCCAGCACCTCCGGGTCGTCCGTATGGAACCGGTGCGGCCCCACGTCGAAGACATAGTCCCCGTACGTGAAGCTCCGCGCGAGCCCGCCGACCGTGCCCTCCTTCTCGACGACCGTTACGCGGATTCCCGCCTCCGCGAGCCGCAGTCCCGCCGACAGCCCGGCGATTCCGGCGCCGACGATCACCACCCTTTTCCCGTTCATCATCCCCGTGGCTGCCTCCGTCAGACGTCGTGCGGCCCCCGGCGCCGCATCCCCCGACCGCGGAACAGCGGGGTCGCCCAGGCGAGGCACACCGCCGCAATCCCCGCGAGCGACATCCCCCGCCCGAGCGCGATGCTGCGCGGCGCGTAGCGGAAGACAACCGTCCGCTCCCCCGGCTCGAGGTACACGCCGCGCAGGCAGCGGTTCACCCGAAGGACCGGAAGGTCGGCACCGCGCTCGCCCGTTGCCGTCCACCCGGGGTACCAGACATCGCTCAGGACGAGGAACCCAGGGTCGTCGAGACGAACGGACACCTCCACCCTGTTGGGCGCGTAGGCCGTCACCTCCGCCTCCTGGAAGCCACCGGGGTTCTCCATCCGCCCCGCCGGCGCGTCGAGCACCACGGTCGTGCGCGGATCGTTCGCCTTGATCAGCATCAGACTCTCGCGACCGTCGCGTGCAACCACGGCGCGCCGCACCACGAACGCCCGCGGCAGGCAGGTTCGGTTGGCGTACACGAACACGGGCCCCCAGACCCTGCCCAGCGGGTCGCGGTACCCCGCCGGCGGCCTCCACTCGTGCACAAGCTCCATCGCCGGGTGCGCCAGCGGCGCGCCCGAAAGCACGTACCGCACGTTGAGGAGGTTGAGGAGGTTGAGGTTGTCGGCGCTCCGCGCGGGCGCATCCGGGTCGCCCCCCGCGACCTTCAGGTAGAGCCTCAGTTCGTAGTCGAAGTCGCTCGCACCGAGGCTCCGCGTCCCCTCGAATTCGAGGCAGGCGAGATAGTCGATGTAGTACTCCAGGAAGACGGATTCGAACCCCTTGATCTTCGCGATCCCCGCCGGCTCGGACTCCTCGAGGGGCACGCCGCCGCCCGCCTCGTGTATCCGGAAGAGGCCGGGCTGCCGGGCGAGGAACTCCGCTACGGGGCCGCGCACCATCACCTCGCGTGGGTGTCGCACCGCGAGCATCGGCAGGCCGAGGGACCAGAGATCGGCCAGCACGACCGCCAGGAGCACGGCATACGCCGCCCTCGGGACGACACGCTGCGTGCGAAACAGGGCGAAGACGCACGCGGCGGCCGCGAGGTTCGCGAGCTGCCGGGGAGCGGCGAGGGCCCCTCTCATCCTCTCGTAGCACCCGGGCACGAGCGCCTGCCACTCGGCAAGGGTGCGGGTGTGGGGCCCCGACGGGTCGCGATCGAAGACGAATCGCACGAGGGCCTGTCCGGCCGCCACCGCCGGCGCGGGGAACGCCACGAAGACCGCAACCGCCCCGAGCAGCAGAAGGAACGCCGCGGCGGCGGCCGCCGCCGCCCGCCGCGCTCCGGCCCCGCCCCGGCGGAGGGCCGAGAAGCCGTCGCCGGCAGCGATCGCGACCGCGAAGGCGTGGAGCGCGAGCATCCGCGAGGGGCAGCGGAAAAGGGATATCCCCGGGACAAAACGGTACAGGAGGGGGAAGAGCGGCGTCGCGGGCCCCGTCGCGAAGAGCAGCGAAAAGCCGATGAGGACCAGGAAGAACGCGTTGCGCCGGTCCCGGCAGAGGACGGCCGAGGCGGCGGCGAGCGCGAGCGGGACGAGTCCCGCGTACGCGCAGAGCTCCCAGAAGTTGCCCGGCCCCCAATACGAGGAGTCGACCGCCGAGCCCTTCAGGGAGGGGAAGAGCAGCGTCATCAGGTTCGTGGGGGGGAGCGACAGCCCCGAGGCGACCGCGTAGCTGCGCATGTTGGCCCGGTAGACGAGGCCGGAGAACTCCAGGGCGGGAAGGAGCTGGATCCCGCACAGGAGCACGAAGATCACCCCCGACAGGACGAGCGACGCCGTGATCTTCGCGGCCGCACGGAGCCCGAGGCCGTGGGTCTCGTCCAGC
>JADLHC010000215.1 GCA_020849035.1 Planctomycetia bacterium
AGCGACATGACGCCGGCGCCATTCTCGACCTTGAGCTCCCGCACCAGGAAATTGACCTTGTCGAGCGGAGTCTTCGCGAGCTGGTCCTCGAGCATCCGCCGCGTTCCGGCAAGGTCTCCGCTGTCGCCGACCACGGAGGGATGGAGGACCGTGAGGGTCTCCCCGACGTCGCCCCGGGACAGCGCCGCGGCGGCCCGCTCCGCCTCCATCAGGATCGCCTCGCGGTCGGTCACGATCAGCCGCTCGACGACGATCCCCGTCGCGCCCGCGGCGAGCAGTCCGCCGGCGATCCAGAGCCCTCGGCGCGCCATCGCCGCTACTGCCCCGTCGACCGGTCCTTGTCGGTCATCGACGGCGCGACATCCTCCTCCCGGATCACCGGCTGCCCGTCCTTCGAGCCCTCCATCGCCCCCTTCTCCGTCAGCGCGGGCGCCACGTTCTTGATCTTGTTCATGTAGATCCGCGCCTCCTCCGTCTCCGCGCCGTCCGCCTTCGCCATCTCCCGCAGCACGCGGATCCAGTTGCGCAGGTCCGACTCCTGCGGAGCCTTCTCGGACTCGACCTTGTCCCAGTTCGACAGGTAGGTCTCCATCGCCGTCGCCGCCGCCTCGTACTTCCTCACCGCCTCGCGGCAGAACTCGATCTGCTTCTCCAGCTCCCCCTTGTCCTTCGCCTCGATCCCCTTCCCGCGCAGCTGCACTCCCTGCATGAACAGGCACATCGACTTGTACTTGTTCGCGTGCTTGTGGTGCGGGTCGTGATCGAGAGCCTTGTCGAAGCTGTCGACGGCTTCCTGGAAGCGGCTGGCGTCGTACCAGAGGAGCCCCTGCAGGTGGTACGCCTCCGGGTTCCCCTCGTCGTGCTCGAGGCACATCTCGGTCCAGTGAAGCGCCTCGCGGTACCACTTCTCCGCCGTCCGTCGCCCGTACTCGTTCGGGCTCTTGATGTACTCGACCTTGCCCATCATGCGGCTGGTGTAGCCGATGGCGACGTACGCCTCGATGAACTCCTCGTCCACGCCGAGCGCGGCGAGGTACTCGGCGCGCGCCTGCTCCCACTTGCCGTTCTGGTAGTAGAAGTCGCCCTGGTCCTTGTAGAACAGCGCCTTCTCGTGGTCGACGCCGTTGCAGCCCGCCAGCGCGAGAGCGAGAGTCGCGGCGAGCAGTCCTGCGGAAATGGAACGGATCATGGCCTGGCCTCGAATGCCCCCCGGCTGGACCCGGGATCATACGGAAAGCGGCGGTCCCCCGCGAGGGGGATCTGGCGCGCTACATCTTCTTCAGCGCCTCACGGACCAGCTCCTCCGCCGTCAGGTCCTTCTTCGCGCCAGCCTCCGCTTCCCGCACCGCCTTCTCCGCGGCGGGCCTCGCGTAACCGAGGGCGACGAGGGCGAGCAGGGCGTCCGCGGCAGCCGCGCGGCGCGGACCCGAGGTCGGGCCGAGGGTCTTGAAGGTCTCCTGCAGGTCGAGCACGAGGCGCTGCGCGGTCTTGGGGCCGACTCCCTTGATGCGGCGCAGGGTCCCGACGTCCCCCTCGGCGACGGCGCGGCGCAGGTCCTCGAGCGGCGCGCCGCTGACGATCGACAGGGCGGTCGCGGGGCCGACGCCGTTCACGTTGAGGAGGAGGCGGAAGATCTCGCGTTCGGCCTCGGTGGCGAAGCCGAACAGGCGGATGCCGGCGTCGCCGCCGGACTCCAGGTGGGCCCAGAGGCGGACTCGCGAGCCGGCGGCAGGCAGGGCGTCGTACGTGGACAGCGAGATCCGCAGCGCGTAGCCGACGCCGCCGCACTCGACCACGGCCGTCCCCGGGGTCTTGCGCGCCAGCTCGCCGCTGAACGATTCGAACACTATTTCTCCAGCGCTTTCTTCGCCTCGGCGACCATCGCCGGGGCCGTCCTGTTCGCCGGGTCGGCCTTCAGGCACGCCTCGAACGAGGCCAGCGCCTCCCGGTAGCGGTCCGCCGCCTTCGGGCTCCCGCGGTCCTTCAGCCGGTCCCCCAGCGACAGCTGGAGCGTGCCAAGCCGAAGCCAGCCCTGCGTCAGGTACTCCCGCGCCGATTCGTTCAGCGCCCGCCCCGCCGCCTTCGCCAGCCACGGCTGCGCCCTCTCGCAGAACGACGACGCATCCGCATCGTTCCCCTCCTTCAGCGCGTCCCCCGCGCGCTTCAGCAGCGCCGCCGCGCTCGCCGTCTCCACCTGCGGCAGCAGCCGCGCCGCGTCCGGATCCCCCGGCGACGCCGCCTCCACCTGCTCCAGCAGGGCCGCCGCCCGCTGCGCCGCGTCCGCGGCGCTTCCCGCCCGGCCGCCCGCGAACGCCTCGTCGAATTCCCTGAGGAAGCGCCGGGCGGCCATGAGGCGCCAGTCGCGCAGGACGGCCTTCGGCGCGTCCGCGGCCGGCGCGAGCTTCGCCGCCTCCTCCATGGATGCGATTGCCTCGTCGACGCGGTCCTCGCCCATGAGGATCTGCGCCCTGACGATCGGGACACGCTCGTCGCCCGGGAGGGCGGCGCCGGCCTTGCCGGCCTCCTCGAGCGCCTCGGCGGACTTCCCGAGCCACATGAGGGCGACGGCCTTCTGGAGCCGGAAGATCCCGGAAGCGGGGTCGAGCTGGAGCGCGCGGTCGGCCGCGCGCAGCGCCTCGTCGTAGCGCTTGAGCTCGACGAGCGTCTCGCAGAGCGCGCAGTGCGCCCACGCGAACTCGGGAGCCTTCTGGATCGCCTTGCGAAGCCGGTCCTCGCGGCCGTTGCGGTCCGCGAGGGCCGCCAGCGTCAGCCACTGCGGGTCCTCGGGCGCCGCGGCAAGCCTCTTCTCGAACTCCGACTTCGCCTCGTCACCCTTCCGGTCAGCCCGCATCGCCTCGTGCCAGCGCGCCCAGGCGCCGACGTCGCGGGGGGAGGCGTCGGCGGCGGCTCGGAAGTCGCGCGCGGCGGCGGCCGGGTCGCCGCGCCGGAGGGCGTCCTCGCCGGACTTGAGCAGCGCGGTGGTGTCGATGCCCGGGCCCGGGGCCGGCGCGGGGGCGGGACCGCCGGCCGGCGGCGGAGGTGCCTTCCGGCCGCACCCCGCAAGCGCGAGTCCCAGCGCGATCGCGGCAAGCCGCCTCATGCCTTCCTCCTCCGCTTCTCCTCAAGCCCGCTCACGCCGCGGCGGCGCTCCAGCTCCGCCTCGACGTCCGCCAGGGCGATCCCGTGCCGGAACATCGCGACGAGCAGGTGGAACACGACGTCCGCCGCCTCGCTCACCGACCGTTTCCGGTTCCGCCCCTTCGCCGCCAGCACGAACTCCACCGCCTCCTCGCCGACCTTCTTCAGGGCCTTCTCCGGGTCCGCGAGCAGTTTACAGACGTACGAGTCCGGGGACGGGTTGCGTTTGCGGTCCGCGAAGACGGCCATGAGGTCGTCGAGGACGGTGGCGGCGCGGAAGGGCTTTTTCGCGAAGCAGGAGTAGTCGCCGGTATGGCAGGTCGGGCCGGCGGGGACGACGCGGGCGAGGATCGCGTCGCGGTCGCAGTCGCGGTGGAGGGAGACGACCCGGAGGGTGTTGCCGGAGGACTCGCCCTTCTTCCAGAGCCGGTTGCGCGAGCGGCTCCAGAAGTGGAGGAATCCGGTTTTCCGGGTGAGGCGGAGGGCCTCGGCGTTGGCGTAGCCGAGCATGAGGACGTTGTTGGTGAGGGCGTCCTGGGCGATGACGGGGGTGAGGATGGGCTGGTGGTTCACGTGGTCTCCGCGTTTAAGGATCAATTTTCAAATTTGAATTTTGCATTCTCAATTTTCAATCTCTCCATCGCGGCGCGCCGTTCATTGAGAATTGAAATTTGAAAATTCAGGTTTGAAAATTACTCCGTTACATCCTCACCTCCCGAACCGCCACTCCCTTCCCCGCCAACTCCTTCTTCACCGCCCCGACCGTCGTCTCCCCGCGGTGGAACATCCCCGCCGCCAGCGCCGCCGACGCCTTCCCGTCCGTCAGCACGACCCGCATGTGCTCCGCGTTCCCCGCGCCGCCGCTGGCGATGACCGGGACCGTCACGGCCGTCGCCACCGCCCGCGTCAGCTCGATGTCGTACCCGTCGTTCGTGCCGTCGCGGTCGATGGACGTCAGCAGGATCTCCCCCGCCCCGCGCCGCGCCGCCTCCTTCGCCCACGCCACCGCGTCCAGCCCCGTCGGCTTCTTCCCGCCGCTCACCCAGACCGTCCAGCGGTCGCCTGCGCGCTTCGCGTCGATCGCGACGACCACGCACTGCGCGCCGAACGCGTCGGCGCATTCGGTCAGGAGCTCCGGCCGGGCGACCGCCGCCGAGTTCATGGAGACCTTGTCCGCGCCGCTCCGCAGCAGCGTTCGCACGTCCTCGAAAGTCCGCACGCCGCCCCCGACCGTCAGCGGGATGAACAGCGTCTCCGCCGTCCGCCGCACGACGTCCAGCATCGTCCCGCGCCCCTCCTCCGTCGCCGTGATGTCGAGGAACACGACCTCGTCGGCGCCCTGCGCCTCGTAGCGCGCGGCCAGCGTCGGCGGGTCGCCCATGTCGGCGAGGTCCTCGAAACGCACGCCCTTCACGACGCGGCCGCCCTTCACGTCGAGGCACGGGATGATGCGCGGGGCGGGACCGCTCACTCGCTCCACTCCACCTTCGCCTTCGTGGATTTCATCGCGCCCGTCCGGCGCGTCGCGCCCTTCAGCGCCATCCCGAGCGACTTGAACGCGGCCTCGACGACGTGGTGCTCGTCCCGGCCGCGGAGAATGTCCACGTGGAGGTTGATGCGGGCGTCCATGGCGAAGGACCGGAAGAAGTGCACGTAGTCCGGGTCCGGCAGCGGCGCGTCGCAGTACGGGCGGTCCACGATGTCCACCGCGGTCATCACGAGCGCGTCGTCCATCGGCACCACCGCGTGCGCCATCCGCTCGACGGGCGCGTCGCCGAGCGCCTCGCGGAACGCCTTGCCGAGGACGATCGCGACGTCCTCCTCGATGTGGTGCGTGTTGTCGCCCGTCGCCTTCAGCTTCAGGTTCCACCCCGCGTACCGCGCCAGCGTCTCCACCATGTGCTTCGTGAACTGCCGCGCCAGCTGCACGGAGTACTTCCCATCGCCGTCGATCTCCAGCTCGACCGCGATCTCCGTCTCCTTCGTCTTACGCCGGAGCTTCCTGGATCGCACGCAGCGCCTCTTCGAAGTTCAGTTTCCCGAAATACAGCGCGGAGCCGACGACGGCGCCGGCCAGCCCGGCGTCGCGCGCTTTCCGCACGTCGTCCACGGTCGTCACCCCGCCCGAGAGAAGCACGGGGTGCGCCGTCGCGGCCACGACTTTCTTCACCGGCTTCCAGTCGACCCCGGACGTGCGCCCCTCGACCGTCACGTTCGTGTAGAGGATGCCCGCGAGCGGCGCGTCCTTGAGCTTCGCCAGCAACTCCAGCACGCCGACCCCGGCGGGGGCCGTCCAGCCCTTCACCACCAGGTCCAGGTCCTTCGCGTCCGCCGCGAGCACGAGCCTCCCGGGGCGCCGCATCGCCGCGGCCTCCAGCCACTCGGGGTCCGTCACCGCCCGCGTCCCGCACACGATGCGCGACGCCCCCATCCGGATCGCGTCCCAGACCGCCTCGTCCGTCCGCACGCCCCCTCCGAACTGCACCGGGATCTTCACCGCCTTCACCACCTTCTTCACCACCTCCCGGTTCGACCCCGTCCCGAACGCGGCGTCCAGGTCCACCACGTGCAGCATCTTCGCGCCGCGATTCTCCCAGTCCTTCGCCAGCGCGACGGGGTCCTCGGCGACGATTTTCTCGGTCGAGGCGACGCCGCCGACCATGCGCACGGCACGGCCTCCGCGGATGTCGACGGCGGGGATGAGGCGGAACGCGGTCATGCGGCGGACTCCGCGAACTTCACGAAATTGCGCAACAGGGCGAGCCCGGCGGCGCTGGACTTCTCGGGGTGGAACTGGACGCCGAAGACGTTTCCGGTGCGGATGGCGGCGGCGAAGAGCCCGCCGCAGTCGGCGGTGGCGATGGCGCCGGCGGGGGGCGCGGCGTACGAGTGGACGAAGTAGAAGTCCTCGCGGCGGCGGATGGACTCGAAAAGCGGTCCGCCGTCGTGCGAGACGGGGCACCAGCCGATGTTGGGGAGGACGGGGGCCTCGAGGCGGCGGACGACGCCTGGGAACAGGCCGAGCCCGCGCGCGTTCCCCTCCTCGCACTCCTCGAACAGGACCTGCATGCCGACGCAGACGCCGAGGGCCGGGACGCCGGACTCGAGCTTCGCCCGGAGCGCCTCCGCCGCGGGCGCGATCTGCGCCATCACGCGCCCCGCGGAGCCGACGCCGGGGAGCACGACGCACGCCGCCGCCGCCAGGTCGCGAGGCTCCGCCGTCACGCGCACGCGCGCCCCCGACCGCTCCAGCGCCTTCGCAAGCGAGTGCAGGTTGCCGACCCCGTAGTCCAGCACGGTCGCCTCGATCACAGCGACGCCTCCAGCGCCTTGAGGAAGCGCCTGTTGGTTTTCGCGTCGCCCACCGTGACCCGGACGCACCCCGCAAGCGACGGGTGGTGCCGCGACACGTCCCGGACGAGGATCCCGCGCGACTTCAGCGCCTCGGCGACCGGCCGCGGCGCCTTCATGAGGAAGAAGTTCGCGTCGCTCTCCCAGGTCCGGCACCCGAGCGCGCGCACCGCCGCCATCGCCTTCTCGCGCTCCGCCGGCAGCACGCGCACGGACCGCTTCCAGAACGCCGGCTCCCGGAGCGCCCGCGCCGCGGCGCGCTCGGAGAAGGCGGAGACGTTGAACGGCGGCTTGGCGCGGCGGAGGGCGTCGCTGAGGGCGGGCTGGGCGCCCGCGTAGCCCACGCGGAGCCCGGCGAGGCCGTGGGCCTTGGAGAAGGTGCGGAGGACGACGAGGTTGGGCGCCCGGCGGGTCTCAGGAACGAGATTCTGGCCGCAGAAGTCGGCGTAGGCCTCGTCGACGGCGACGACGCCGGGGGCGCGACGGACGAGGTCGCGCAGCTGCTCCGCAGGGAAGGCGTTGCCGGTGGGGTTGTTCGGGGAAGCGACGACGATGACGCGGGCCCGCGTCGCGAGGAGGCCCTCGACGTCGAGGCTCCATCGGCGGCCGTCGTCCTGCAGCGGGATCTCCACGGGGCGACCGAGGTTCACGGACGCGTAGAACCGGTACATGACGAACGCCGGCACCGGGTAGGCCATGGCGTCCCCGGGGTCGAGGAACGTCTTCGCCAGCAGGTCGAAGATCTCGTCGCACCCGTTCCCGGCCACGAACCACGAGCGCGGCAGCCCGTGCGCTTCCGCCAGCGCCGCGCACAGCGTCTCGGAGTTCTCCGTCGGATACTGGTTCGACTCCAGGCCCCGCACCGCACGCGCTTCCCTCAGGACCGCCGGGTTCTGGCCGAGGAGGTTCGTGTTCGCGTGCATGGGCAGCAGCCCGGGGGCGTCCATCTCGTAGCCGGGCACGCGCACCGACCGCAACGGGGTGCGCAGGGGCGGCAGCGCCGCCGGGCTGCCCGGCGCCTCCACGACCGCCTCCCCCCCGCCGGCCCGCCTCCTCACAGGTGCATCCGCCTCTCCGCGGCGCGGGCGTGCCCCTCGAAACCTTCCGCCCTCGCGATCGTCGCGGCGATCTCCCCCAGCGTTTTCGCGCCGCGGTCGGTCACGGTCGTGTACGGCACCGTCCTCACGAACGAGCCGGAGCTCAGCGACCCGAACCTCCGCGCCTCCCCCCCGCTCGGGATCACGTGGTTCGTCCCCGAGCAGTAGTCGCCGTGCGCGACGCTCGCCCAGTCGCCCACGAAGACACAGCCCGCGGTGGTGATCTTCTCGAGAAGCGGCCTCGGGTCCTGGCCGAGCAGGAGGACGTGCTCGCAGGCGAACGCGTTGATGAACGAAACCGCTTCCTGCCCCGACGCGGCGATGTAGGCGCGGCCGTTCTTCCGCAGGGCCTCCTCCGCGATCGCCTTGCGCGGAAGGTCGGCGAGCTGCCGCTCCAGCTCCTCGCCTACCTGCGCCGCCCAGCCCTCGTCGGTCGTCACGAGCACGCAGACCGCGTGCGGATCGTGCTCGGCCTGCGCGATCAGCTCGGTCGCCGCGAGGTCCGCCCCGCTGCGGCCGTCGGAAACCACCATGACCTCGCTTGGTCCCGCGAGGAAGTCGATCGCGGAGTCCTCCGAAACGAGCTTCTTCGCAGCGGTCACCCAGACGTTGCCCGGCCCCACGATCTTTTCGACCGCCGGGATCTGCTCGGTCCCGTACGCCATCGCCGCGATCGCCTGCGCGCCCCCGACGGCGTACACCTCGTCCACCTCGGCGACCTTCGCCGCATACCGCACCGTCGCCGGCACCGTTCCGTCCGCCCCCGGCGGCGTGCACAGGATCACGCGCTTCACCTTTGCCACCTTCGCCGGAATGCAGCACATCAGCACGCTCGAGGGATAGGCCGCCCTTCCGCCCGGGACGTATGCGCCGGCGCTCCCGATCGGCACGACGTTCATGCCCACGCGCCAGGTCGGGCGCCCCGGCACGACGCTCGCCTCCAGCGACTTCGGCAGCAGCAGTTCCTGCCAGCGCCGGATGTGCTCCGCCGCTTCGCGCATCGCCTTCGCCACCGCCGGGTCGACCTCGCTTTCCGCGCCCGCGATCAGCCCCGGGTCCACGCGGAACTTCGCCAGCTCCGCCTTGTCGAATTTCTTCGTGTACTCCGCCAGCGCGGCGTCCCCGCGCCGCCGCACGTCCTCCACGATCCGCCGGGCTTCCTCCATCACCTCGCCGAGCCCCGTCGTGGCCCGGTGCGCGATCGACTGCATCTCCCGCGGACCGAGCGAGCCGATCTGCACCGTGCGAAGCATGAGTCTCCCCCGTCAGGGAAAACGCCGAATCGGCCGGCCGACGCCGGCCGCACCTACATCACCAGCCGCTCGATGGGAAGCACCAGGATCCCCGTCGCCCCGATCTTCTTCAGCGAAGGCACCAGCCCATTGATCGACTTCTCCGCCACCACCGAGTGAATCGCCACCATCCCCTCCGACCCGGCCAGGTTCATCACCGTCGGCCCCGAGATCCCCGGCAGCAGCCGCCGCACCTCGTCCAGCGCCGCGCGAGGCACGTTCGCCATCAGGTACCTCTTCGCCTTCGCCGCCATCACGCTCGAGATCGCCGCCACGATCTCGTGCACCGCATTCTCCTTCTCCGCCACCTTGCGCGCGTTCCCGATCAGCACCGACCGCACCTCGCACACCGTCGCGATCGGCGTCAGGTGGTTTTTCCGAAGCGTGGACCCCGTCTCGGCGAGGTCCGTGATGAGGTCCGCGACGCCGATGTACGGCGTGATCTCCGTCGCCCCGGACACCGGCACCACGGTCAGCTTCTTCCCGTGCGACTCGAAATACCGCCGCGTCAGGTTCGGGAAGGCCGTCGCGACCACCGCCGCGTCCGGGATGTCCTCGATCTTCTTCATCAGGGAGTGCTCGGGCACCGCCACCACCAGCTTGCACTCGCCGAAGTCGAGCG
>JADLHC010000216.1 GCA_020849035.1 Planctomycetia bacterium
ACATCCCGCTCGGCAGGTTCGTCTGCGTCACCGGCGTCAGCGGCGCCGGCAAGTCCACGCTCATCAACCAGATCCTCCTGCCCGCCGCGCTCAACGCGATCAACAAGTCCGACCTGAAAGTCGGGAAGCACGCCGGCCTCAAGGGCCTCGAGCACGTCGACAAGGTCGTCGACATCGACCAGACCCCCATCGGACGCACGCCGCGCTCCAACCCCTCCACCTACACCAAGGCCTTCGACCCCATCCGCGACTTCTTCGCGATGCTCCCCGAGTCCAAGCTCCGCGGCTTCAAGCCCGGCCGCTTCTCCTTCAACGTCCGCGGCGGCCGCTGCGAAGCCTGCCAGGGCGACGGCCTCAAGCAGGTCGAAATGCACTTCCTCGCCGACGTCTTCGTCCCCTGCGAGGTGTGCAACGGGAAACGCTTCAACGACGCAACGCTCGAGGTGAAGTTCCGCGGCAAGTCCATCGCGGACATCCTGAACACGACGGTGGAGGAGGGGCTCCAGCTCTTCGCGAACCACCCCGAGATCATGAAGATCCTGCGGACGCTGTCGGACGTGGGCCTCGGGTACATCCACCTCGGGCAGCCGAGCCCGACGCTGTCGGGGGGCGAGGCGCAGCGGGTGAAGCTGTCGCGGGAGCTGGCGAAGCGTTCGACGGGGCGGACGCTGTACGTGCTGGACGAGCCGACGACGGGGCTGCATTTCGAGGACATCCGGACGCTGCTGAAGGTGCTGAACATCCTGGCGGACGCGGGGAACACGGTGGTGGTGATCGAGCACAACCTGGACGTGATCAAGACGGCGGACTGGATCGTGGACCTCGGCCCCGAGGGCGGCGGCGGGGGCGGCCGGGTGATTGCGGAGGGGACGCCGGAGGACGTGGCGCGCGTGAAGGGGTCTTGGACGGGGCAGTATCTTGCGAAGGGGAAGTAAGCGGTTAGGGGGCAGAGGTCAGCGGCCAGCGGTCGGCGGTCAGTGGCCAGCGGTCAGCGGTCAGGGGCGAAGTCCTGTACCGGGCGACTGCTCTTCGACTTCGAGTCGTCCCTCTCCCCTCGTCGTTACTCCTGGACCTCAGTCCTCGCCCACGATCTTCTGGCCGCTGACCGCTGGCCGCTGGCCGCTGGCCGCTGGCCACTGACCGCTGGCCGCTGGCCACTGACCGCCGACCGCTGGCCTCTGGCCGCTCGCCTTTTCCTCGCCCGCCGGATACCATCCGCCCCTCCATGCTTCCCGATTCCGTCGCGAAACGCGATCTCCTCTGGGCGGCCCACAAGTCGCCGCCGGACTACAACGCCTACGGCGAGGAATTCCTCAAGGCCGGCTGGCTCGCCGATGCCGCCGAATTCTTCGGGCGCGCGAAAAACGACGCCAAACTGAAGGAAGTCCTCAAGCTGGCGCTGCGCGAGGGCGACGCTTCCCTCGTGGGACGCCTCGCCGCGATCCGGCCGGAGCTGGTGACGCCGGCTGAGTGGCGCGAGTGCGGCGTCGAGGCGGACCGGCGGGAGAAGTGGATGTATGCGCGTGCGGCGTGGGAGAAGGCGGGCGACGCGGAGAAGGCGGCGGCGGCGCGCGACCGCGCGCTGGCGGCCCTCGGGTACACGATTGAAAAGGCGGATCCGAATGAAACCGGTCCTTCAGGAAATAGTCAGTCACCTTAAGCGCAGGAAGGTCGACTACGCCGACGCGCGCTTCGTGGACGCAGAGGACGAGACGATCGCGGCGCGCAACGGCGTGCTCGAGGCGAACTCGCGCTCGCGGAGCCGCGGGATCGGCGTGAGGGTGCTGTGGAAGGGCTCCTGGGGGTTCGCGGCGACGGACAACCTCGCGGACCTCGGGGTCGCGGACCGCGCGCTGGCGGTCGCGCAGGCGACGCACCGCGCGTCGGCGACTCCGGCACGGCTGGCGGACGTCCAGCCCGTGAAAGCGTCGTGGAAGACCCCTTGCCAGGTGGACCCGTTCAAGGTCCCGCTCTCGAAGAAGATCGCGCTCCTGGCCGCGGTGTCCGAGGGGCTGCACAAGGGCAAGCGCATCGTGTCGGGAAACGCGTCGTACACTGCGTACCGCACGAAGAAGATATTCGCTTCGACCGAGGGTGCGCTGATCGAGCAGGAGATCACGGAGTGCGGCGCGGGGGCGGTGGCGGTCGCGGCGGGGAACGGGACGGTGCAGTCGCGCAGCTACCCGAACTCGCACCGCGGGGATTTCGTGACGGGCGGCTGGGAGCACATCGAGGCGATGCGGATGCAGGACCACGTCGAGCGCGTGCGCGACGAGGCGGAGCAGCTTCTCGACGCGCCGGACCTTCCGGAGGGGACGTACGACCTGATCCTGTGGGGCCCGCAGCTCGCGCTGCAGGTCCACGAGTCCTGCGGGCACCCGATCGAGGCGGACCGGGTGCTCGGCACGGAGCAGTCGCTCGCGGGCGGCTCGTTCCTCCAGCCCGACAAGCTCGGCAAGTTCAAGTACGGCAGCGGCTACGTCACGATCAGCCTCGACGGCACGATCCCCGGCGGCCTCGGCTCCTACGGCTACGACGACGAGGGCGTGCCGACCGCGCGTGGACCCGTCATCGACGGCGGCGTCTTCGTCGGCTACCTCACCAGCCGCGAGACCGCCGCGAGACTCAAGCTCAAGCCCAACGGCGCCATGCGCGCCGATTCCTGGTCTCGCATCCCGCTCATCCGCATGATGAACATCTCGCTCGAGCCCGGCAACTGGGAGGCCGACGAGCTCCTCGCCGACTCCGACGGCGCCATCCTCCTCGACATCAACAAGTCCTGGTCGATCGACGACCGCCGCCTCAATTTCCAGTTCGGCTGCGAGGCCGCCTGGCAGCTCAAGGGCGGCCGGCGGGCGAAGCTGTTCCGCAACCCCATTTACTCCGGCATGACGCCGCAGTTCTGGGGCTCCTGCGACGCCGTCTGCTCGAAGGCGCACTGGCGGGTGTGGGGCGTGCCGAACTGCGGGAAGGGCGTGCCGGGGCAGACGGCACGCGTGGGACACGGGGCGGCGCCGTCGCGGTTCCGCGGGATCAAGATGGGAGCGTCGAAATGAAAACGGCGGCGGGCAAGAGGGCGGGTACGCGGGCGGGCGGGCCGGCGGGGCACGTCGGGCACGGGCGCGACCAGGTGCTCGCGGCGCTGCGCGAGGCGCTGAAGGCTTCGGGCGGGGATGTCGAGCTGGTGTACATCGGGCAGGACTGCGGCACGACGCGGTTCGCCGCGAGCGGCATCCACCAGAACATGAGCGAGCACGGCATGTCCGTGTCGGCGCGCGTGGCGGCGGGGAAGAAGCTCGGGGTCGCGTCAACGAACTCGCTCGCGAAGGCCGACCTTGCCGCGGTGATCAAGCAGGCGCGCGAAATCGCCGGCGCCGCCAGGCCGCTTCCCGAATTCAGCGGTTTCCCCGGCCCGCAGGATTACGGACCGGCGCCGCACCCCGACCTCGCGGTCGTGGAGCAGACGCCCGAGCAGCGCGCCGACGCGCTGAAGCCGCTCTTCGCGACGGCGGCGAAGTCAAAGACGGAGCTGCACGGCGCGCTGATCGCGCGGACGTCGCGGATCGCGGTCGCGAACACGGAGGGGCTGTCGGCGTGGCACGAGGGGACCGTCGCGGACGCGCAGTTCATCGCGATGGACCCGGGCGGCGGCGGAAGCGGCTACGCCGCGGGCGCCGAGCCGCGCTGGGCGGCGATGGACCTGCCGACGCTGGCGGAGACGGCGATCCGGAAGTGCGTGCAGAGCCGGAAGCCGAAGGACCTGGACCCGGGGACGTACGAGGTGATCCTGGAGCCGGCGGCCGTGGCGGAGATCTTCTCGTGGCTGCCGTGGATCGCGTTCACGGGCCGGAGCGTCGAGGACGGCCAGTCGTTCCTCAAGGACAAGTTCGGCCAGATGGTCGCTACCGACGCGGTCACGATCTACGACGACGGCCTCGACTCCGAGGGAATCCCCCTGCCGATCGACTTCGAGGGGCGCCCGAAGAAGTCCGTGTACTTCGTGGACCGCGGCGTCGCCCGCGAAGTCGCCCACGACGTCGTCAGCGCCGCCAAGGCCAAGGCCCGCCCGACCGGCCACGCGCCCTTCCCCGGCATGGGCCTCACGGCCATGCCGCTCAACCTCTTCGTCGCCCCCGGCATGTCGAGCGTCGAGGAGATGATTGCGCAGACGACCCGCGGCGTGCTCGTCACGCGCTTCCATTACCTCAACGGCCTCCTCAACCCGCCCGTCGCCCTGTTCACCGGCATGACCCGCGACGGCGCGTTCTGGGTCGAGGACGGCAAGGTGCGCTACCCGATCAAGAACATGAGGTTCACGCAGTCGATCGCCCGGGCGCTGCACGGCGCGGAGCTGGTCGGCCGCGACCGGGTGATCACGCCGAACACGTGGTCGCCGTTCGGAAGCGCGTGCGTCCCGGGGATGAAGTTCCGGGAGTGGACGTTCTCGAGCAAGACGGACTTCTAGGGCGCCGGCGAGCGGCGGAAGAGCGTGGCGGCCGTGACGGCCGCGCACGCCAGGAGGACCGTGCCGAACAGGAACCCGGGGAGCACGCGCGCGCCGAGGGCGGCGAGGAGCAGGGCGGTGCAGCTGACGGCGCCTTCGACGGCGAAGCGGCGGCGGTTGGGCCAGCGGGCGACGAGGAAGACCCAGAGGACGAGGGTCGCCCAGCGCCAGACAGGGAAGGACGTGAGCGAGTAGCGAAACCAGGAGAGGATGAGCGCGGGGCCCGGGAGGGACCAGTGCTCGCCGTCGAAATTCGTCTCCGTGTCGGGATTCAGGATCCTGTCGTCGTCGACGGCGACCCAGACGTGCTCGTAGGACGCCTCGATCCGCGGCTCGAACCCGCGGTGCTTGAGGACGCTGGCGGTCAGCACGGCGATCCCGTCGCAGTCTTCCCGGCCGGAGGCGACGGTTTCGGACGGGGTGGGCCAGTAGTCCACGTTCCACCACTGGTCCCAGTCGTGCGCGTAGGCGATGCGCCTCTCGACGAACGCCCCGATCCAAGCGACCTGCGCGCGCCGGTCGAGGTCCCCGGGCATCGCGGCGTCGATCTCCCCGGACAGGTGTGCGACCGCGGGGTCGTCGGGGGCGATGAGCGCGTTCGGATCGCGAAGGGTCCTGAGCTCGTGAAGGGCGCGGCCGGGGTGGGAGAAGAGGAGCGCGAGGAGGCCGAGCGGCAGCGCCACCGCCCGCACGGCCCGGATCGCCCACGGGTTCCGCGGCGGAGTGGCGCTCCCCGCCGCGGCCGTCTCACTCCCGTCTCCCATCTCCCATCTACTCCTTTTTTCCGCCCGACTTCAGCGACTCCACGACCGCCGCCAGCCCTGCCACGAGCGCCGGCAGCCCGTCCGCGCCCGGGCCGATCGAGATCGAGCGCAGCTCGGCGGGCTTGGGCATCTTCGAGGCCACCTCGGGGAGGGCTTCGATCAGCTGGGCCTGGAGCGCCGTCTGCGAGAGGTCGTTCTCGACCTTCCGCCGCGCGGCGTCGAGGGCCACCGTCTTCTCCTCCCACTTGTGCGCGTGCGCCCGCTGGATCTCGTCCTTCGCGAGGTCCGCCTCGACCTGCAGCCGCGCGACCTCGGCCTTCCGCGCGATCTTCTCCTTCTCGTGCGCCAGCGTCTGCGTCAGCGCCTCGGCCTCGACCTTCGCACGCCGCGCCTTTTCCGCCTGGTCGCGGTCGAACGCGGTCGCCTCCGACTGGGCCCGGAGCCTCGCAACTTCGGCCTCGGTCTCGATCTTGAGCTTCGCCGCGGCCTTCGACGCCTCCGACTCCTTCGCCTGCACCACCGCGTCGCTCGCCAGCTCCGCCAGCCGCGCTTCCTTCGCCCGCTCGCTCCGGAACGGGCGCTGCAGCATCTCCCAGACCTTCGGCGAGCTGACGATCGCCTCCTTGATCTGCACCGTCACGATCCGCAGACCGAGACCCTTCTCGTGCCCCTCGCCCTCGCCCTCCATGATCTGCCGGAGGCGCGCGGTCAGTTCCTTGATGATCGGTTGCTTGTCCGCGAGCACCTCGTCGATGGACATCGTCGCGACCTTGTCCTTGATCGCCGCCTCCGCCTGCTCGCGCAGCTGCACGTTCACGAGGCGCATCGGGTCGAGCGCGTCGGTGAAGTCGCACTTGCGGTAGGCCGTGCGGAAGTCATCGATGATCCACTGGACGTAGCCCTGCACGAGCACGCCCTGCTTTTCGCGGGAGATGCAGCGCGCATTGATGAGGATCGTCTGCATCGCGGCGGGGACGACGATGAACGAGTCGGTCCACGGGTCGAAGCGGAACGACACGCCGAGGCCGACGTTGAGCGGGTCGGCGTGTCCGCGCCTCGTGTGGACGACCCAGCAGTTGGGCGGGACGACGACGTTCTTCCAGCGCCACAGCCCGGTGATGCGATAGGGGACGGCGCCGGAGCCTGCGTCGAGGCCGGACTCGGGCTGATCGAAGCGGGTGTCGTCGCTGCCGCCGCCGCGGGCGGCCTGGGCGGGCGCGGCGACGCGCTGGACCTTGAGGGCGTTCTCGAGGTGGACCTGTTCCCTCAGGACCTGGTCCATGTAGTCGTTCTTCACCTGCTGTTCCATGGAAGGATCTCCTGCATGGGCGCGGCCATTGACAGTAACCGTAACGCGGGAGGGCGGCGAAATGTTCTTGGGAAGGATAGTCGGTGGTTGGTGGTTCGTGGTTTGTGGGGGGGCGGTCCGACGGCAGGTGGCCTGCGGCGGACGGCTAGCTCCCGGCGGGCGCCACGCGCACCCTCGCCGGCGACGTCCCCTCCACGTCGATCCGCGCGCCCGCCCCGTCGCGAAGCAGCTGCGCACAGCTCTTCACGTGGTCCGTCGCCTCGGAGATCGCGAATTCGCTCGGCCCCGTCGCGAGAGCCGCCCAGACGAGCAGCTGGTCCGCGAGGTGGCGGTCCACCGGAGCGCCGGCGGCCAGCTCCGCCAGCAGCCAGGCGCCGGCCTCGCGCCCGACGTCCTCGCTCGGCTTGCCGCGCTCGCCGAGCGCCGAAGCGCCGAGCCGGGTGCCGTCGGCATCCTCGGCCCACATCACGATCCCCGCGCCCGGCGACGGGCCGCTCGACAGGTCGAGCCGCACGTCCTGCTCGCACTCGCGAAGCGCGCTCTTCGCGTCCGCGGAAAGCCCCTTCCCGCTGCGCAGCTCCTTCAGCGCCGCGGCGCGGATGCGCTCCGGCACGTGGCCTGGGAGCGACGACGCGTAGGACACGCCCTCGATCTTCGCGGGGCCTTTCCACGCGGTGCGCGTGATCCCCGGCCACGAGGGCGTCGCGGGGCAGGAGACCGCGATCTCGCCTCCGCCGGCGGGGAAGAACCCGCGGCGGACCAGCTCGACGCCCGGCGCGATCCCGATGGAGCGCAGGGCCGGGACGAGAATCTCGCGGAACCAGTCCACCGGCGGCGCCATCGGGTTGTCCGTCCCGCCCGTCACGACGAGCGTCCCGCCGCGTCGCGCGAGGATCGGCAGCGTCGCCTGCAGCACCAGCATCGTCGAGCCCGCGCTCCCGATGTCCACCTGCTCCCGCACGGGGCCGGACGCCTTCCCGGGAAAGAACTCGACCCACGAGGAACCCTTCACGCACCCCGCCAGCGACCCGCCGCTCATCCTCTCGACCGCGAGGATCGCCGCGATGTGCTGCCGCTGCAGCCCGGGGTTGCCGCGCGCCCGCCGGATGTTCGTGACGCGCACCGGAACGCCCCTCAGCGCCGCGATCGCGACAGCCGTGCGGACGATCTGCCCGCCGCCCGACGATCCGTCGACAGTCCAGGTGGTCGCCATCGCCACTTCGCCTCGCGCAGGGGAATCCTCAACGGACG
>JADLHC010000217.1 GCA_020849035.1 Planctomycetia bacterium
ACATCTCGGCGTGGCGCTCGTGCGCGGACTCCATCATGTCGACATGGCGGTTGTGGGCCTTGCGGATGCTCTTCCCGACCTTCTTGAAGAAGTTCTCCGCGTGGGCTTCGCTGGATCCGATTCCGGCGATCAGGGCGAGGGTGCTGAAGACGGCGATGAGCGTTTTCATTTGAGTCTCCTCCGATATCGGTCAGGTTTATGGTTTCGTGTGGTCGTGACGGAAGGGTGTATCGCAAGGGACGTGCCGGCCTCAGCAATCTCGTAACATGTGTGGCGCGCATGAGTTATGACAGTGCATGCCGCGCGCGGCGCGTCCGGAATCCCGGACATTCGTCCTCTTTCAGCACGCAGAAGCCGCCCCCCGCCACTACACTGCGCCCATGAAGATCTACACCCGCACCGGCGACCTGGGCATGACCGGCCTGATCGGAGGAGCCCGCGTCCCCAAGGACGACCTCCGCATCGAGTCCTACGGGCAGGTCGACGAACTCAACGCCGTCCTCGGCGCCGCGCGCGCCGCCGGGACCCCGCCCGACACCGACGCCGAGCTCGGCCGCATCCAGAACGACCTGTTCGCGCTCGGCGCCGACCTCGCCGACCCGCGCCCCGACGCCCCCGGCCGCATGCGCGTCGATGCCGCCCGCGTCCCGGCGCTCGAGAAGTGGATCGACGCGATGGAGGCCGGCCTCCCGCCCCTTCGCAATTTCATCCTCCCGGGCGGCTCGCCCGCCGGCTCGCTCCTGCACGTCGCGCGCACGATCGCCCGCCGCGCCGAACGCGCCGTCGTCGCGCTCGCCCGGGCGCACGCGGAGTACGCTCCCGCCGTCGTCTACGTCAATCGCCTCGCCGACGCGCTCTTCGTCGCCGCCCGTCACGTCAACCGCGTCGCGGGTGCTCCCGAGGTGGAGTGGAGAGGGAAAGGCTAGCCGCGCAAGGTTCGCGCGAGTCCGGCCGAGCCGTTACCATCCCGCGCATGGCCAGCCCCACCCGAACCTACCCGAAGGACGTCGACGTCGCCATCGTCGGAGCCGGGATCATCGGCGCCGCAGCCGCCTGGAACCTCGTGCGCGACTCGAATCTCCGTGTCGCCGTCCTCGACTCCGGCCCGCGCGCCGGCGGCTCCACGTCCCGCAGCGCCGCGGCGTTCCGCCACCAGTTCTCCTCCCTCTCCAGCATCCAGATGTCGCTCATCAGCGGCCGGGAGTACCGCGATTTCTCGAAAACCTTCGGGTGCGAGGAGGTCTTCACGCAGAACGGCTACCTGTTCCTGTGGAGCGAGCAGGAAGCGGCGGACCAGGCCGCGGGACGGGTCGCATTCCAGAAGCAGAGCGGCGTGCCGGACGTGGAGATGCTCGGCGCGGCGGCGGTGCGCGAGAAGTTCCCCTGGATCGACCATCCGGAGCTCAAGGGCGCCTCGTGGTGCCCGCACGACGGCTTCCTCAAGCCCGACCTCGTCGCCTCCACCTTCCTCGACGCCGCGGTCTCGAAGGGCGCATTGCTGCTCCAGTACTCTCCCGTGACCGGCATCGAGGTCTCCGGAGGCACCGTGAAGGCCGTCGTCGTCAACGGCCGGCACCGGATCGGCTGCTCCACGGTCGTAAACGCCGCGGGCGCGTGGGCGAATTCCGTCGGCAAACTGGCCGGTTGCCCGATGCCGGTGACGCCCGTGAAGCGCTACCTGTACTTCACGAACCAGATCTACGGGCACCACGTCTCCAAATGGCCCCTGACCGTGCTCGACCTCGAGGCCTACGGACGCCCCGAGATGAACGGGCTCATGATGGGCTGGGACCTGAAACCGATCAAGCCCGCGGGCTGGGACCGCTTCCCGGCCCCCGACGTGGACACGACGAAGCTCAACGACGACATCGAGGCCGGGTTCGGGATCGGCGAGAACGACTTCGGCTTCGAGGTGCTGATGAAGATGGCGGAGTGGATCCCGATGCTCGGGGAGAAGGCCGGGCTGGACCACGCGACCTGCGGGTACTACGAGGTGAGCCCCGACGAGAAGGCGATCCTGTCGCGGGACCCGCGCGTGCACGGACTGGTGCACGCCGTCGGGTTCAGCGGGCACGGGGTGATGCACGCGCCCGCGGCGGGGCGGATGGTCGCGGACCTCGTCCTTGCGCGTCCGCCGTGCGTCGACGCTCGGGCCTTTGCGCTGGATCCGCTGCTGAAGAACGAAGCGCGCGAAGATCCCGAGCGAATGGTCATCTAGCGGCCGCCGCGGGCTGCGGGACGCCCGGTGGGGAAGCGTGACGAGTTCCCCCCGCAACCCGCTGCCTGCCATCGACACCATGCCGCACTTCCTGCGCCGCTACTCCCCGGAACTCTGGCTGCTCTTCCTCGGACGCATCGTCACCGCCACCGGGTACTCGTTCTCGTTCCCGTTCTTCGCGCTGTTCTGCGCGAACACCCTCCGCATCGAGACCGGGCGCATCGGGACCGCCCTCGCCCTGTCCGGGTTCGCGGGGGCGATCGCCCGTTTCTGCGGCGGCGAGCTTGCCGACCGCGTCGGCCGCAAATTCGTCATGCAGGCGGCCCTCGCGGGGCGCGCGCTGACCTCCGCGGGGATCGCCTGGGAAATCGCGACCGGCCAGCCGTTCTGGATGCTCGCCGCCACGTTCATCGCCTCGAACTTCACCGGCCAGCTCTTCGAGCCCAGCTCCCAGGCCTACGTCGCCGACATCTCCACCAGCCGCATGCGCGCCGAGTCGTTCGGGTTCGTGCGCATGGGCATCAACGCCGGCTGGGCCCTCGGCATGGTCCTCAACGCGATCGTCACGGAGTCCTACGTCGTCACGTTCTCCGTCACGGCGTGCGTTTTCACCCTCTCGCTGGTCCTGTTCAGCATCATCCTCCGCGAGCCGCCGCGCGCGCCCCGTGCCCCCGAGGCCGCCCCGCCGCTGTCCGCCGTCTTCGCCAACAGGCCCTTCGTCCTTCTCGCCGGCGCCGCCGTCCTCCTCTCCGTCGTGTGGGCCCAGCTCGTCCCCGGCACCTCCATGTACGCCTCCCGCTTCGCCCACATCCCCGACGGCACCATCGCGTGGATCCTCGCCGTCAACGGCACCGGCGTCTTCCTCCTCCAGATCCCCGCCACCCGCGTCATGGGCCGCATCGGCCTCGTCCCGGCCCTCGTCGTCGGCTGCACGTTCTACGGCCTCGGCTACGGCTCCTTCACGTTCTGCACGGCCTCGTGGCATTTCGCGGTCGCCATCGGCGTCGTGACGTGCGGAGAAGTGCTGTGCGCTCCCGCGGGCGCGTCGCTGGCGACCGAACTGGCCCCGCTGGCCCAGCGCGGGCGCTACCTCGGCGCCTACATGCTCGCGCAGAACTCCGGGCAGTCCGTCGGCCCCTTCGTGTCCGGCCAGCTCCTCCAGCTCTACCCCGCGCACCCCGCCGTGACCTGGTTCACGATCGCCGGCCTGGCGTTCTCCTCGGCCGCCTCGCACGCCGCGATCGCGCGCGTGTTCGGGATCGGGAAATCGCTTCCCCCGGAGGCCGGCAAGCCCGCAGAGAATGCGGCGCCCGGCGCTCCGTGATGCGGTAGAGTCCGGGCCCCATGCCCGCCTTCAACGCCCGCCGCGCGCTCGCTTTCGCCTCGTCCATCTCCCGGCCCCGGCTGTGCGGGACGCCGGATGAGCGGGAAGTGGCGCGGGTCGTCAAGTCGTCGCTGGCGGACGCGGGGCTGGGGGTGGAGGAGGAGTTCTTCGAGTTCCGGCCCGTGGCGGACAACCTGCTCCGGCTGTCGCTGTTCCTGACGCACGCGGGGCTGGCGGCGGTCGGCGTGGGCCTGTGGAAGGACGTCCGGATCGCGTGGGGCGGGCTCGCGTTCTGCGCTTCCCTTGCCGTGATCCTGCCGTGGTTCATCCGCAGGACCTTCCTCGGGACCATCCGCGACTGCGCGGAAAGCGACCCGCCGCGCCGTGGGTGGATCCGCTCCTCCAACATCGCGGCGCGCGCCGAAGGGCCCGCCGACGGGCCGCTCTTCGTCTTCATGGCCCACTACGACTCCAAGTCGCAGTCGCTGTCGCTCGGAGGCCGCATCGCGTTGTTCCGGTGGGCCCGGACCGCGGCCTTCGGCTACCTCGGCGTCGCGATGGCCCGGCTGTTCGACGCCGCCGTCCCGCTCGAACTCATCGCCGCCGCGGGCGGCGTCGTCCTGCTGCTCTCCCTCCCGCTTTACGCCCTGCGCACCCATAACCGCTCGCCCGGCGCGATGGACAACGCCAGCGGCGTCGGCGCCCTCGTGGAAATGGCGCGAACCTGGAAGGACCTCCCGGGCTCGAAGGCCGCCCGCGCCGTTTTCCTCGCGGTCTCCGGCGAGGAGTTCGGCATGACCGGGTCCCAGGCGTGGGTGCGGCGGCACCTCGAGGCGCTTCGCGCCGAAAAACGCCTGCGTGTCGTCAACTTCGACGGCGTCGGCTACGCGGGCGCCGTCTGGGTCGTGCCGGCGTACGGTCCCGAGGGCGGCGGCGTCTCGATGAGCGCGGCCCTCGTCGGCGCGGGAAAGGCCGTCGGCGTGGACGTCCGCGCCTACCCGCGCTCCGTCGGCCTCATGACCGACCACGCGTCCTTCACGCGCGAGCGCCTCCCGTGCGCGACGCTGCTCACGCACTCGTGGCTGGCGAAACGCCTGCACACGCCCGACGACGCGCCGGAGACCCTGAAGGTCGAAGGCTTCGAGCGCTGCGGGCGCGTCGCGTGCCGGGCGGTCGAGGAACTGACCCGCTAAGCCCGGAAAATCGCCGGTCGCACCGGGTTGTGCGCCGCGTATTCCATCCACAGCACCCAGTGCGCCAGGTTCAGCGGCTGGCTCGGCCGCGCGCTCTTCCACGCCGCCTGCACCGCGCGGGAGGTCATGGCGAATCGTTCTCCCGGGGTGGCGCCGGGCGGGGCGGGGATGGGGAAGGCGAGCTGGTTGAAGCGCTGGGAGAGGAGGCCGACGACTTTGTCGGGGAAGGCGGTCTGGAGGAGGAGGCTGGGGAACGTGGTGTTGCGACCGATGCCTTTGAAAGCGAAGTCGCCTGAGAGGGCGCCGTCCACGCGGGCCTCGAGAGGTTCGTCGGACCAGAGGAGGCGCGCGATGCAGTCGGCGATGTGGGGCGTCGAGGCGACCTTGCGGCGCTGGGCGCCGAAGAGGCCGAGGGGCCAGCGCATGGTGAGGCGGTGGGTCTCCTCGGTGAGGAATTCGAGAACGGAGTCGCCGTCGGCGCGGGCGGCGTGCTTCTGGTTCGCGAGCCAGGGGTAGCGCCTGCGGAGTTCCTCGGTGCGGCGGGCCCACCAGCCGTGCCACTCGTGGACGCGCGGGTGGTCGCCCCAGCGCTCGATCAGGCGCTCGAACTGCGGCTCCGGACGATCCGGCTCCGGGCGGGATTTCCGTTCCTCGAACAGCTCGATGCCGCCGTGCGCCACGGCGAAGATCACGCAAGGCTCGCCGTCCAGCGCGACCGGGTGGTGCACCGAGCCGCCCTTGTGGCAGTGGTACTCGCCCTTGCGGTACGTGCCCGCCTCGTCACGGTACGCTCCCGTGAGGACGTACACCTCCTCGTCCCCAACGTGCCGGTGCTGCGGATAGCCGCACCCCGGGTCCATCCGGATCAGCGCCGTCGCGTCCCCCGTCATCTTGTCGGTGCGCAGGAACTGGATCGCGACGCCCGGGTACCGGGTCTTCTTCCAGTCGGCGGTCTGCAGGTCGAACGAGACGGGAAGACGGGTCATCGCGGCCTCCGGATTCGATAGGGCGAGTCTACACCAGCCGCGTCACTGCGCGCGTTTCCAGCCCTCCGCCTCCGGGCCTTTCGCGGGCCAGGTGTCCGGAGCTCCGGCGCCCGCGTCGCGGGTCCAGACGACTCCGTCCTCGCCGACGAGGAACGCGCGCCGGCCGGACACCCCGGGCGCTGCGGGGACGGCGGCGAACGCGAAGCGGCGGAGGTTCTCCCACGGCCGGTCGTCGTCGTCGGGGCCGTCGGCGGCGATTCCGCGGAGGGCGTGAAGCCAGTAGCCGTGGGTGTCCTTCGCCGGGAGGAGGGCCGTCAGGCGCGGGCGCGGGCCGTCCGTCGACGGCAGGGGAGAGCGGTCGGCCGCGGCGAGCGCGGGGTCGAGAAAGCCGCAGGGGTCGCCGTTCGGCTGCGCCGCGCGGCAGAGCCCGGAGACATCAGCCGCCCAGAAATCCGGCACTCCGTTCCCGTCGCCGTCGTTGCGGCGGAACTCGAGCTCCGCCGCGTGAACGGCGCGAAGGGCCTCGATCGCGGCCGCCTCGTTCGACGCGATGAGCGCTTCGCGCCCGACCCCCGGCAGCTTCCAGAGCAGCCACGCCGCCGCGACCGCCGCCGCGATCCCCATCCCCGCGAGTCCCGCCGGCTTCTTCACGGCCGCGCCCCCCTGATCCGCTCCTCCAGCGCCTCGACGATCCGGTCCGAGAGCCCCAGCGGCTCAGTCAGGCGCCACGCGACCCCTGCGTGCCGCTTCCCGGCTTCTTCCGCGAGCCGCGGGATGTCGCGCGAGGAGTGGCGTCCCGGGCCGAGGAAGTACTGCGCGATCGTGATGTCCGTGGCCCCCGCCGCGACGCACGCGTCGAACGCCTCCCCGAGCGACGGCGGAGCGAGCTCCATGTGGCTCGCCATCACGACGTCGAATGCGCCGCGCGTTCTGAAGCGCCCGGCGACCTGCTCCAGGAGCGCGTTGGCCTCGGGGAGTTTGGAGCCGTGGTCCACCAGGATGAGCGCCTTCAAGCGGGGACCATGTCGAAGCGGAAGACCTCGCCGAACGCCGCGGCGATTCCTGCGGCGGCGTCCTCGAGCCCGCGTTCGACGCCGAGCTCGCGCAGCGACGTCATGACCGCGGGGTCGAGCCCGCAGGGGCGGAAGCGCCGGAAGGGGGCCATGTCGGGGGCGACGTTGAAGGCGAAGCCGTGGTACGCGACCCAGCGGCGGACGGCGACGCCGATGCTGGCGATTTTGCGGTCGCGGACCCAGACGCCGGTGAGTTTCTCCCTGCGTCCTCCTTTGAGGCCGAGCGTCGCGAGGTAGCGGATCAGGGCTTCCTCGATGTCGCGAAGGTGGCGATGGATGTCGTGGTCGGCGACGGGAACGATGGGATAGCCGACGATCTGTCCGGGCCCGTGCCACGTGAGTCCTCCGCCGCGCTCCGTTTCGGCGACGGGGAGGCCGGACGCGCGGGCTTCCTCGAAGTCGCCGCCGCGCCCGACGGTGACGACGTCGGAGTGCTCGAGGAGCCAGAGGACGGGGGACGCCGTCCCGGCGGCGACGGCGTCGACGCGTTCGCGCTGGAGGGCGCGGGCCTCGTCGTAGGGGACGCGGCCGAGCCAGGACCAGGGGAGGGAGGGCATTGGGGGATGTTACAACGGGGCGGGGGCGAGTGCCGGGGAGCGAAGGAAACGAAAAGAGACTGCAGGTGCCAGGTGAAGAATCAGGTACGGGCCGTCGGCTTCCTCTTTCGTTTTTCCTTTTTCGTTTTTCTCTTTTCCTTTCCTTGCATCCGTTTTCCCCCGCCCTATCTGTTCACCCCATGGATCGCCTTCCCGTACACCCCCTCCGCCGCCTCCATGATCGCCTCGCTCAGCGTCGGGTGTGGGTGCACCGTCAGCGCCAGATCCTCCGCGCTTGCCCCCATCTCGATCGCAAGCGCCGCCTCCGCGATCAGGTTCGATACCTCCGGGCCCACGAGCTGCACGCCCAGCAGCACGTCGTTCTTCGCGTCGCTCACCACCTTCGCGAACCCGTCCGTCTCGTTCATCGACAGCGCGCGGCCGTTCGCCACGAACGCGAACTTCCCGACCTTCACCGCGATCCCCGCCTTCTCCGCCTCCGCTTCCGTCATCCCCACCGTCGCAATCTCCGGGTCCGTGAAGATCGCCCCCGGGATCACGTAGTCCTTCTCGCTCTTGTGCCCCGCGATCACCTCGGCGGCCACGATCCCTTCCTTCGACGCCTTGTGCGCCAGGTACGGCGGGCCGCTGACGTCGCCGATCGCGAAGATGTGGGGGACGTTCGAGCGGCCGGCCTTGTCCGTCGCGATGAAGCCCTTCTCGTTCGTCTTCACGCCCGCCTTCGGCAGGTCGAGGATGTCGGTGATCGGCCGGAAGCCGACGGCGACCAGGATCCGGTCGCAGGCGACCTTCGCGGGGCCCTTCTCCGTCTCCACGTCCACCTCCAGCCCGCCCGCGACGGCCTTGTAGCCCTTCGCCTTCGCCTTGACCATCCACTCGACGCCGCGCTTCTTCAGGCCCTTTTCCACCATCTTGACCAGCGTCGGCTCCTGGCCGGGGAGCAGCTGGTCGAGGGCCTCGAGCACGGTGACCTTGCAGCCGAGCTTGGCGTACGCGGTGCCCAGTTCCAGCCCGATCACACCGCCGCCGATCACGACCATGCGCGCGGGCATCGCGTCCAGCGCCAGCGCGCCTTTCGCGCCGATCACGTTCTTCTCGTCGTACGCGAATCCCGGGATCTCGATCGGCTTCGCGCCGGTCGCGATGATGCAGTGCTTGAACTCGATCGTCTCCGTCTCCTTCTTCCCGGCGACCTCGACCGTGTTCGGCCCGGTGAACTTCGCCTGGCCCTTCACGACGTCCACCTTGTTTCCCTTGAGCAGCATCCCGACGCCGCCCGTGAGCTTCTCCACGACGGTCTTCTTCCACGCCTGGAACTTCTTCAGGTCCGCCTTCACGCCCGTCGCCTCGACGCCGATGTCGCCGCCGTGCTTCGTCCGCTCGAACGTCGAGGCCATGTGGATCAGCGCCTTGGACGGGATGCACCCCCAGTTGAGGCAGACGCCGCCCAGGTCCTCGCGCTCGACGATGGTGGTCTGACGGCCGAGCTGGCCGAGGCGGATCGCGGCGACGTAGCCGCCGGGACCGGAGCCGATGACGAGGGTGTCGGTCTTGCGCATGGGAGGTGCCTCTCCTGTAGTGGAAACGGCCGCGGGACGGCCGGAATTCCGCGCAACTCTAGGGGAAAACGGCGGGGACGGCCAGCCTCAGGCGGGGAGCCCGGCGAGCAGGCTCTTCGCGGCGGCCTCGTGCCACTTCGCCCCGAGGCGCGCGAACACGGGCAGCGCCGCCTCCAGCGCGGCGCGAGCCTCTTCCGCGGCGCCGCGGCCTTCCCGGCGGAGCTGGCGGGCGAGCGCGCGGCCGAGGTCGAGGCGGGCGGAGGCGAGGTTGAAGGGATTCTCGCGCTGTTCGAACTGGGCGACGGCGCGCGAGAAGGAGGTCGCGGCCGCGGCGAAGTCCCCGCGCGCCTCAAGAAGGAGCCCCTGGGCGCGGTCGAGGAGGACGTTGCCGTCCGGCCCGGCGGCGATGCGGGCCTCGTCGAGCAGCTTTCCCGCCTCGACGACGTCGCCGGCCGCGGCCTCGGTCTCGACGCCATCGACGGCGGCCAGGAGATGCGAGCCCGGGAGCTTCTTCTCCCTCGCGAGGTCGAGCGACCGGCGCGTCAGCTCGCGCGCCCCGGCGAAATTGCCGCCGCGGCGCGCGACCTGGCCGAGGAGGTGGAGCGCCCCGAGCTGGAGCCCCACGAAACCGAGCTGTTCCGCGAGCTCGAGAGACTTCTGGGCGTGGCCTCTCGCCTTCTCCCGCTCGTCGCGGTTGAGGTAGAGCGCGCCGAGGTCGGCGTGGATGAAGCACATCGAGCGGCGCTCGCCGAGGCGGACGTTGAGGTCGAGGGCCTGGACGAGCGTGACCTCGGCGTCCTTCCAGTCGCCCAGCTCGATCTGGACGCGGCCGATGTTGCTGAGCTGCCGGCCGTGCTCGACGAGGTCGCCGACCTCAGCGAACAGCTTCGCGGACGCGACGTACATGTCGAGGCCCTCGCGGACCCGGTTCGTGGCGGACCCGAGGCCGGCGATGTTGTTGAGGAGCGCCGCTTCGGCCCAGCGGTTCCCCTGGCCGCGCTGGAGCTTCAGAGCGTGGTCGTACGCCCTGCGCGCCTCCTCGAACCGGCCGTCGTCCTGCAGCACGAAGGCCTCGGTCTTGAGGGCGTTGGCGATCGCGTCGGGCTTCTGGGTGAGGTCGGCGTAGCGGCGGGCGAGCCCGCACAGCTCGCGCGAGCGGTCGCGGTTGCCGAGGTAGTTGTGTTCGAACGCGAGCATGCCGAGCATCAGCGCAGCCGTCTCCGCGGCGTCGGCGGGCGTGTCGGCGGGAGCCGGCAGGGCCTCCCGGACGTCGGCGGCCTCGCGCCCCGTGAGGTCGAACCCCAGGCGGCACAGCGCCTCCTCGCAGGTCCGCGCCGCCTCCTTGAGCTGCCCCGCTCGGTGCATCGCCTGGCCCAGCGCCCGCCCGAGCCGCGCCCGCTGCACCGGCGTCTCCGCCACCGCCACCGCCTCCTCGCAAAGCCGCCTCGCCTCCGCGTTCTCGCCCACCCGCATCTGCACCTGCGCCAGCTCCGACAGCGCATCGAACGCCTTGCCGCGGTCCTGAAGCGCAGGGTCCGACTTCATCGCCTTCAGCGCGTTGTTCAGGTGCGTCAGCGCCTCGCCGTTCGCGCACACCTTGCTCGCCTTCAGCCCCGCTTCCAGCGAGTAGTCCCTCGCCTTGCGCCCGCCGCCGCCCAGCACGAAATGGTGCGCCAGCTCGCCCGCGCTCACCCCCTTCTTCGCCAGGCTCGCCCGCTCCAGCGACTCCGCCACCCGCCGGTGGATCGCCTCACGCTCCGTCTTCAGGATGCCCGCGTAGATGACCTCGCGCATCTGGGGGGCCTGGAAGCGGTAGAGGTCGCGGCCGAGGGGATCCTCGGGAACGGCCTCGAGGATGCCGACCTTGACGAGGCCCTCGAGCCAGTCGAGGAGCTGCTTCTCCTGGGCGGAGCTGATGTCCATGAGGGTTTCGAAGTCGAACTCGCGCCCGACGACGGAGGCGGCGGAGAGGACGCGGAGGACGTCGGGGTTGAGGCCCTCGAGCTGGCCGCGGAGGAGGCCGGCGATGGTGTCGGGGAGGCGGATGGACTGGGTCTTGAGCCTGTAGCGGTCCTCCTTCTCCTCGACGAGGCCGCCGCGGAACATGGCGAGGAGGAGCTCGCGGGCGAAGAGGGGGTTGCCGCCGGACTTCTCGGCGACGACGGCGGCGAGGTCGGCGGCGTCGCGGCGCTGGCCGACGAGGGAGGTGACGAGGGCGGCGATGTCGGCGGGGCGGAGGGGCTCGAGGTCCCGGACGGCGGCCTCGCGGTCGCGGAGGAGGATGTTGAGGCGGGCGGAGAGGGGGTGCTCCGGGCCGGCGTCCTCGGTGTTGAAGTTGGCGGCGAAGAGGATGGGGTGGCGGCGGACGGAGCGGGCGAGGAAGACGAGGAGGTCGAGGGAGGACTCGTCGGCGGCGCCGGCGTCGTCGAGCAGGAGGAGCAGGCCCGCGCGGTCCCGGCCGGCGCCGGAGGCGACGGCCTCGACGAGGCGGCCGACGGCGTCGTGGATGCGGAGGCGCTCGAGCTCGGGCGCGAGCTCGCCGCGGGTCGCGCGGGCGTCCCCCGGCGCGACGCGCACCAGCTTCGCGTGGTCCGCCAGCTCGGGCACGCCGGCACGCAGCGCCGCAGCGAGGTCCGGCGCGATGCGCGCCTCGGGAAGCACCTCCAGCGCCTGCCGGGCGACCTGGATCCACGGCCCGTGGGCGACCTGGCGGTTCTCGGCGCGCGCGACGCCGGTCAGCACGGGGACGCCCTCGCGCGAGGCGACCGCGCCGAATTCGCGCAGGAGGCGCGTCTTGCCGACCCCCGTCTGGCCCCGGAAGACGACGAGCTCGCCCGCCTTCTTTTCCAGCGCCTCCCTCAGACGGCCGCGCAACCAGTCCATCTCCGCGTCCCGCCCGACGAAGGGCGACTGGTCCAGGAGGAGCCCCGACGGCGGCGCGGGGCGCACCTCGGTCCGCGCTTCCGACGCCTCGGTCGTCGCGACGGCCGCGAGGCGGGGGAGGATGCGGATGAAGTTCTGCCAGAACGGCTGGAGCCCGGCGCGCAGCATGTCCTCCTCGGCACGGATCCACAGTTCGCGCGCCTGCGGCAGGCGGCCCAGCTTCTCCTGCGACGCTGCCAGCCACGCCCGCGTCGTCGCGCGGTGGGACTGCGACGGCTGCGAGAGCAGGAACGGGATGCAGGCGCGGAAGTGCTCCTCGGATTTCGCGGCATCCCCGCGGGCCGCGGCGAGGCGCCCGAGGCAGAAGCGGTAGGAATTCACGATGCCGGGCATCTCGGTCTTCTCGACGGCGGGCGCGACCGCTTCGAGAACGGCGCCGGCCTCGTCGAAGTACTTCGGGTCCACGACGTGGCCGGCCATGAGCAGCGTGGCGGCGCGGTCCACCTGGAAGCTGACGATCCAGGTCGAGGCGGGGAGGTCCTTGAGCTTGGCGGAGGTCGCGGCGAGGGAGGCGAGGCCCTCCTCGGCCTTCCCGGCGCGGATGGCGGCCTCGGTGTCGAGGAGCTGCGCGTCGGTGAGCGGCCCGATGTTCGTCTCCGGGTCCGACAGGATCTCCGCCAGCATCCTGCGGCATTCGTCGAACTCGGCGCGCTTGAACGCGAGGCGCGCGAGCAGGTTCGTGGCGCTCTGCAGCGACGACCGGAACCCCGCGCGGCGCGAGAGATCGCGCGCCTGCCGGGCGAGCGGCTCCGCGTCCGGCGACTCGGCGTCGGCCAGGCCCGAGGCGAGCCCGACCAGGTACAGGCACTCGCCCGAGAGGTAGCCTATCTGCTTCGCCCTCTCCAGCGCCTCCTTCAGGATCGCCAGCCGCTCCTCGTGGCGGTTCATCGACTCGTACGCCACCGAGAGGTTGTTCATCGCCGTGCACTCGCCGATCTTGTGCCCCGTCAGCCGCGCGAACTCCGCCGTCTTTTTCATCTGGTCCACGGCCTGCACGAGCTGCCCGGCGCGGAGCAGCGCCACCCCGAGGCCGTTCATCGCCTGGAACCGCGCGGCGTTGTCCGTCAGCCCCTCGGACAGCCGCACCGCCTCGCGCGCGATCTCGAGCCCCTCCTGCGGCTTGCCCATCTTCTCCGCCATCGTGAACCCGAGCACCCCCATCGCCATGACCCTCAGCGACGGCGACTGCGTCTCCCGCAGCGCCTCCTGCAGGTGCGCGATCGACGCCTGGTAGTGCCCCGCCTGCTGCTCCGACCGCGCCAGCCGATGGTGCGCCTTCGCGCGCTTCTCCGGGTCCGCCAGCTGCCCGGAGAGCAGGACCATCCGGTTCGCCACGGCGTTCGCGTCCACGCTCGAGCCCGACTTCATGTGGATGTCGAAGAGCAGCTCCAGCACCCCATACAGCCGCTCCTGCGTCGCCGGGTCCCCCTTGTCCTCCAGCCCGCGCACCGCCGCCTCCGCGTGCGCCTTCGCCGCCTCGTTCGCGTGCGCCGCGAACGCCTTGCGCGCCGCCTCGACCGCGTACCCCGTCGCCTTCTCGCGGTCCCCCGCATTCGTCCAGTGGTACGCCAGCGCCTCCGCCGCCTCGCGCGTCCCCGTGTCCCCGCCGCGCTCCTCCAGCGCCTTCGCGATCGCGCTGTGAAGCAGCTTCCGCCGCCGCGGCAGCATCTTCGAGTACAGCATCATCCGCAGCAGAGGGTGCACGAACGCGTACCGCTCGCCCGGCCGCTCCTTCAGCACCTTCGCCCGGACCCCGGCGTCGATCGCCTCCAGCAGCGCCCCCTCGTCCTCGCCCGACGAGCGCCACAGCACCTCGAATTCGAACTCCTCGCCCACGACGGCTGCCGCGCGCAGCGCCCCCAGCACCTTCTCGTCGATTCCCTCCAGGCGCTCCCGCAGCACGGCCTCCACCGTCTCCGGCACCTCCTCCGGCCACGCGCCGCGCTCCAGCGCCCCCTGCTCCTTCAGCCACCGGAGCAGTTCCTCCACGAAGTACGGCACACCCGCGGTCCGGCCGTGCAGCCGCTCGATGAAGGCCGTTGACAGCTCCACCCCCGGCGCCACCGCCGAAGCCAGCCGCGCCGTCTCCGCCGGCGACAGCCGCTTCAGCGTGATCGTCTCGCACTTCACTCCCTCCCGCTTCAGCGCCGTCAGCATCGCGTCCACGGGGTGCGCCTTTCCCCCGCGCGGCGCAAGATCCTCGCCGCGGCACGCCGCGACGAGCACGAGCCGCGAGGTGCGCGCGTTCCGGCCGAGGTACTGGAACAGCTCGAGCGAGAGCTCGTCCACCTGCTGGAAGTCGTCGAAGAAGAGGACGAGGGTTTCGTGCTGGGCGATGCGGAGGAAGAAGCGGGTGACGGCGTCGAAGAGGCGGAGCTTGTTCTCGCCGGCGTCGAGCGCGGGCGGCTCGGGGGCGTCGGCGATGCACTTGCGCTCGAGGAGTCGCGGGACGAGGCGGGCCAGGACGCGGCCGATGTCGGCGAACAGCGCGGCCTCGGTGTCGGTGTCGTACTGGCCGATGCGGGAGCCGTAGGCCTCGATCATCTCGATGAAGGGCCGGTAGAACACGCCGGCGCGGCGGTCCGCGCGGCCCTTGAGGAACGTCACGCCGTACATCAGGGCGCGGGCGCAGAACTCCTCGACGAAGCGCGTCTTGCCGATGCCGGCCTCGCCGATGATGACGGCGGTGCCTCCCTCGCCCGCGCCGGCCTGCTCCAGGATCGTCTGCATCTTCTGCAGCTCCTCCTGCCGCCCGACGTACCCCGCCGCCGTCGCGATCGTCGTGCGCATGTCGCTCGACGCCGCCGCCGCGACCGACGCCGCCGGCTTGTCGCCCTTCATCACCGCCGCCAGGTCCGCCGCGAGCGCGCCGGCGTTGGAGTAGCGGTCCACCGGGTCGCGCGCGAGGAGCTTCATGACGACGTCGTCGAGCTCGCGCGGGCACGCCGGGTTGTGCTTGGAGGGGACGAGCGGCGCCTGGGTGACCTGCTGGCGCATGAGGGCGAGGGGGTTGGTCTCGTTGAACGGGAGTCGGCCGCAGGCGAGCTGGTAGATCATGATGCCGACGGCGTAGAGGTCGGCGCGGTGATCGATCTTGCGCCCCTGGAGCTGCTCCGGCGCCATGTGCGACAGCGTGCCCAGGATCGCGCCCGATTCGGTGAGGGTGATCGCGTTGTCGAAGTCCTTCGCGAGCCCGAAGTCGGTGATGCGGACCTTGCCGTCGGCGCCGAAGATCAGGTTCGACGGCTTGAGGTCGCGGTGGATCAGGTGATGCTGGTGGACGTATCCCAGCGCCTCGATGACCTCCGTCATGACCTTCAGCGAGGCGTTGATCGCGGCGCGGTCGGGGAGCGTCGGCGGCTTGGGCACGAGGTCCGAAACTGTGCGGCTCGTGAGCAGTTCCATGACGTAGAACAGCACGCCGCCGAGGTCGCCGAAGTCGTAGACGGCGACGATCCCGGGGTGGGACACGCGGGAGATCGTGCTGAACTCGCGCTTGAAGCGGTGCTGGGCGACGCGGAGCCCGCCCTGCGAGGTGCCGAGGACCTTCAGCGCGCGCTCGGCGCCGGACTGGCGGTCGCGGACGGCGTAGACCGCGCCCATGCCTCCCTGGCCGAGGAGGCGGAGGACTTCGTAGCGGTCCCGGACGACGGTTCCGATGAGGTTTCTGTCATCGGGTGGCGTGGTCATGCGGGGGAGATTCTATGACGCCGATAGGGGGGGGCAACGGGAAAGGCGGCAGGAGGCGGGAGAAAACGAAGAAGAGAGAAATGAAAAGGGAAAAGCGAAAAGGGAAAAACGAAAAGGAACGGTATGCCGTGCTGAACTCGCCCCGGCCGCCTTTTCGTTTTTCATTTTTCGTTTTTCGTTTTTTCCTTTCCTTGCCCTTCGACCGTCACCATTACCCCCCTCCACTTCCTCAGGAACATCTCCCTCCCCATCGCTTTCCGCCCGCCGACCGGATCACCCACGACTACGCCGCCCTCGTTCACTTCCAGCACCACCACCCAGTGGTCGATCCACGGCACGAACCTCACCGTCACCGCCGCCGGCAGCGGCGCGCGCCGCAGCTCTTCCCAGCCCCCGCCGCGCACGCGCACCTCGCGCCCCGGCAGCCGGCGCCGCAGCCCGCGGGCCACGCCGAACTCGTCCGTCCCCGTGAACGCGTTCGTCCCGCACTCCGCCGCCATCTCCCGCTCCGTCGCCCGCACCCCCAGCTGCTCCAGCACCGTCGCCGCCGCCGCCGCGCCGCACGTGTAGTCCGTGGACTGCCGCACCACCCCGTGGGAGTCGGCAATCCCCTTCATTTCGTCCTGCGGCAGCATGTACGACAGGAACATCCGCTGCCCGGCGACCACCCACAGCAGCAGCCCGAGCATCCCCACCCCGACCCGCGCCCCCTTCGTCGACATCTTCGCCGCGCCCACCCCGATCGCCAGCTCCGCCGCGGCGAACACCCACCACGGCCGCACCTCGACGTACCAGTCCCAGGGGAACAGCGGGTACTCGTACTGCGGGTACAGACGCCAGAAGATGCGCAGGAAGATCAGGAACGCCGCGGCGCCCACCACCCACGGCGCCGCCTTCACCCGGCGGCGGCCCACCCAGACTCCGCCCGCAAACGCGGCGGCGAACAGGGGAAGGGCGAGCAGGAGCGCGAGCACGTGCGGATTCTACGCGGCGCGGCGGCCTAGAGCGGGAACGCCCCGTCGCCCTTCTTCGCCTCGTCCTGGCGCAGCAGGTCCTGCCGCTGCTCCTCCAGGACCGGCGGGCAGTCGCGGTAGACGTCGTCGAACAGCGTCGAGACGGGCGGCGGGCCGGCGGCCTCGCCCTCGCGGATGCCGGCGGTGATCTCCTCGTTGATCTCCGTCTCGAGCTGCTCGTGCCACGCGGCGGACCAGAGGCCCTTTGCCTCGAGGTACTTCCTGAAGCGCTCGATGGGATCCTTCTCCTCCCACGCCTTGACCTCCGCGGCGTCGCGGTAGCGCGTGGGGTCGTCGGACGAGGAGTGGCCGAGGCGGCGGTACGTCACGCACTCGATGAACGTCGGGCCGCCGCCGGAGCGGGCCTTGTCGATGGCGCGGCGGGAGGCGGTGACGACGGCGAGGATGTCGTTGCCGTCGACGCGGACGCCCTCGAAGCCGTACGCGACGGCCTTCTGGGCGATCGTCTCGCTGGAGGTCTGCGCGCAGGTCGGGACCGAGATGGCCCAGCCGTTGTTCTGGCAGACGAGGACGACGGGGGGCTTGTAGACGCCGGCGAAGTTCATGGCGACGTGGAAGTCGCTGGCGCTGGTGCCGCCGTCGCCGATGTAGCCGAGGATGACGACCGGGTCGCCCTTGATCTTCGCGGCCATCGCGGCGCCCACCGCGTGGGGGAACTGCGTCGCGATGACGCTCGACATCGAGACGTAGTGGCGCTCCGGGTCCGAGTAGTGGCAGGGCATCTGGCGGCCCTTGACCACGTCGATCGCGTTCCCGATGAGCTGCGCGACCATCAGGCGGATCGGGTAGTTCCGGAGAGCCAGCGTGCCGCCCTCCCGCAGCGCCGGGAAGATCCAGTCCTCGGGTTTGAGCGGGAACGCCGTCCCGATCGTGCTCGCCTCCTGCCCCGTCGCCGTCCCGTAGAACCCGATGCGCCCGCTGCGCTGGAGCGACAGCATGCGGGTGTCGAAGATGCGCAGCTGGAGCATGCAGCGGTAGAGCGTGCGCAGCTCCTCGGCGGGGAGCTTCGGGTCGAGCGCCGGGTCCGCCGTCCCGTCAGGCCGCAGGATCTGGAGCATCCCCGGCTCCGCGGCGGGCGGCTTCGTGGCGGGAATCTTCGTCGAGACCGGCATCGCTATTCGAGGAGGAGCAGCCCGGGGCTCTGGAGCAGCTCGACGACGCGGTTCATGAACTGCGCGCCCACGGCGCCGTCCACCACGCGGTGGTCCAGCGACAGCGACAGCAGCATGATGTCCCGGATCGCGATCTGGTCGTTCACCACCCAGGGACGCTTCGCGATCTTGTGCACCCCCATGACCGCGACCTCCGGCCAGTTGATCACCGGCGTCGCGAACAGCCCGCCCATCGAACCCAGGCTCGTGATCGTGAACGTCGAGCCCTTCAGCTCCTCCCGCGTCGCTCGCTTCGCCCGCGTCCGGTTCGCCAGGTCGTCCAGCTCCCGCGCGAGCTGCAGGATCGACTTGCGGTCGCAATCCTTCACGACCGGCACCATCAGCCCCTCGTCGGTCGCCGCCGCCACGCCGATGTGGTACGACTTCCTCAGGATGATCTCGCCGGCGGCATCGTCCAGCGACGCGTTCACGTACGGGAACTCCTTCAGCGCCGAGACGACGGCCTTGATGATGAAGGGGAGGTAGGTGAGGCGCGCGCCGCGCGACTCGGCGGTTTTCTTGGACGCCGCGCGCAGCGCGACGAGTTCCGTCACGTCCACTTCCTCGACGTACGTGTAGTGCGCCGCCGTGGACTTCGAGCGGTGCATGTTCTCCGCGATGAGCTTGCGGAGGCCGCGGAGGGGGATGCGCTCGTCGGTCGCGGCGGAGGCGACGGGAACGGGCGCGGGGGCGTGGGCCGCGGGCGTTGTCACGATCTTCGTCGGGGCGGACACGAAGCGCTGGAGGTCGTCCTTCACGACGCGACCGTTCGGGCCGGAGCCGGCGACGGTGCCGATGTCGATGCCCATCTCGCGGGCGAGCTTGCGGGTTGCCGGGGCGGCGAGGACCTTGCCGTTGACCTTCCGGGCGACGGGGGCGACGACGGCGGACTGCGCCTCGGCGGCGGCGCGGACGACCTCGCGGGAGATCATCGTGTCGATGCCGGGCTTGTGGGCGGGGCCGGACGCCGTGTGGACCGGGCCGTTGGCGGGCGGGTGGGACGCCGGGGCCGGGGCGGCCTTCGGCGCCGCGCCGCCGGCCGCGTCGATCGTCACGAGGACGCTTCCGACGAGCGCGACCTTGCCCTCGGCGGCGTGGATCTTCGCGATGCGCCCGGCAGTCGGCGCGGGGATCTCCACTGTCGCCTTGTCCGTCATGACCTGCACGATCGGCTGGTCCTCCTTGACGACGTCGCCTTCCTTCACGAGCCACTTGACGACTTCGCCTTCGTGGATGCCTTCGCCGATGTCGGGGAGCTTGAAGTCCATGGTCGGTTTGCCTGTTGGGTTGGGGAGGTTGAGGGGTTGAGAGGTTGAGAGGTTGAGGAAGCGCGCACCGGCCTGTGCCTTTCTCAACCCCTCAACCTATCAACCCCTCAACCTCCGTTCAGAAGTTCACGACGGTCTCGATCGCCTTCATCACGCGCCCTGCGTTCGGCATGTACGCATGCTCCAGCGTGTACGGGAACGGCGTGTCGAACCCGGTCACGCGCACGATCGGCGCCTCCATGGAGTCGATCGCCTCCTCGGCGATGATCGCGCTGATCTCCCCTGCGAAGCCGCCGGTCCGCGGCGCCTCGCCGATCACCACCACCCGGCCCGTCTTCGTCACCGACTCCAGCAGCCCCGCCTTGTCCAGCGGCACCAGCGAGCGCAGGTCCAGCACCTCGCAGCTGATCCCCTTCTCCTTCTGCGCCTGCTCCGCCGCCTCGAGCGCGATATGCGTCATCGAGCCCCACGCCACCAGCGTCACCTGCGTCCCCTCGCGCGGGATCGCCAGCTTCCCGAGCGGCACCGTGTACTCGCCCTCCGGCACCTCGCCCTTGATCGAGCGGTACACCCGCTTCGGCTCCAGGAACAGCACAGGGTCCTCCCCGCGGATGCACGTCGCCAGCAGCCCCTTCGCGTCGTGCGGCGTGCTCGGCACCACGACCTGCAGCCCCGGCGTGTGGCAGAAATACGCCTCCGCCGACTGCGAATGGTAGTGGCCGCCCTTGATGCCGCCGCCGTACGGCGTGCGGATCACCATCGGGCACGGGAACTGCCCGCCCGAGCGGTACCGGAATTTCGCCGCTTCGCTCACGATCTGGTCGAAAGCGGGATAGATGAAGTCCATGAACTGGATCTCCGGCACCGGGCGCAGGCCGTAGAGCGCCATGCCGATCGCCGCGCCGATGATTCCCGACTCGGCCAGCGGCGTGTCGATCACGCGGTCCACGCCGAACTCCGCCTGCAGCCCCTCCGTCGCGCGGAACACGCCGCCGTTCTTGCCGACGTCCTCGCCCAGCACCACGACGCGGTCGTCGCGGCGCATCTCGGTCTTGAGCCCGTCGTTCACCGCCTGAAGCAACGTCAGGGTGGCCATGAGGTCTCCTTGGTGTCCGAATCTCGCCCGGCCCGTTTTCAGCTTTTTCCTCTTCCTCCCCCTTTCCCTCTCCCATCTCGCCCGGGAACTGCCGGAAGCGGGATGGGAAAGGGTGAGGGGGAGGGGAAGGAACGGCTCTACAGCGGGAAAGCGCCTCCGATGTCCTTCAGCTCCCCCGTCTTCAGGTACTCGATCAGCCCGTCCTTCTGCGCCCTCAGTTCCGGCGGCATCTCGTGGTAGACGTCGTCGAACATCGAGCTCACCGCCGGCTGCCCTGCACGCTCGACTTCCTTCACCGCCGCGTTCACCTCCTCGCGCGCGTGATCCCACGTCTCCTTCTCGAACGCCTCCGTCCAGATCCCCTGCTTCTGGAGGTACTTCCGGAAGCGCTCAATCGGGTCCTTGCGGCGCCAATCTTCCTCCTCCGTCGCCGGGCGGTAGCGCTTCGGGTCGTCGCTCGAGCTGTGCGGGCCCATGCGGTAGGTGAGCGCCTCGACGAAGGTCGGGCCGCCGCCGCTGCGCGCGCGGTCCACGGCCTCCTTCACGGCCTTGTATACGGCCAGCACGTCGTTCCCGTCCACCTGGACGCCGGGGAAGCCGTACGCCTTCGCCTTGATCGCGATCGTCTCGCTCGCGGTCTGCTGGTGAAGCGGCACGCTGATCGCCCAGTGGTTGTTCTGGCAGTAGAAGACGACGGGGGCCTTGTAGACCCCCGCGAAGTTCATCGCCACGTGGAAGTCGCCTTCGCTCGTCCCGCCGTCGCCCATGCCGGCGAGCACGACCTCCTTCGACTTGCGGTACTTCGCCGCCATCGCCGCGCCGACCGCCTGCGGGAGCTGCGTCGCGATCGGCGAGCTGATCGAGACGAATTTCAGCTCCTTGAACGCGTAGTGGTTCGGCATCTGGCGGCCCTTGCACCGGTCGGTCGCGCAGCCGTACTCGTGCGCGATCATCTCGACCATGCCCGCCCCCTTCCAGATCGCCATCCCCGGGTCGCGGTACGTCGGGAAGACCCAGTCGCCCGCGTCGAGCGCCGCGACGGCGCCGACCTGCGCGGCCTCCTGGCCGCCGCTCGGCACGTAGAAGCCGATGCGGCCTGTGCGCTGGAGGAGCATGCCCTTCTCGTCGAGCGCGCGGACCTGGATCATCGTCCGGTAGAACCGCCGCAGCATCTCCTCGGGCACGGGCGGATCCATCTTTCCCTGCACAGTCCCGTCGGTGCGGATCACCTGCAGCATCTCGGTGGTCATCCCTGGTCTCCCGAACGCTCGCGGATCAGGCTGGAGAGGTAGAACTCGCCGGCGCGGTAGCTGGAGCGCACGAGCGGGCCGCTGGCGACGTACTTGAATCCGTGGGCGAGGGCGCGGTCGCGCCACTCGTCGAATTCCATGGGGGTGACGAAGCGCTCGACGGGGAGGTGGTCGGCCGTCGGGCGGAGGTACTGGCCGAGGGTAAGGAAGTCCACCCCGACGGCGCGGAGGTCGCGGAAGGACTGCTCGAGGTCGGCGTCCGTCTCGCCGAGGCCGAGCATGAGGGAGGACTTGGTGAAGCGCTCGGGGGCGAGCTTCTTGGCGTGCTCGAGGACGCCGAGGGACTGGGCGTAGGAGGCGCGGTGGTCGCGGACGCGCTTCTGCAGCGGTTCCGTCGTTTCGATGTTGTGCCCGAAGACGTGCGGCGCGGCGTCGACGACGGCGGCGATGCAGTCGCGGTCGCCGCGGAAATCGCCGACGAGGGTCTCGAGGAGAAGCTCCGGCGCGGCGGCGCGGATGAGGCGGATCGTGCGGGCGACGTGCTGCGCGCCCTGGTCGGGGAGGTCGTCGCGGTTGACCATCGTCAGAACGATGTACTCGAGGCCGAGCGTCGCGACGGCCTCCGCCGTCTTCTCCGGCTCGAGGTCGTCCACGAGCCCCCGCGGGTTCCCGAGCTTCACGTTGCAGAACTTGCACGCCCGCGTGCAGACGTCGCCCAGCAGCATGAACGTCGCCGTCCCGCTTCCCCAGCACTCGCCGACGTTCGGGCAGCTCGCCTCCTCGCAGACCGTGTGCAGGTTCCGCTCGCGCAGCAGCTTCTTCAGGCGCTGGTGCGTCTCGCCGCCGGGGGCTTTGACCTTCAGCCAGGAGGGTTTGAGGGACATGCGAGACCCGTAAGGCTAGCACCGGGGGAGAGGAGGGTCACGCGAAATGGAAAGGCCGCGGGGGAAGGTGCGCGGAAGTGCGGGATTTGACGGACCGGTCCGCCTTCAGACCCCCACGCGCGCCTCGAGATCCTTCCAGTTCCTCAGGATCACCTCCCACGCGGCATCCCAGTCCGCGCCCTTCTCCTTGAACCTCCCCTGCAGCGACACGTACTTCTCGAGCGCCGGCCGCGACATCTCCGGCTTGACGTTGATGACTGTCCGGCGCCCGTTGAAGACCTCGACAACGGGGTAGAGGCCGGAGCGGACGGCGAGGCGGACGAGCTCGATGCCGTCGGCGGGCTCGGACTTCCAGCCGGTGGGGCAGGGGGCGAGGATATGGAGGAAGCGGAAGCCGCGCTCGTCGAGGGCGAAGCGCATCTTGCGCATGAGGTCGTCGGGGTGGGCGAGGGAGACGGTGGCGAGGTAGGGGACGCGGTGGGCGGCGAGGATGCCGATGACGTCCTTCTTCTCGACGTCCTTGCCGAGGGGTGTGGTGCTGGTGACGGCGCCGATGGGGGTGGCGCCGGAGCGCTGGCCGCCGGTGTTGCCGTAGATTTCGTTGTCGTAGCAGACGTAGAGGACGTCCTCGTTGCGTTCGGCGGCCGCGGAGACGGTGGCCATGCCGATGTCGAAGGTGCCGCCGTCGCCGGCCCAGCAGAGGACGCGGGTGGGCTCGCCGTTCAGGCGGGCGACGTGGGCCATGCCCGAGGCGAGGGCGGCCGCGGAGGCGAAGGTCGAGGAGACGACGGGGGCGCCGTAGGCGGAGAAGGGGAAGGGGCCTGCGGTGACGATGGCGCAGCAGGCGGGGATGACGATCTGAACCTTGCGGTCGCCGACGGCGCGGCCGAGCATCTGCAGGGCGACGGACATGCCGCAGCCGCCGCAGTTCGTGTTGCCGCAGCGGAGGATCGGCTCTGCGCGGTCGAGCGCCGTCTGGGCCATGCCGCCGAGTGCGGGTTCGTTCAAGCGCCCACCTCCTTGAAGACGGGCGCGCCGGACTTCTCGCGCGCCAGGAGATCGTCGAGGATCTGCCGGACGTGGATCGGGCGGATGTCGCCGCCGCCGAGGCCGACCATGTAGTTCTGGACGACGGCGTCGCGGCCGGCGAGCGCGCGCATCTCGGCCCAGAGGATCCCGCCCAGCCCGGGGCAGAGGTCGCGGTCGAGGATCCCGACGCGCTTCTTCCCCGCCAGCGCCCGGACGATCGCCTCCTCGGGGAACGGGCGGAAGAGGCGGATGCGGAGGCCTCCGGCGCGGACGCCGCGCAGGCGGGCCTCGTCGACGGCGGCCTTGACGGTGCTGGCCGTGGTGCCCATGGAGACGAGGACGACGTCGGCGTCGTCGAGCCGGTACGGCACGATCGCTTCGGGAGTCTCGCGGCCGAAGGCGGCGCGGAAGGCCTCGCGGCACTCCTCGAAAACGGCGAACGAGGCCTGCATCGCTTCCTGCTGCTGGCGGCGATGGACTTCGCTCTCGTGGGGGAAGTCGAGCCCGCCGACGGTGCGCGGCCTGTCGGTGACGCGGTGGGGGAGGTCGAGGGGCGGGAGGAAGGCGTCCACGCGCTCCTGCGGGGGGACTTCGGTCATCATCATCGTGTGGGAGAGGACGAAGGCGTCCTGGCAGACGAGGACCGGGAGGAGAACGCGCCGGTCCTCGGCGAGGCGGTACCCGAGGAGGATGGAGTCCAGGACTTCCTGGTTGTCCTCGCAGTAGAGGTGGATCCACCCCGCGTCGCGGAGGGCGAGGGTGTCGCCGTGGTCGACCCAGATGTTCCACGGGGGACCGAGCGTCCGGTTCACCGCCATCATCACGATCGGCAGGCGGTAGAACGCCGCGGCGAACACGTTTTCCGTCATGTAGGCCAGGCCGTTCGACGAGGACGCCGTGAACGCGCGCGCCCCCGCCAGCGAGAATCCCATGCAGGCCGCCATCGCGCTGTGCTCGCTCTCGACGCGGATGATGTGGCCCTTCTCGATCGTCTGCTTGCACAGGTACTCGATGCACTCCGTCTGGGGGGTGATCGGGTAGGCACCCCCGCCGAAACCTCGCGCCTTCCGGTTCGCGCGGCCGGCCAGCACCGCCGCGACGGCCGCCGCGTGGTTCGCGCTGATCAGTTCCTGGGTCATGACGCGCTCATCTCAATGGCCTTCCGGGGACACTCCGTCACGCAGATCCCGCACCCCTTGCAGTAGCTGTAGTCCACGTCGTACCCGCCCTTCGTCCGCCGGATGATCCCCTCCGGGCAGTACACGAGGCACGTGTCGCACGACGTGCAGTGCCCGCACGAGAAGCACCGGTGCGCCTCCGTCCGGCCTTCGATCCCGGCGCTCACCTCGGCGAACCCGGAGAGGCGTACGGCCGGCGGCACGGTGATGTCCCGCGCGGCGTCCGCCCGCGCGAAGTGGTCGAGCCGGATGTCGGTGGCCGGGACGGCCCGCGCGCGGTCGGGGCGGCTGAAGACCTCCACGGCTTCCCCGAGTTCGCGGAGGGCCAGGCCGGCCGCGCGCCGCCCGCTTCCGATCGCGTGCGTCACGGTGCCGTCGCCCGTGGCGAGGTCCCCCGCGGCCCAGACGTTGAGGGGGCGGCCGTCGCCGAAGCAGCGCCCGTCGCGGATCGTCCATCCCGCGGGAAGGAGACCGAGGTCGGCCGACTGCCCGAGCGCCATCAGGACCCAGTCGCACTCTATCCGGCGCTTCCGGTCCGTCACGACCGGCCTGCGCCGTCCGGACGCGTCCGGGGGGCCCATCTCGACCTCGGCGACCTCGACCGCGCTCACACGTCCGTCGCCCTCGAAGCCAATGGGGGCGGCCTGGAACACGAACTCGACGCCCTCGTGGCCGGCTTCCTCGATCTCCTCAGGGATCGCCGGCATCTCGGCGCGCGTCCGCCGGTAGACGACGGTGACCCGGGCCGCGCCGCATCGAAGGGCGCTCCGGGCGCAGTCCATGGCGGTGTTCCCGCCGCCCAGCACCACGACGTGGCCGGACAGGACGGCCTTCCCGCGCATGTTGACGCGGTGGAGGAAATGGATGCCCTGCTCGACGCCGGCAAGCCGGGCGCCGGGGACGTCGAGGCTCTGGAGCTTCTGGAGGCCCGTGGCGAGGACGACCGCGTCGTAGTCCGCCGCAAGGCGGGCGACGCTTTCCCGGTCGAGGAATTGCCCGCACCGGGCTTCGACACCGAGGGCGAGGATGGCCTCGACCTCCCGGTCGAGCACCTCGCGGGGGAGGCGGTAGGTGGGGATCCCGGTGCGGAGGACGCCGCCGAGCTCCGGCTCGCCTTCGAGGACGGCAACCCTGTGTCCCTCGAGCGCGAGCGTCCAGGCGGCGGCAAGCCCTGCGGGGCCGCCGCCGACGACGGCGACCCGCTTCGGCTTCACGGCCGCCGCGGCCAGCCGGGCCACCGGCGCCTTGTCGGCGATCCAGCGCTCGATCCCTCGGATGTTGACCGATCCGTCGTACTCGCGCCTGTTGCAGCCCTCCATGCACGGCGCCGGGCAGACGCGCCCGCAGACGCCGCCGAACGGGGTGGAGCGGCCGAGGACGGCGGAGGCGGCGATTTCGCCGTCTCGGCCGAGCGCCTGGACGAACCCGACGACGTCGTTCCCGGCCGGGCACCACGCGTTGCACGGGGCGAGGTTCTCCACGTACCGGGGCGTCTGCGTCCGCCAGTTCCCGGTGCGCAGCCCGGTCGTGGGCCCCTCGACGTGCTCCTGCAGCGGGACGACTTCCTTCGCCGTCGCCGGCGGCGGCGCGGGCCGCGCGCCCTCCATCGCCCCGCCCGCGCCGACCGCGCGGCGCGTCCCGGCCGGCGACCCGGCCTCCGCCACCCGCACGGACTCGTACGCGTCCTTCGCCGCCTGGAAGTTGCTGGACAGGCCGAGCCCGCGGTAGGTCTCTTCCAGCACCCCGAGGCCGATCCCGAGGGCCTTCACGAAGGCCCCCGCGATGGTCGTGTTCACGATCACCACGGAGCGCGTCCCGATCCGGTGCTTCCGCGCGATGCCCGTCGCGTCGACCGTCGCGACCCGGAACGCCCCGAATTTCGCGGCGAACGCCTCCGGTCCTTCCGGGGAGTTCAGGAGGAGCGTCCCGCCCGGGGCGAGCCCGGCGACGGTGTCGTCGCCCAGGAGCGACAGGTCGAGCACGAGCAGGTGGTCCGGCTGGTAGACCTTGTTCCGGTTGGTGATCGGCTCGTCGCTCACCCGGGTGTAGGCCCGCACGGGCGCGCCCGACCGCTCACCCGCGTAGTCCCCGAACGTCTGGACGCTCTTCCCCAGGCGCGCGTACACCGCCGCCAGGATCTTCGCGCAGGTCACGCCGCCCTGTCCGCCGCGGCCGTGAAGGCGGATTTCCATGCGAACCCCCCTGGGTCCTCGCCGGGCCGGGACGACGGGCGGATCCGCCTTGCGGCGGTCGCCGGTGGCGTGATTTCCCGGCCTTGCCCGGCGCCGCGCGCCGGACGCCAACCATGTAACCCCATTAATGAACGCACGGCAAGGCGTTTTGGGGACCGGCACGGAATCATGCGGCAAAGTCCGCGGAGCGCCGGGATCCCGCGTTTCTAGTTCTTGGCGTACCCGCCGGAACGCGATCTAGAATGACCGCTTCACTCCCGGGAGTGCTCACCTTGCCAGTCCGCACCGCCGACACGCGCCTGAGAAAACTGGTTGAGGCGCTGTCGCCGGGACCCGTGCTCATCCTGATGCACGACAACCCGGACCCCGACTGCTTCGCCAGCGCCTGGGGGCTCCGCCACCTCCTCGAGCGCGCCGCGGGCCTGCGCTCCACCGTCGCCTACGGCGGCATGATCGGGCGCGCTTCCAACAAGGCCCTCATCGAGAAACTCGACCTCCGGCTGCGCCACGTCGACCAGATCGAGTTCGCCGAGTTCCCGAAAGTCGTCCTCGTCGATACCCAGCCCCGCGGCGGCAACAACTCCCTGCCCCACGACCGCACGCCCGACGCCGTCATCGACCACCACGGAATCCGCAAGGCCACGCGCGCCGTCCCGTTCGCCGACATCCGCACCGAGACCCAGGAGCTCGGCCGCGAAGCCTCCAAGGCCGACGTCGACGCCTACATGGAGCTCTTCCCGATCGCCGATCTCGAGCTCGTCAGCGGCATCGAGCGCGCTCGCATCGGCCTCGATTACTTCTCCGTCTGGCACCGCGCCATCGGCGCCGCAAAGGTGCACGGAAGCGTCGTCGCCTGCCCGCTCGGGGCCGTCCACAATCCCGACATGATCCCCGAGGTCGCCGACATGTTCCTCCGCCTCGAGGACGTGCACTGGACCTTCGTGACGGGCTATCACAAGGGGCAGGTCATTTTCTCGCTGCGGACGACGGAGGAAGGGCTGAACGCCGGGACGATCGCGCAGCGCGTGGTGGGGAAGAAGGGGACGGCCGGGGGGCACGAGACCATGGCGGGGGGGCGGGTGGCGGTGACGCCGGCGGGCCCGGGCCCGGCGGCGGTCGCGGAGGAGATGACGGCGCGCCTGATCAAGGCGCTGGACGTCCGGGCGATCCCGCGGCGCCTCCTCGAGGCGGAGTAGCGCGGGCCCCGCGCCGCTACCCGAACACGATCGGCAGGTTCGTCTCGGCGCTCTTCTGCGCCAGCTTGCGGATGACGAGGAACCCGAACTTGAGCCAGAACTTGCCGCTCACGTCCATGTAGGTCTCGATCTTCGCGATTTCGCGCTCGTCCGCGTCCATGTAGTCCACCATCTTCTGCATCCGGAACGTCTTCTCGACCTTGAGCACGGTGTTGATCTTGTCGAGCTCCTTGAGCAGGCCGCCGCTCGAGCCCACCGGGACGGGCTCCTCGCCGTCCAGGTTGATCCACATCGGCTCCTCGAAGTCCACGGGCCAGTAGTAGCTGTTCTTCTCGCGGTGCCGCAGCAGGTTCGGGAACTGCGTCGGCACCCCCTTGCCTTTCATCACCTCGTTCACGTCCGTCCCCTCGAGCTCCGCCGCGTAGTGCTTCAGGTCCTTCAGCACGCCCATCCTGTCGATCCGGATGTGCGCCGCGGGCTTCGCCCCTTTCACCTCAGGCCACCACGGGGCCTCGAGACCGGCCGCGGTCAGCGCCTTGGAGACGCTCTCCACCAGCTTCTCCATGCGCTTCTTGCCGCGCCGCGCGCCGAAAAATCCGGTGTCGGCGGTGTGGACGAGCTCGTTCCACGGATTCTCGACCTTCGCGTCGAAGGCGCGGCGGACGGCCGGAACTGTTGGCTCTGTCATCGTGGTGTCAGGGCTTGGGGCGGAAGAACCGGCCCGATGGCGGGTTGTTGCGGCGGAGGCGGTCGGAAATCGACGACGTGCCCTTCGACTGCGGCGGCTTCGTCACGGGCTTCGTCTGCTCCCGGCGAGGGTCGATCATCGGCTTCGACACGTTCTCCGGGTTGAACTCCATGGACTTCATGCCTTCCCACTGCGAGCGCATGTCGTCGATCATCTCGCGCGGCGTCTGGTAGCGGATCTCCTTGTCCTTCGCCATCGAGCGCTCGAGGAAGTAGTGCATCATCTTCGAGATCTTGCCCGACTTGGTCTCGGAGGCCTGAAGGTCGTTAAGGACCTGGGCCGCCATGACCTCCATGTTGTCGCCGCCCTTGAACGGCACGTCGCCCAGCACCATGTGGTAGAGCGTCGCGCCGAGCGAGTACAGGTCGCTCCGCACGTCGATCGACGCCTGCCCCTGCGCCTGCTCCGGGCTCATGTACTGCGGCGTCCCCGACGTCGTCCCCTCCGGCTCCTCCTGCGACCCGATCGGCTTCGCGAAACCCAGGTCGATCAGCTTCACGTTGTCCTGCGGATCCAGCAGGATGTTCTCCGGCTTGATGTCCCGGTGCACGATCCCCTGCTTGTGCGTGTACTCCACCGCCTCCGCCACCTGGATCGTGTACTTCAGCGCCTGCTCCTCCGTCAGCGGCCCCTCCTTCTCCACGATCTCCCGCATCGACGGCCCGTCCACCATCTCCATCGCGCAGTACTCCAGCCCGTTCACCTTCCCGTGCTGGTAACCCTTCACGATGTTCGGATGGTCGTACTTCTCCAGCAGCTCCGATTCGCGGTGGAACTGCGCCACGAAGCGCGGGTTGGCCATGTGCGCGGGCTTCATCACCTTGAGCGCGACCTCGTCCCCCTGCATCGTGTCGGTCGCGCGGTAGACGATCGCCATGCCGCCCGTGCCGAGCTTGCCGGTGATCTTGAACCCGGGGACCGGGTCGGCCGCGAAGGACTTCGTCGGCGGCGCGCCGAGCTCCCCGAGCAGCAGCTGGTACTGCTGCGGAGTCATGGCCTTCTGCTCGACGAGGATGGCGAAGAGCTTGACCGGCTGGCCGGCCTTGGCGAGGGCGTCCTGTCTCGCCATTGCGGGGCCGAGCTGCTCCTTGGTCAGGAAGCCGGCCTTGATGGCCTTGACCGCGAGCTCGACTTCTTCCTTGGTCGCCACGGCGATCTCCGGAGGAGGGGAACGCGGAAAGTCTAGCACGGTGTCCGGAAAGGGTGAAATCCCGGATACGGGGAGCCCTCTCCGCTCGGCGAACGAAATCTCGCAGGTCTCTGACATCGACGCGCGCGGCCCGTATCATCTTCCTATGAAACTCACCCTGGCCGCGCTGGTCCTCGCCCTTCCCGCCCTCGCCGCCCCGCCGGACCCCGCGGAGGCCTTGTTCGACCGTCCCGGCGTCGCGGCCGTCCCTCTGAAAAGCCTCCGGGAGTTCTGGCCGGGTGCGGGGGAAGCGTTCGAGGTACGGCAGGGGGGGGAAGCGCTGCCCTGGTCGGTTGAGAACGGGCTGCTGCTGTTCCCGGTGCCGAGCGCGGGGCGGGTGCGGATCGTGCCGGGCGGGGCGGCGCCGGCGTCGGCGGAGGCGGGGGCGCAGGATGCGCCGAGGACTCGCGTTCCGCGTTCCGTGGAGCGGCACGAGCGGGACCTCGTCTTCGACCGGCTCGAGTGCGCCCGGACGGAGCTGATGGACACGACGGCCGGGGCGTGGTTCTGGATGCCCGTCGCGGACGGGGCGAAGGTCGAGCTTCCCTGGGGCGGCTGGCGCAAGTCGGTGACGGTGCGCGTCCGTCTGCAGCCGATGCGCACGCCCGGCGTGCCGCACGCAATCGAGCTGTGGTGGGACGGGAAGAAGGCGGAGACGGCGGCGTGGGAGGGCGGGGAGGCGTTCACGGCGGAGTTCCAGGCGGAATCGGGAAGCGACGGGCCGCGGACGCTGGAGTTCCGGACGAAGGACGCGCCGTCGCCGCGCGTGATCGCGAGCGGGCCGACGGGGACCGGCCCGGTTTACCTCGACTGGATCGAGATCGACGGGCCGCGCATCGCGGGGACCTCCCAGGCCGCGTGGATCGGCGACGCGGCGACCGCGGTGGAGCTGAGGGACCTGAAGGGCGCGAAGCTGGAGGTGGTGTTCTCGATGTCGAAGGGCGCGCGGGTGGCGGAGCCCGGCGCGGCGGTTTCGGTGGAGGGGCCGGTGTTCGCGTCGTCGCGCGCCGCGCTTCTCGCCCCGGTCTCGCTCGCGCTGCGCCGTGCGGCCCCGGACCCGGAGAGCGGCGTCGAGTGGCTCGTGATCGCGCCCGAGGCGTTCCGTGGCGCGCTGGGGGAACTCGTTGCCCGGCGGAAGGCGCAGGGGCTCGCCGCGGCGTTCGTGTCCGTCGAGGCGGCCCGCGCCGCGGGCGGCGTCGACCTGCCCGCGCACGAGGCCCTTCGCCGCTTCATCGCCCGCGCCGCGACGTCCTGGCCGGAGCCGAAGCTCCGGTTCGTGCTGCTCGTTGGCGACGCGGACCGCGGCTCCGAGGACGGCATCCCGGCGGGGGGCCGCGACGCCCTCGGCGCCGGCTGGACCGCGACCGACGGCTGGTACGCCCGGGTGGACGAGGACGAGATCCCCGACCTCGCCGTCGGCCGATGGCCGGCACGCACCCCCGCGGAGGCCGCCGCCCTCCTCCCCAAGGTCCGGCGCTTCGAGGACGCGCCCCCCGGCGAGTGGCGCCGCACCCTTCACCTCGTCCTCGGCACCGCCGGCTTCGGTCCGGGAATGGACTCGATGCTCAAGACGGGCGGCATGAAGCTCGCCAGCGACCTCGTCCCCGACGCCTTCAGCTTCGGCGTCCAGTCCTCCGTCGAACTGGACCTGCCCTTCACCTACCCGCCGCGCGAGTACAACGCCCTCCTGACGCGCCGCGTCAGCGACGGCTGCATGGTGCTGGCCTACTCCGGCCACGGATGGGAGCACGGGCTGCAGACGCTGAAATGGGGCGGCAAGCGCTACCCGATCCTCGACAATGCGCTGGCGGGCTCGCTCGAGTCGAAGAACGGCCTGCCGATGGCGTTCTTCTTCGCGTGCCTCACGGGATCGTTCGACGAGAAGGAGGACTGCCTGTGCGAGGCCGTGGTCCGGGCGCCCGCGGGCCCGGTGGCCGCGATCGGCTCCAGCGGCATCTCGCACCCGTACGCCGACATCCTGTTCGCCAAGGAGCTCATGACCGCGATGTTCGGCCGGCGCGCGCCGACGATCGGCCAGGGCGTGCTCGCGGCCAAGCGCCGCGTTCTCAAGCCCGCCGACAACGACGCCATGCGCGCCTTCCTCGACGGCATGGCCGCCGGCGCCGTCGGCGGCCCCGCGGCCCAGGCCCGCTACCGCATCGACGGCTCCATGGCCTACAGCCTCTTCGGCGACCCCGCGACCCGGATCCCCTGGCCCGGGAAGGCGAAGCTGGAGTGCGGCAAGGGCGTGAAGCGCGGGGAGGCGCTGTCCGTGAGCGGGAGCGCGGAACTGAAGGACGGGACCGCGATCGTGACGCTGGAGGCCGAGCGGCTCAGGACGCTGGAGCCGCTGGAGAAGGTGGATCCGGCCGCGGAGGGGGCGGAGGAGGCGATGAAGCGGAACTGGAAACGGATGAACGATGCCGTGGCGGTGCGGGTGGACGCGAAGATGACGGCCGGCGGATTCGCCGCGGAGATCCAGGTCCCGGCGGGCATTCCCGAGGGGGACTACGTCGTGAAGGTCTATGCGAGCGACGGGAAGCAGGACGCCATCGCGAGCCGGAAGGTGACCGTCCACAAGTGAACCCCGACCCCGCCTCCGCCGCCCTCGCCCGCCTCGTCGCCGTCATGCGCTCGCTCCTCGGCGAGGGCGGTTGCCCCTGGGACCGCGCGCAGACCCCCGACACGCTCCGCGCATTCCTCCTCGAGGAGACCCACGAGGCGCTCGCGGCGCTCGACGCCCGCGACGCCCCGAATCTCAAGGAGGAACTCGGGGACCTCCTCTACCAGATCGTTTTCCTCTCCGAGCTCGCCGCCCGCCAGGGCGACTTCGACCTCGAAGGCGTCGTTACCGGCATCGCCGAAAAGCTCACCCGCCGCCACCCCTGGGTCTTCGGCAACGACAAGGTCGCGTCGCCGGAGGAAGCGCTGCGGAACTGGGAGCGCCTGAAATCGCTCGAGCGCGCCGAGAAGAAGAAGAGCGTCCTGGACGGCGTCCCCGAAACGCTGCCCGCGCTGGCGAAGGCGTTCCGCCTCTCCAGCAAGGCCGCCCGCGTCGGTTTCGAGTGGCCCGACGTTGCCGGCGTCCTGGCAAAGCTCGACGAGGAGGTCGCGGAGTTCAAGGAGGCCGCGAAGGGCGGCGACGTGTCGCGCATAGAGGACGAGCTCGGCGACATCCTGTTCACCCTCGCCAACGTCGCCCGCCGGATGAACGTGGACCCCGAGGGCGCGCTGCGGCGCACGAACGAGAAGTTCGTGAAGCGGTTCCGGTACGTCGAGGCGAGGCTGCGGGAGCGGGGAAAGCAGCCGGAGACGTCGACTCTGGAGGAGATGGACGCGCTGTGGAACGAAGCGAAGGGGCAGGCGCGGTAGGAGCCATACCCTTTTTCATCCGTTTCCATCCGCGACCCCGCCGTTCTTGTCCAGCTCGAATCCGTTCCGTCAGGACGGCGACGGAGGATCGGACGAACGGAAAAAAACGGCGGGGTCGCGGATGGAAACGCATGGAAGGGGATACGGTCCCCTAACGGCAGTTCAGCAGCGCCTCCAGCGCCAGCGCCGTTGCGACCAGCGGGTCGTCCTCGCGCATCGTGGCGACCTCGTTCGCGAACGACCCGTCCCCGCGCTGGCGCTTCAGCAGTTCAGTGGCAAGGCGGTCCTTCCAGCATTCGGGGCCGCCGAGGTCGGCGCGGACGTCGGCGAGGGCGGCGAGGTAGTAGAAGTAGATGCCGGTTTCCCAGTGGCGGCCTTCGCCGACGAAGCCGGGGTTGCGGTCGCAGGAAGCGTGGGCGTCGAGCCATGCGAGGCCGCGGAGGATGCGGGGGTCGTCGGCGGGGAGGCCGAGGCGGCGGAGGGCGCGGAGGGCGTCGCAGGTCGCGCTTCCGTAGGGCCGCCCGGGGCCGGCCTTGTTGCCGTCCTCCGCGGGCGTGAAATAAAAACCTCCGTTGGGGGCCTGGCAGCGTTCCACGAAGGCGATCGCTGCGGGTGCCCCCGGGAAGGCGCCGAGCGCTTCCGCAGCCCAGGCGGTCCGGGAGATCTCGGCGACATGCGGGGAGTCGGCAAGCGCGGCGGAGCGGGCGCCGAAGGCGAATCCGCCGTGCTCGGCGTGGCCCGCGACGGAGACCTGGCAGGAGGCGAGGTAGCGGCGGGCGCCCGGGAGCGTCGAGTCCAGCTCCAGCGCGATCGCCGTCGCGTAGACGGGGTAGTCCGCCACGTCGCCCGCGTTGCCGAGCGAACCGTCGGCGCCCACGTTCGCGCGGATCCAGGCCACCGCACGCTCCACCTCCTCGCGGCGGCCCGCCATCCGCATCGCCCGCGCCACGAACGGCGTCATCGACTGGCCGCTCTTCAGGAAACCGTACGTCTCGCTCGTCCACCGCCCGTCGGGTCGCTGGCGGCCCGCGAGCCAGTCGGACGCGCGGCGGATGGCGGCCTCGAGTTCGGCGGTCTGGCGGACGGGGCGCGACGCCGGCGGCGGGGGTGCGGCGCAGGACGCCAGCAGGAGGACCATCGGAAGGGTGCGGATCATGGGGTCGGCGTCGTCCCTCCCTAGAGCTGGATCATCGGCAGCAGCCTCAGCGGCGTCTCCAGCGTCGTGACCGCGCACGCCGTGCAGAACGTCCTCGCCGAAATGCAGTGGTGCCCCGTCCAGGAACCGTCCTCATTCTGGCATTCGACGAGAACTTTCTGCAGCTTCGCGAACGTCGCGCGCCAGGGCTTCCCCTCGTCGTGGATCATGGCGTGGGCGGCCAGGACGCCGCCGAAGAAGTCCTCGCCGCTGACTTCGTCGCCGTAGTCGCGCCCGAACTCGAGCTTGCCGAGGATGCCCGCGGCGGTGCGCCCCTCGGGGGTCTTCTCGCGGCCGAGGCCGAAGAGGACGCGGAGGGCGCCGGCGGTGCCGGTGAAGCGCGGGCGGTCGCCGTGGAGGGGGTCGACGACGACCTTGCGGGCGGTGTCGATGCGGGACTCGACGTACTTGACGACCTTTGCGAGGGAGGCGTCCTTGACGGCGACGCCGGCGTTGTGGGCGGCGCGGAGGGCGACGTAGACGATGGCGGTGGTGGTGAGGGGTTCGACGCCGTCGTTCCAGGAGCCGTCCTGGAGCTGCCAGCCCTCGATGCGGCGGACGAGGCGGCGGAGGGCGCCGGCGGTGGCTTCGTCGCGGGAGGTCTCAGGGACCATGCCGTGGGCTTCGGCGAGGAAGGCGCAGGCGAGGTAGTCGCCGATGTGTTCGCCGAGGTAGGTCTCGATGGAGGAGGGGGCGCCGCGCATGCGGCTGCCGGATGCGAGGGCGCGGCGGGCGGTCCAGCGGACGGCGCGGGTGACGGCGGCGCGGTGGGGGCCGTCGCGCCCGGTCTCGCCGGAGCCCAGGAGCGCGAGGCCGGCGATCGCGGTGCAGGCGACCTCGGCCTCGCAGCGGACGTCCTCACCCCAGGAGCCGTCCTCGTTCTGGGCCTTGAGGAGCCAGGCGATGCCGGCGGCGGCCGACTTCCTGCCGTCGGCGGACAGCTCCGGCTCGGGGCGGTCGCCGTCGGGGGCGACGGAAGCGGCGGGGCCCGCGGGGGGAAACTCGACGGACGGAGCCTGCGCCCAGGCCACGGGGGAGGCTGCGATCAGCAGGACGATGGCGCGCATGGCGGGCATCCTTAATCCCTCCCATGCATTTAACGCATTTGATGTGCGGTTTGTTCACTCGCGCCGCACGCGGCCGGCGGCGACCGCACACGCCGGCCGCCGCCCGCCCCCCCGTCACTCCGCGATCCGCAACGTCCACACCAGCACCCGCCTCCGCTCGCCCCCCTCACCCTTCAGGCCCCCCAGCGAGAACATCCGCGTCTCCCCGCTCTTCACCGCCACCGTCGTCGTCAGCGACGCCCGGCTCGACGCCGGAAGCTGCACGACCCCGCTTCCCAGGTCCAGCGCAGCGAACTTCTCCGGCAGATCCCGGCACGCCGCCCTCAGCTCCACCACCAGGCTCGCGCTGCCGCCGGACACGATCGTCGGGCGCAGCTCGAGGAAATGGCCGCCGACCATCCGGCCGTAGACCGGGTCCGGGTAGGACTTGCCCGCCTCGTAGGACTGCACGAACTCGCGGGTCGCCATCTGCTGGGCGTGGAAGCGCTGGGCGTTCATGCCGAGCAGGGACCACGCCGCGTCGACGCGAGCCTTGCCGTCGGCAAGGGCGCGCTCCAGCGCCGCCCGCGACTTCTCGGGAAGCGGCCCGTCGGCGCCCGACTCGAGCGCGTCGTGCACCGCCGCGTCCACCTCGATGACCCTCGCGTCGATCTGCACCTGCCGGCGCGTCGCTTCCCGCAGGCTCTTCAGGAATCCCGCCAGCGCCTTGTGCACCTCGGGCGTCTGCCGGACGATCAGCGCCCCCCGGAAGGACTCGATCATGGCGCCGTTTTCCCAGGTGTCCACGCCGATCGTGCCCTGGATCAGGTCCAGCAGCGCGTCCTCTTCCATCACGGCCTCGCTCTCCTCGGTAGGGATTTCGAGACCGAGGTGTTCCCAGTCCTCCGCGGCGGCGAGAGGGCCGCCGGTCCAGCTGGTCGGGCCCCAGAGGATGTCGCGCACGTCGTAGAGTTCGACGCGGTGGTGGAGGACCTGGTCGCGCCGCGTGAAGACGACGGCCTCGTCGCGGAGGCCGTAGCCGAGGTCCCACATGCCCGCGAGGAGCATGAGGGCGGTGCGGATCTCGATGTCCTTGAGCTTGAGGCTGACCTTGTATTCGCCGACGCCCTCATCGCGGTTCACCTGGGGGTCGACCATGACATTCATGGCGCCGACTTCGCGGAGGTACTCGAGGACCTCGGAGAAGGGGGTTTCGCTGAAGTCCATGCTGATCCTGCGGGAGAGGAACTGTTCGTAACTGCGGGCGGCGGACTGGTCGACGGCGGACTCGGGCTCGATGGCGGTGGAGGTGGAGAGGGCGGGGGAGGACGAGGAGACGCGGAGCACGAGGGCGCGGACGCGGTCCTCGGAGGCGCCGAGGACGAAGAGGGCGGCGCCGCCGTTGGCGACCTGGAAGCTGGTGCGGAGGGTGCGGGAGGAGGAGCGGCCGCACTCGATGCGGCCCTTCGGAAGGATGACCTGTTCGGGATTCGAGGCGGGGTCGGCGAGGACCGCGTCGAGGTTGACGAAGAAGCGGTCGCGACCGACGACGAGGATGGGGCTGACCTCGATGACGGTGGGGCGCGTGGCGGGGGCGGTCTCGATGGCGCCGGCTGCGGCCTCGTCCTGGGAGCGTGCGCCGTGGGCGGACGTTTCGTCGCGGTCGAGGCGGACGTGCGTGCGCTGTCCGTTCATGCAGGTGAAGTGCGCGGACTGGAGCACGCGGTCGCGGTCGCCGGCGCGGACGAGGAGGGCCGCCGCTTCGTCGGGCGTGAGCACGGCCTTCCCCGGGGCGAGGGACCCGAGGGCCGGGACGCCGGGCAGGGCGCCTGCGGGGAGGTCGACGATCCGGGCGTCGAAGGAGACGGTGAAGTGGGCGAGGACGCGGAGGGCGTCGAGGAGGTGCTCGATCTGGTCGAGGACCTCGGGCTCGGCCTGGACGACGAGAGTCGTGCCCGTGGTCGACATCGCGCGGCCGGAGGAGTCCCAGGAGCCGGGCTCGACGATCTCACTGACGATGTTGCGCAGGTCGTACGCCGTGAGCTCGGTGTCCTCCGACTCGCCGTTGGCGGGGAAGTCGCGCGGCTGCGAGAGGATGTCGGCGACGTCGAAGAGGCGGAGATTGGGGCGTCCCGCGGCTCCCTCGGGAGTCGTGATGAGCACCACGCCGTCGCGGATCGTGTAGGCGAGGTTGCGGGCGCGCACGAGCCACCGCAGGGCGTTTGCCGCGCGGATGCGCGAGAGGCGCAGCCCCATCGGCGTCTCGTCCGACAGGGCATCCGCCGCCTGCTGGTCGATCACGATGTTGAGCTCCGTGGCCGCGCGGACCTTCTCCACGGCCTTGATGAAGTCGCCGTCCTGCGCGTCGAGGTCGAGGCGGACGTCCTCGAGCCGCGCGCGCACGGCGCGGTCGGCGTCCGCCGGCGCCTGGGCGGCGGCGGGAAGGGCTGAGGCGAGGGCGAGCACGGCGAGGGCGATGCGGCGCATGGCGGCCTCCGGGAATCGGGTCGGATCAGTCACGGCGATGCGTGTTCCACCAGCGGGACCACTGCTCGGGCTTCTCCCCGGCGTCGAAACCGGCCAGGGAGACCAGCGCGTCGCGAACGCGCGCTCCCTCGCCGGACGCCGAGACGTACGGGATCAGGTAGGGGATCGCGCGCCCCGCCCCCGCGCGGGCGAGCGCTTCCGCCGCCCCCGTGCGCACCGACGCGTCGCGCAGGAGCGGGACGATCTGGTTCCAGAGGGCGTCGTCGCCGGAGGTCACGGCGAGAAGCGCCCCCTGCCGCAGCCGCGGAGACCGCAGCCCGCGCTCCAGCTCGCGCCGGCGGGCCGATTCCGGAAGCGCCTCGAGCGCGGCCAGCGCCTCGGGGTCCGCCGCTTCCAGCAGAATCCGGACGGGGCGGAGGTCGCCCTGGGCGAGGAGGGCGCGGGCGGCGCCGGGGCGGACCTCGGGGCCGTCGAGGGCGACGACGAGGAGGTCGCGGGCGGCGGGCTCGGAGGCGCGGGCGGCGAGGAAATCGACGAGCGCGGGGCGGGCGGCGGGGTCGCGGAGGGCGGCCTCGAGGCCCGGGCGCAGGAGGCGCACGGGGACGCCGGCAACCGCTTCGGCCGCCTCCGGCGACAGGTCGGGGCTGGCGAGGGCGAGGGCGAGGAAGCGCGCGTGACCGGGATCTGCGGGGTTGGCGGCGGCGCATCCGATCGCGGCGTCGCGGAGGGCGGGGTCCTCCGCGCAGCGCTGCACGAGCGCGCCGCGGACGGCGTCGCCGTCGGTCGTCAGCAGGAGGGCGGTCGCGGCGGCGCGCCGGGCGGGATCGTCGAGGGCTGCGAGGAGGGCGGGAAGGGCGGCGGAGGCGGGGAACGAGCGGCAGGGAGCGGCGGCATCGGCGTTGCCCGCCGCGACGGCGGCGAGGAGCAGTTCGAAGGTCTTCGCGGTGCGTGCCCCGGCGAGGATCTCGCCGGCCTCGCGGCGGAGGCCGGGGTCGGCCAGCGCGGGGATCACGTCGCGGGCGAGGTCGAGGTCGCCGCAGGCGCGGAGGGCGCGGAATGCCGCGGGGCGCGTGACCCGCACGGCGAGCGCGCGGCGAAGGGCGGCGCGGCAGCGGCGCGAGCCCGCGGTCCCGAGGCGCTCGATCGCGTCGACGGCCGCGACGGGGTCGGCGCCGACGGCGGCGCGGATGAGACGGTCCTCCTGGGCCACCGTGAGCGGGAGCGCGGGGTCCGGAAGCGGCTCGACGGCGGCCGTGGTGGCGGTCTGCGTCGGCTCGACAGGGCCGGGGTCGGGCACGACCTGCGGGACCGACGGCCGCGTCGCGTACCGGAGCCCGATCGCGATCGCGAGGAGCGCGGCCGCCGCGGCGGCGATCCGCCACCCGCCGCGCCTGGCGGCCGGCGGCGTCCCGCGGCCCGTGCCCGGAAGCGGCGGCGACTCG
>JADLHC010000218.1 GCA_020849035.1 Planctomycetia bacterium
CTCCTGCCGCTGTCCTTCGTGCTGGCCCTGGCGCTCGTGTCGCAGGGCGTGGTCCAGACCTTCCGCGAGCCCGTGGTCGCGCAGGTGGAACAGCAGGCGAAGGCGGCCGACGGGTCCGTCATCGAGACGCAGACGATCCAGGTCGGCCCGGTGGCGTCGCAGATCGCCATCAAGCAGCTCGGGACCAACGGCGGCGGCTTCTTCAACGCCAACTCCGCCCACCCGATCGAGAACCCGACGCCGTTCTCCAACTTCCTCGAGTGCTTCGCCATTCTCGCGATCTCTGCGGGCTGTTGCGTCACCTTCGGCCGCATGGTCGATGACGAGCGCCAGGGGCGCATGCTCCTCGGCGCCATGACGGCCCTGTTCCTCGCGTTCCTCGTCGCCTGCACCGCCGCGGAGCGCCAGCACAGCAACCTGCTGCGCGAAGCTGGCGCCGCCGCCACGGGCGGCGATTCTCCCGCCACCGGCAACATGGAAGGCAAGGAGACGCGCTTCGGCGTCGACGCCTCCGCCCTCTGGGCCACCGCGACGACGAGCGCCTCGAACGGGTCCGTCAACTCCATGCACGACTCCTTCACCCCGCTCGGCGGCCTCGTCCCCCTTACGCTCATGCTCCTCGGCGAGGTCGTCTACGGCGGCGTCGGCTGCGGCCTCTACGGCATGCTCATGTTCGTCATCGTCACCGTCTTCATCTCCGGCCTCCTCGTGGGCCGCACCCCCGAGTTTCTCGGCAAGAAGGTCGGCGCGTTCGAGATGAAGATGGCCTCGATCGCCATCCTCGCCCCCTGCATCGCCGTCCTCGTCGCCTGCGCGATCGCCGTCGTCCACCCCAGGGGCCCCGTCGGCGCCCCCAACCCCGGTTGCCACGGCTTCAGCGAAATGCTCTACGCCTGCGCGTCGGCGTCGAACAACAACGGAAGCGCCTTCGCAGGCCTCTCCGCCAACACCCCGTTCTGGAACTACCTCCTCGGCTTCTGCATGCTCGCCGGCCGTTTCGGCACCATGATCCCGGTGCTCGCGATCGCGGGCAGCCTGGCGCGCCGCAAGGTCGCGCCGGAGGGGCCGGGAACCCTGCCCACGCACACGCCGCTCTTCGCGGCCCTCCTCATCGGTGTCGTTCTCCTCGTCGGCGCGCTCAACTTCGTGCCGGCGCTCTTCCTCGGTCCCATCGTCGAGCACGTCTCGGCGTTCAGGAGCTGATCCATGTCCTCGTTCAGGCTGAGTACCGGAAAGAAGGAAATGCACCTGCGGGCGCTGGCGGACTCGTTCCGCAAGCTCACGCCGCGGACGCAGCTTCGAAACCCGGTGATGTTCGTCGTGTACGTCGGGTCGATGCTGGTGACCTGGCTCTGGATCCAGGCGCTCGCGGGGCACGGCGAGGCGCCGGCCGGCACCATCGGCGGCATCGCGGCGTGGCTCTGGCTCACGGTGCTCTTCGCGAACTACGCCGAGGCCCTCGCCGAGGGCCGCGGCCGGGCGCAGGCAGAGTCGCTGCGCGAGGCGCGGGAAGGGCTGACGGCGCGGAAGCTGTCGGAGCCGAAGAAGGGGGCGGTCGAGGTGACGGTGCCGGCGTCGCGGCTCGCGAAGGGCGACGTGGTGATCGTCGAGGCGGGGCAGTTCGTGCCGGCGGACGGCGAGGTGCTCGAGGGCGTGGCCTCCGTGGACGAGAGCGCCGTGACGGGCGAGAGCGCGCCGGTGATCCGCGAGTCCGGCGGCGACCGGAGCGCGGTGACGGGCGGCACGAAGGTGCTGTCCGACTGGATCGTGGTGCGCGTGACGGCGGAGCCGGGGAAGGGCTTCCTCGACCGGATGATCGGCCTCGTGGAGGCGGCGAAGCGCGGGAAGACGCCCAACGAGATCGCGCTGTCGATCCTGCTGGCGGCGCTGACGATCGTGTTCCTGCTGGTGTGCGCGGCGCTGTACCCGATGTCGCGGTACGTCGCGGGCGCGGCGAACCTGCCGAACCCGATGACGGTGACGGCGCTGGTGGCGCTGCTTGTGTGTCTCATCCCGACGACGATCGGCGGCCTTCTGTCGGCGATCGGCATCGCGGGGATGGACCGGCTGATCCGGGCGAACGTCGTGGCGATGTCGGGGCGCGCCGTGGAGGCCGCCGGCGACGTGGACGTCCTGCTGCTCGACAAGACGGGGACGATCACGCTCGGCAACCGGCAGGCGACGGAATTCGTGACGGCGCCGGGGATCCTGCCCGAGCAGCTCGCCGACGCGGCCCAGCTCGCGTCGCTGCCCGACGAGACCCCGGAGGGCCGCAGCATCGTAGTGCTCGCCAAGAACAAGCACGGCCTGCGGGCCCGCGACCTGGCCGACGTCGGCGCGAAGTTCATCCCGTTCAGCGCGAAGACGCGCATGAGCGGTTTCGACATGGGCGACAGGTCGGTGCGGAAGGGCGCGCCGGAGGCGGTCGAGGCCTGGGTCCGGGGCCAGGGCGGCGAGATCCCGCGCGAGACGAAGGCGGTCGTCGAGACGATGGCGCGCGACGGGAGCACGCCGCTGCTCGTGGCGGCGGGCCCGCGGTGCCTCGGCGTCGTGCGGCTCCGCGACGTCGTCAAGGGCGGCATCCGGGACCGCTTCGCCGAGCTCCGCGGCATGGGCATCAAAACCGTGATGATCACGGGCGACAACCCGCTGACGGCGGCCGCGATCGCGGCGGAGGCCGGCGTGGACGACTTCGTCGCGCAGGCGACCCCGGAGGACAAGCTCCGCGTGATCCGGCAGAACCAGACCGACGGTCGCATGGTCGCGATGACCGGCGACGGCACCAACGACGCCCCGGCGCTCGCCCAGGCCGACGTCGCCGTCGCCATGCACACCGGCACGCAGGCGGCCAAGGAAGCCGGGAACATGATCGACCTCGAGTCGAACCCCACGAAGCTGCTCGACATCGTCAAGATCGGGAAGCAGCTCCTTATCACGCGCGGCGCGCTCACGACGTTCTCGATCGCCAACGACGTCGCCAAGTACTTCGCGATCCTCCCGGCCGTGTTCCTCCCGTTCCACAAGAACATCGCCCTGTTCAACATCATGGGCCTGAAGACGCCGCAGTCCGCCATCCTCGCGAGCGTCATCTTCAACGCCCTCATCATCGTGGCCCTCGTGCCGCTCGCCCTCCGGGGCGTGAAGCACCGCCCGGTCAGCGCCGCGCGCGCCCTTCGCGACAACATCCTCATCTACGGCGTCGGCGGCCTGGTCGCCCCGTTCCTCGGCATCAAGCTGATCGACATGATCCTCGTCGCCCTCACCCTCGCGTGAAAACCATGAACAGCCAGCTCCGCCCCGTCCTCGTCGTCTTCGGCGCCTTCACGGTCCTCTTCGGCCTCGCCTACCCGGCCGTCACGACCCTCGTCGCCCGCGTCCTCTTCCCGTCGCGCTCGACCGGCTCGCTGGTCGAGAAGGACGGGAAGGTCCGTGGAAGCGAGCTGGTCGGCCAGCTGTGGGACGACCCGAAGTACTTCTGGGGGCGCCCCTCCGGGACGTCGCCGGCGTACAACGCCGGCGCTTCGAGCGGCACGAACCTGGGTCCCACGAACCCGGCGCAGGCGGACGCGGTCGCCGGGCGCGTGAAGGCGCTGAAGGAGGCGGATCCGTCGCAGGAGGGCCCGGTCCCGGCGGACCTGGTGACCGCGTCCGGGAGCGGCCTGGACCCGCACATCTCGCCGGAGGCGGCGCGCTGGCAGGTGCACCGGGTCGCCGCGGCGCGCGGGATGACGAAGGCGCAGGAGGACGAACTGAAGGCGCTGGTCGAACGGCACGTGGAAGGCCGGACGTTCGGGTTCATGGGCGAGCCCCGGGTGAACGTGCTGATGCTGAACCTGGAGCTGGACGGGATGAAGCGGTAAGCGGGCGGAAGGAAGGTCCGCGGGAGGCGGACGTACCGCCACACATCTATAGAGACAACAGAGATAGGGGACAACGACGATGGAATGCACAACGAAGTACGGGAGCCGGGTCCTTTCGCTGGCCGCCCTCGTCCTCGCCGGCGCCACGGTCGCGCGCGCCGAGCAGGCCGGCGGCGACGACGTCCTGGAGCTCAAGGAGAAGGTCAACCAGCTCGAAGGCCGCGTGAAGGAGCTCGAGGCGGAGAAGAAGGAGGCTCCCCCCGCGCCCGACGGCAAAGCCGCGGACGAGAAGGACGGGAAGACCTCCCTCCTCGACAAGCTCTACTCCAAGGAGGGGATCGAAAAGGCCCTCGGCCTGAAGTTCGGCGGCTCCGTGGACACGATCTACACGTGGAACTGCAACCAGCCCATCGACGGCCGCAATTCCCAGCGCGTCCTCGACGTCCGCCACAACTCCTTCGGCGTCAACCTCGCGGAGCTCTACATTGAGCGCGCCGCCCCGGACCCGGGAACGGCCGGCTTCCGCGTCGACCTCGGCTTCGGCCTGGATCCCCAGGTGTTCCAGGCCGTCGGCTTCAACGATGGCGACAACTTCGAGCTCCAGCAGGCGTTCGTGGTCTGGAACGCCCCGGTCGGGAACGGCCTTGTCCTCAAGGCCGGCAAGTTCGCCTCCATGCACGGCTACGAGGTCATGGAGAGCGCCGACAACATGAACACGTCGCGCTCGCTGCCGTTCGGGTTTGCCGTGCCCTTCACGCACACCGGCATCCTGGCCACATACAAGTTCTGCGACGAGTTCTCCGCCACCCTCGGCGTCGTCAACGGCTGGGACAACGTCGTCGACAACAACCGCGGCAAGTCCATCCAGGCCGCCGTCAACATCGCGATCAGCGACAAGTTCTCCGCCGCCGTCTCGGCGATGTACGGCGCCGAACAGGACGGGAACGAGGGCGACAAGAGGTTCCTTCTCGACATCGTCGCCACCCTCACTCCCAACGACTGGCTCACGATCGGGTTCAACGGCGACCTGGCCCACGAAGAGGACGCCGCGATCGGCACGCGCGCGGGGCAGGACGCGGACTGATACGGCGCGGCGCTCTACCTGAAGGCCGGGTTCCTCGAGTACTTTTACTTCGCCGCCCGCGGCGAGATCTTCGTGGACGAGGACGGCGCCCGCCTGGGCTTCCTCGGCCAGAAGACCTGGGAGGCCACCGCCACCCTCAGCTGCCGCCCCCTCGAGGAGCTCGAGTTCCGCCTCGAGTACCGCCACGACGACTCCAACCGCCTCGTCTTCTCGGACCACCACACGGTCGGCCATAACCACGGACTCAACACCCTTTCCCTGGAGGTGCTCTTCCGGTTCTGAAGCGTTCTTCGACCGGGGCCCTGAAGCCGCGTCATGGACGGACTCACCCTGTTCGGGCTGACGGCGGTCACCCTCATGCTGGTCACGTACAGCCTGGAGCACCGCTCCCGGCTGTACGTGCTTGGCTTCGCGGGGGCCTGCGCGCTCGGCTCCGTCTACGGGTTCCTCCAGGGCGCGTGGCCCTTCGGGGTCGTCGAGGCGGTCTGGGCCCTGGTCGTTCTTCGCCGCTGGGCGAAGGCAAAGCCAGTCCCTGGTGACGTGACGAAGGCGGAGTGAACCGCGTTGGGCAAACTCAACCTCAAGGCGTTCGAACGCAACCTCGTCGTCCGCCCCCTGCGCGCCGACGACTGGCCGCGCTTTGCGGAGCTCCAGGAGAAGTGCTTCCCGGGCATGGAAGCGACCACGCGGGCCCAGTTCGACAGCCAGGTCGCGGTCTTCCCGGAGGGGCAGCTCTGCGTCGAGTACGCCGGCAAGCTCGTGGCCTCCTCGAGCAGTCTCATCCTCGATTTCGAGCTCTACAAGGACTGGCACAACTGGGACGAGATCGCCGACGGCGGCTTCATCCGCAACCACAAGCCCAACGGCACCACGCTCTACGGCATCGAGATCATGGTGGCGCCGGAGTACCGCGGGCTCAAGCTCGCCCGCCGGCTCTACGACGCCCGCAAGAAGCTCGCCCGCGAGCGCAACCTCATGCGCATCGTCGTCGGCGGCAGGATTCCCGGCTACGGCCCCCACGCCGACAGGATGACCGCCCGCGAGTACATCGACAAGGTCATGAACAAGGAGCTCTTCGACCCCGTCCTCACGACGCAGCTGTCGAACGGGTTCGTGCTGAAGCGCCTCATTCCGGGCTACCTCGCCGACAGCGCGTCCGGCAGCTACGCGGCGTTCCTCGAGTGGACGAACCTCGACTTCGTGCCGGACCCGAAGAAGCGGTACATCCCGGTCGACCCGGTGCGCGTCTGCGTCGTGCAGTACGAGCTGCGCCCGGTGGCGAGCTTCGAGGCGTTCGCGGGCCAGTGCGAGTACTTCGTGGACGTCGCCTCGGAGGACAAGAGCGACTTCATCGTGTTCCCCGAGATCTTCACGACCCAGCTGCTGTCGATGGTGCAGGCCAAGAGCCCATCGGACGCCATGCGGCAGCTCGACCAGTTCACGCCGCGCTACCTCGAGCTCTTCACCCGCCTCGCCGTGAAATACAACGTCAACATCGTCGGCGGCAGCCACTTCACGATGGAGGACGACTCGCTCTGCAACATCGCGTATCTGTTCCGACGCGACGGCACGCTCGGGAAGCAGTACAAGCTGCACATCACGCCGACGGAGAAGCACTGGTGGGGCGTGAAGGGGGGCAACCGCGTCGAGGTGTTCGACACGGACAAGGGGAAGGTGGCGATCCAGGTCTGCTACGACATCGAGTTCCCTGAGGTAACGCGAATCGCGGTGGAGAAGGGGGCGCAGATCGTGTTCGTCCCGTTCTGCACCGACGAGCGCTACGCCTACCTCCGGGTGCGCTACTGCGCGCAGGCGCGCTGCATCGAGAACCACGTGTACACGGTCATCGCCGGCAGCGTCGGCAACCTCCCGAACGTCGAGAGCCTCGGCATCCACTACGCGCAGTCGGGAATCTTCACGCCGTCGGACATCCCCTTCGAGCGCGACGCCGTCGCCGCCGAGTGCCCGCCGAACATCGAGACGGTGGTGTTCGAGGACCTGGACCTGGAGCTGCTGAAGCGGCACCGGCAGTCGGGGAGCGTCCTGAACTGGCGCGACCGGCGGCTGGACCTCTACGAGGTGAAGGCGCTGAAGGACAGTTGAGGCGCCCGGGCTTCCCGCCCCTCCCGCGATTTGCCCCCAATCCACCCGGGAAAGGTTAGAGTCCCATGCGCCTCGTGGACGAAACCCGCCCCGATCCGGAAGCCCTTCTCAAGGTCGCCAACGCCGCGGAGCAGTCCCGCACGCGGGGAAAGCTGAAGGTGTTCTTCGGGGCTGCGCCGGGCGTGGGGAAGACGTTCACGATGCTGCAGGAGGCGCGGAAGCGGAAGGCGGAGGGGGTGGACGTGGTGATCGGCTACGTCGAGCCGCACCGGCGTCCGGAGACGCTTCAGTTGATGGAAGGGATCGAGTCGATCGCGCCGCGGACGGTGGAGTACCGGGGGATGTCGGCGAAGGAGTTCGACCTGGACGCCGCGCTCGCCCGGCGGCCTGGGCTGATTCTCGTGGACGAGCTGGCGCACACGAACGTCGAGGGGAGCCGGCACGCGAAGCGGTGGCAGGACGTGGAGGAACTGCTGGCGGCGGGAGTTGACGTGTTCACGACGGTGAACGTGCAGCACCTGGAGTCCCTGAACGACGTGGTGGCGCAGATCACGGGCGTGGCGGTGCGCGAGACGGTGCCGGACGTGGTGTTCGAGAAGGCGGACGAGGTGGAGCTGGTGGACCTGACGCCGGACGAGTTGCTGGAGAGGCTGCGGGAGGGAAAGGTCTACGTGCCCGAGCAGTCGGCGAGGGCGCTGCAGGGGTTCTTCCGGCGCGGAAACCTCGCGGCGCTTCGCGAGCTGTCGCTGCGGCGGACGGCGGACCGGGTGGGCGAGGACGTCGCCGCGGCGAGGCGCGGAACGGGTCTCACCTGGCCCACGGCGGAGCGGATCATGGTTGCCGTGGGCCCGAGCCCGACCTCGGCGATGGTTGTACGGGCCGCGCGGCGCCTCGCGACGGCGATGCGGGCGGAGTGGATCGCGGTCTGCATCGAGACGCCCGCGCTGCGGTCGCTCCCGGAGGCGGACCTTGCGCGGCTCGACCGGAACATGCGCGCGGCGGAGCGCCTCGGCGCCGAGGCCGTGATGATCCCGGGAACGGACGTCGTCGGGGAGCTTGTCGCGTACGCGCGGCGCCGCAACGTCACCCGGCTCGTCGTCGGCAAGACGGAGAGGCCGCGCTGGCGCGACTGGATCGGAACCTCGCCCCTGGACGAGCTCAGCCGGCGCGCCGGGGAGATCGACGTCATCGTCGTCCGCGGCACGGAGTCCGCGGAAGAGGACTCCCGGGGTGGGCTCTCCGCCGGCTCGCTTCCTGCCAGCGGAGCCGGCTACGCGTGGGCCCTGGGCGCCGTCGTCGCGGCCACCGGCGCCGGGCTTCTCCTCGTCTGGCTGTGGCCCACGTCCCCGCTCGCCAACCTGGCCATGCTCTTCCTTCTCGCGACCACCCTTGTCGCCTACCGGTTCGGCCTTCGCGCCTCCGTCCTCGCCGCCATCCTCGGGGTCCTCTGCTTCGACGTGCTCTTCGTGCCCCCCCGCTGGACGTTCAACGTCTCCGACACCCCGTACTTCATCACCTTCGCCGCCATGCTTGCCGTCGGCCTCGTCGTCGGGACCCTGACCGATCGCCTGCGCGCCCAGGCGGAGTTCAGCCGGCTCCGGGAGGCGCGGACGGAGGCGCTGCACCGGATGTCCATGAAGCTGTCGGACGCGGGGGACCTGAAGTCGCTGCTGGTTGCGGCGCGGGAGGGGCTGGAGGAGGCCTTCGGCGCAGTGGTGCGGCTGTTCCTGCCCGCCGCGGAGGGGCGGCTTCGCGAGGCGGGCGGTGAGGGCGGGACGGCGGTGGACATGGAGGACAGCCCGGACCTCGCGGTGGCGCAGTGGGCGTTCGACAACCGGCGGATGGCGGGTCGCGGAACGGACACCCTGCCCTCCGCGTCCGTCCTGTGCGTGCCCCTGGCGACGGCGCGCGGCGTGCTCGGCGTCGCCGCGTTCCGGGCAGAACGGATCGAGAAGCTGGCGGGGCTGGAGGCCGGGCACCTGCTGTCGCAGTTCGCGCGACAGGTGGCGCTCGCCGTCGAACGGCAGCAGCTGGCGATGGACGCGCACCGGGTACGGGTCGAGGCGGAGATGGAGAAGCTGCGAAGCGCGCTCCTGAGTTCCGTGTCGCACGATCTGCGCACGCCGCTGTCGGTCATTTCCGGGACGGCGCACACGCTTCTCACGCGTCCCGAGACGTCCCCTGAGGCGACGCGGGCCCTTCTCCAGGGGATCCACGACGAGGCGGGGCGCCTGACGCGGCTCGTTTCGAACCTGCTGGACATCACGCGGCTGGAGTCGGGGGCGGTGGAGATGAACCGCCAGTGGGTCTCGATGGAGGAGGTGATCGGCTCGACGCTGCGGCGCCTGGATGCGTCGCTGGCCGGGAGAGGCGTGAAGCTGGACGTGCCGGCGGACCTGCCGCTCGTGAACGCGGATGGCGTGCTGCTGGAGCAGCTCCTCTACAATCTCCTCGAGAACGTCGTCCGCTACACGCCGGCGGGATCGCCGGTCGGGATCTCGGCGGCGCGGGAAGGCTCGGGAGTCCTGGTCCGTGTGGACGACGAGGGACCGGGGTTCGCGCCGGGCGAGGAAACCCGGGTGTTCGAGAAGTTCTATCGCGGACTCGCCGCGAAATCGGAGCGGGGCGCCGGGCTTGGGCTGTCCATTTGCCGGGCGATCACCGCGATCCACGGCGGCCGCATCTGGGCGGCCAACCGGCCGGAGCGCGGCGCGTCCGTCTCGTTCTGGATCCCCATCGGCCACACGCCGCCCCCGGAGACCCCCGCATGACGACAGCGCGCCCGCTCGTCCTCATCGTCGAGGACGACGCCCGCATCCGCCGCTTCCTCAGGCCCGCCCTCGAGGCCGAGAAGTACGAGCTGGCGGAAGCGGAGACCGGCCAGGCCGCGCTCGTGGCGGCGTCCGGCAGGCCGCCGGACCTCGTCGTGCTGGATCTCGGGCTGCCGGACATGGACGGGCTGGAGGTGACGACGCGGCTTCGGGAATGGACGAAAGCCCCGATCCTCGTGCTGTCGGCGCGCGGCCGCGAGAAGGACAAGGTTGCAGCGCTCGACGCGGGGGCCGACGACTACATGACGAAGCCGATCGGCATCCCGGAGCTCCTCGCGCGCATCCGCGCCGCGCTCCGCCGGCGCGCGGCCGCGGGACCCGGGGAGGAGCCGGCCGTCACCGTCGGCGACCTTACCGTGGATTTCGCCAACCGCCGCGTCCTGGTTGCGGGGAGGGAAGCGAAGCTCACGCCGACGGAGTACAGGCTCCTGGCGCTCCTCGCGCGCCACCCGGGGCGCGTGCTCACGCACGCGCACATGCTGCGCGAGGTCTGGGGCCCGCTGCGCGAGGAGGAGTCGCACTACCTGCGCGTCCACATGGCAAACCTGCGCCAGAAGATCGAGGCCGAGCCCGCGCGGCCGCGCTACCTCCTGACGGAGCAGGGGGTCGGGTACCGCCTGGCCGCGGAGTGACCGGCGCTACTGCGTCGCCGCCTGTCCGGCGTTCGGCGTGCCGATCGCCTCGAACGCGATCCGCGCCGCCTGCTGCTCAGCGTCCTTCTTGGTCTTGCCGCCCCCCGGGCCGTAAGTCTTCCCCGCGACCTCCACCGACACCTCGAACGACTTCTCGTGGTCCGGCCCGGTCTCGCCCACCACGCGGTACAGCGGCACGCACGCCATCTCCTTCTGCGTGTGCTGCTGCAGAAGCGACTTCCAGTTCTTCGCGTGCTGGTCCTTCAGCACCTCTTCGATCCGCGGCCGCAGGATGCGCAGCACGAAGACGCGCGCCGACTCGAGGCCTCGGTCCATGTAGATCGCGGCGATCGTGGCCTCGAGCGCGTTGGCGAGCACCGAGTCGGGGATCGCCTTCTTCTGCAGGATCCCCTTGCCCAGGATCACGAACTCGCCCAGGTTCAGCGTCTTGGCGCACGCCGCGAGCGACGTCGCGCTCACGACGACCGACTTGATCGAGGACAGCTCGCCCTCGGGGAAGTCCGGGAACAGGTGGTACAGGTGCTCGCTCACGACGAGCCCCAGCACGGAGTCGCCGAGGAACTCCATCCGCTCGTTGCACGGAAGCGTCGCGTCCTTCGCGGACGAGTGCACGAGCGCGCGCAACAGCACGTCGGGATTGTCGAACCGGACCTCCAGCGCCTCCTCGAGCGCCCTCAGGCGATCGGGGGGGAGCGAGGTCCGCGGGGCTTGGGTGTCCACGCGGGGCTCCTTGGGATGAGCCGCCAGTCTAGCCCGGAACCTCCCGGAGAGACAGACTCTCGAGCGCCCAAGGATCAGCGTCTCGAGCTTCCGCAGTCCACGGGCGCGAGCTGGAGGATCCAGTAGATCACGTAGATCATGACGACCAGGAAGACGACCGCGAGGAGGAGCAGGGCGAGTCCGGAAGCGACGCCCCCGAGGCCGACCGCAAGTCCTGTTGAGGCAAATTCAGAACCGCGCAGTCTGCCGCCGGAAGCGCGCACCCGGATCCAGGCGATGATGGAGATCAGGGCGCCGGCAAGTCCTCCGACGATCGCGAGGGTGATGCTCTCGAACATCTGTGCCAGTGCGAGCGCGGACATGGAGACGACGGCTCCCGCGACGGAGAGCTTTGAGACGCGGGACGACGTCACGGGCTGGGCTTGCGTCCCTCCGACCGCACCGGGACGCGGCTTGCGGCGGAGGGGCCGGGCTGCCTCCGGCGCCAGGTCTGCCGTGGGCGGCTCGGGGGGCGCCACGACGGCTGTGACGACCTTGAAACACACCGGGCAGCGGACATCCCTTCCGGACAGGTCTTCCGCCACCTGCAGCCGCCGGCCGCACGAACACGAAAACTCGATGGGCATGCACGTCCTCCCTGACTCCGACGAGATACAGAATGCTCCCCGACCCGCCCCGAGCCTACTTTTCCCCGGGAAATTTCACAACCGCGTCGATCGGCGCCGCGAACGGCTCCTGGCGCCGCGAAGCCTCCCACACCGCCGCGAGCACGCCCTCCGCCACCCGGCGCGCCTGCGCGGGCGAGCACCGGTCCGCCCGGTCGTCCGGCGTGTCGCGTTCGGGGAAGCTGTTGCACGTCACGAGGATCGAGGGGATCCCGGCTTCGTGAAGCGGCCAGTGGTCGCTGCCGTGGCGGAACGTGAAGTCGATCGGGTAGCCGCCCGGGATCGTGGTCTTCACCTCGAATCCCGCGCGTTCGAGCGAGCCCTTCGCCACGCCGAAGACGTCCGGCGCGAACGCGCTTCCCACGATCGTGATCTCCGTCTCGGGCCCGCGGGCGGCCATGTCGACGTTGAAGGCGCAGAGGGCGCCGCCGCGGAGGCCGTGGACGGCGCGTGCGAAGGCGCGGGAGCCGTGGAGGCCGAGTTCCTCGCCGCCGAAGGCCGCGAAGACGACGGGGCGGAGGAGGGGGCGCGGGTCGCGGGCGAGCGCCTGGGCGACGGCGAGGAGGACCGCGACTCCGGAGGCGTTGTCGCAGGCGCCGGGGTAGATGCGGCCGTCCGGGCGGATTCCGTGGGAATCGAAGTGCGCGCAGACGACGACGGCGGCGCGGCCGGGGAAGGCGCCGGGGAGAAGGCCGACGACGCTGGCGCCGGCGAGCGGGGCGTCCTCGACGGCGACGGAGACCGTGGCGAGCTGGGCGCCGCCGTCGTCGAGAGACCGGCCAAGGTCCCAGGAGACGACCGCGGCGGGGATCCGGAGCGGGCGCGAGGGCTGCACGGCCCGCGACTGTGCGCCGGTCGCGGCCCGGTCGCGCGCCCACTCCTGCGCCTCCGCCGGATGCGCCCGGATCCGCGCCTCCGCTCGCGCGTCCAGTTGCCCCGCCCACGCCGCTTCGCCCCCCGCCATCGGATCGCGCGAGTCGGCGACGAAGAGGACGCCGGCGGCGCCGAGGTCCTGGTACGCGAGGGCGCGTTCGGCGAGCGGCGGGTCGAGCCGGCGGAAGGAGCCGGGGGAAGGGGAGAGGCGTTCGATGGCGACGGTGCCCGCGAGGGTCGCGGTGTCGCCCGAAATCCGGGCGGCGAGTCCGGAGACGAGCGGCCCGTGTGCCGTCCCGGTCCCGCTCCAGGTGAGCGGCGCGAAGTTCTTCCCGGGCGCGATCGACTCGGGGCCGAGGACGAGGCGGGTTCCCGGCGCGAGGCGTCGACGCGGGATTTCGTACGGGAGGCGTTCGACGCGCAGGCCGAGGGTGCGGAAGCGGCGGTGGATGTACTCGGCCGCGAGGTCGGCGCCGCCGGAGTCCTCGGCGCGGCCCTGCATCCCGGGTGCGGCGAGCGCGCGGATGTCATCGAAGAGCGCTGCCGGGGGGGCGACGATCGGGAGGGCGGCGGTGGGGCGGCGGACGGGACGTTCGAGGCCGAAGAGCACCCACGTGCCGAGGAGGATGCCGGCGGCGAGGACGCCCAGGACGGCGGGAGAGCTGCGTGAGGGCATGTCGAGAGGGTCGCCGATTGGGCCAAAAGGTCAAGAAGCGGGGCTATCCGCCGACGTCGCCCTTGCGCGCGGCGGCCTCGCCGCCGAGGTGCAGAATGGTGAGGATGCTGGCCGGGTGAATGAAGTGATCGGGTCCGCGGTTCTCGATGGGGTCCGCCTGGCCGCGGCGCGACTTGGCGGCGAACTCGCGGACGAGGCGGGCCATCTGCGCGAGCCCGGCGGGCGTCCCCTCAACGAAGGCCTCGCCCGCGCGGGAGTCGGCGCCGATGCGGACCTGCGGCCCGGCGGCCGGCCGGACGGCGAGGGCCCGGAGGCGCGACTCCCCCGGCGAGACCGGCTCGCCCGTCTCGCACACGACCCGGCCGGCGCCCGCGTCGAGAACGTCCGCCAGCGACAGCCATTCCCCGGCGCTCGCGGACAGCTCGAGCTCGGGGACCGCAAGGGCCGTGAGCGTCGCTCGCATCACTTCACTTCCATCGCAAGACGGTTCGCGACCGGGAACTCGCCGCGCGCGGCGATCTTCCCGTCCCTCCAGACGAGCCACCCGTCCCACGCGTAGTAGAGCAGCAGCCGCGCCGGCTTCGTCGCCGCGGCCGACGCCGGAAAGAACAGCGCCGCCTGCTGCCCAGGGTCGTCCGGCGACACGAACGACACCAGCAGCCCGCGATCCTGCCCCAGCTTGACCTCCTCCTTGTCGTCCTTCCATCCGTCTGTCCGCACCTCGACGCCCGCCAGCTTGAGCGCGCCCGATTCCGCCCACCGCTTCGCCAGCGCATTCACGTCCGGCCCGCCCAGCACGAACACCGCCTTCCCCCTCAGGGCCTCCGGCGTCGCCTCCGCCCCCTTCAGCCGCTCCCAACCCTCCAGCCGTGCCAGCACCTCCGCGTACGCCCCCGCCTCGCCGTCCGGCAGCACCACCACCTGCTTCGGCGCGACCACGACGCGGTTCAGGCAGATCGGAAGCTCCTCCGGCGCCAGCCGGCGGAAGACATCGAAGTCCGGATCGACCTCGACGCGCGTCGTGCCCGCCGGCAGCGCCCACTCGGCCACGCCGTCCTTCACGGCCACGTCGTCGTCCGTCGCCGTCCCGTTCACCGTCGTCCGCACGCGCACGCGCAGGTCCTTCAGCGGCCCCTTCACCGTCAGCTTCGCGCCCTTTCCCGTCCGCTCCAGCGTCATCTCCGGCGCGCCTTTCCCGTCCAGCCACGCCCGGAACAGCCCGGACAGGTCCTCCCCGGACTCCGCTTCCATCGCCGCCCGGAAGTCGTCCCACGACGCTCGCGCGCCGGTCCTGTCGCGGACGACGCGGCGGAGGGCGGCCCAGAAGGCCTTGTCGCCGATGCGGCGGCGGGCGAGGTGGAAGAGCATGGAGCCCTTGCCGTAGCCGATTTCGTTGTCGGCCTCGGTGACCTTGCCCATGAACTTGCGGACGGGGTAGTCGTTGGCGTCGTTGACGTGCATGGAGTACCGGACCGACTGGTGGCGGCGGTACTTGCGCGCCGCGGCGTCGCCCTGGGTGAACTCGACCCAGTGGTAGTTGGAGCAGTACGTGGTGGCGGCCTCGCACCAGTTGGCGCCCTCGATGAACACGCCGTTACCCCACCAGCAGTGCAGGACCTCGTGGCCGAGGCCGCCCTCGCCGAGGTAGCGCGGGCCCATGCGGATCACGTCCTGCCCGAGGAGCGTGAACGCCGGCATGCCGTAGCCGGTGCTGAAGAAGTTCTCGACGATGGAGAAGTCGTCGTACGGGTACGGCCCGAGGAGCTTCGACCAGTGCTCGACCCAGTCCGCCGCGGCCTTGCGGTAGGCCTCGGCCTGCGAGACGTCCTCCTTGAAGAAGTAGGAGCGGATCGTCACGCGGCCGGACTTGAGCTCCTCGTGGACGTACGGGCCGGCGACGACGTCGAGACGGTCTGCCGGGACCGGGTCGCACCACGTCGCCTTCTTTGTCTTCGGGTCGTACTCGTGGCGCGCGCCCTGGCCCACGACCTCCCAGTCCTCGGGGACTTTCGCGACGACGGTGAAGCGCGCCATCTGGTTCGGGAGGTCCGGGTACCACATCGCGGAGCCGGGGAGAAACGCGCCCTCCGCCTGGATCGTGCCGTCGCATTTCTCGCCGACCACGAAGCGCACCTCGTCACGATGGGGCGGATCGTGGAGGACGCCCTTCCAGGCAATCGTGACGGTGAAGCGCTCCTCGGACGGGGCGGGGAAAGCGACGTGGATCTTGCCCTGCTTGAACGTGAACTCGGCGGCGAGGCGGCCGCAGGTCACGGAGGAAACCTGGAACGCCGGGTTCAGGTCGAAGTCGATCGAGGTGACGCCGGCGCCGGACAGCTCGATGGCGTCGGTGGCGTCGAGCGTGTGGGTCGCGGGGTCGAGCGCGATCGTCAGAGTGTGCGCGAGGATCTGCGGGACCGCCGGCTCGGGCTTCGGTTGCGGGTCCGGCGCCCCGGGTCCGGGGTCCGTCGCCTGGGGCGGCTGGGAGGGGGCGGGCGGTGCGCCGTCCGGGGGAGGCGAAGCGGTGGCGGAGTTGCCGGAACAGCCGGCGACAACGAGGAGCGCCGCGAGGGACGACAGGAGGCGAGTTCTCATGCCCGGGACTCTCTGACTGTGGTTTCGAAACGGTCAAGCTGCAACGCACGTCCTACTTCCGGACTTCCCACATTCCTTCCTGAGGTTTCCAGTCCGCGCCGAAGTACCCGATCGCGCGGATCGCGTCGGTCCACGCCCCGTGCACGTCCGCCCCCCAGCACGCCACGTCGGGCGCGCCGGTGTCGGGGTGCCACCAGGTGAACGCGTTCCAGGCGCGGCGTCCCGCAGGGCCGCTCGCGCCGATCACCGCGACCAGCTTCCCCGGCGCGTCCGGATTCGGGTAGACCGCCGCCAGCGCCAGGTCGCCCTTCAGCACGTCCCCCCGGATCGTGATCGCGCCGGGGGCCGCCCGGAACGGCAGGCGGTCCGCGATCTTCTTCCAGCACGCGTTCGAGTCGGCGCTTCCCAGCAGGACAAGGTTGAAATCCTTCCAGTGCTTCTCCGTGACGTCGGCGTCGGCAACGACGGGCGCGCGGCCGTTTCCGCGGTACCACCAGATTGAGGCGTCGAGGCGGGCGCGGGCGACGCAGTCGGCGATCTCGGCGGGATCGCCGGCGGAGGGGACGACGAAGAGGAACGGGGTGTGGAAGGCCTGCGAGAACGCGCCCTGGAGGCTCGGGGTCTTGCGGAGCCCGGCGGGCGCCCCGGCCGCCCAGCGCCCGTCCGCGCCGCGGTGGAATTCGCCCGCCTGCAGCGGCTGGCCGTCGAGCGTGAAGGACCTGGGGGACCTGACGCGCACGTGGACGGCGTTCTCGGTCTCGAAGAACCGCGCTCCGAACTCGTCGACCCACGCGCGAACGCGCGTCAGGGCGTACGGGCGCGCCTGCGCGAGGATCTCGAACCCGCGGCAGGACGAGGACACCGCGGGGGAGAACGTCCGGAACTCCCACGAGGCCAGGCTTTCCGGCCGGCGCTGCCTCTGCATCCAGTCCGTCATGTCGGGAAGGGTCAGGCAGTCGACGCCCGGCCCGTCCGCGTTCCACCAGTGGGGCTTGCCCTCCACCTTCGTGTAGCGCCAGTCTTTGTGGAACGGCTTCAGCGCCTCGATCATCCACTCCGCCTGCTCAGGCTTCACGACGTCGTCCGCGCCGCCGTGGAGGACGTAAATCGGGAGACCCGCGAGATTGCGCACGAGCCCGAGCGTATCGGAGGGGGAAACGGAGGCGCGGAAGAGCCGCTCGTAGTCCGGCGGGGCGTCGCGGCGCTCGAACGGATAGGTCCAGAAGGATATCCAGCCCGCGGAGGGCGCGACGCACGCCCAGCGATCGGGGTACGTGACGGCAAAGTGCCATGCGCCGTGGCCCCCCATCGAGTGCCCCGACAGCAGGATCCGCGACTCGTCCACCTTGAAGTCGTCGATGCCGCGCTCCAGCACTTCCAGCCCGTCGAGCCGCCCCCACTCCTCCCAGTTGAACCCGTACGGCCGCCTGTTGGTCGGGCAGACGACGGCGCACCAGTCGAAAGGCGCATACGCCGCAGCCTGGCCGCCGCCTTCGACGCCGGCGCCGTGGAGCGACAGCAGGAGGGCGTAGCGGCGGGAGCGGTCGAAGTTCGCGGGAGGCTGGACGCCGTAGTACTGCACGGAGCGGTCGATCTTCGAGCGGAACGTCCGCCGGAACGCGGTCGTCTTCTCCGGGGCGTGGAGCGCCCAGGTCCGGGCATGGGCGTCCGCGCCGCGCTTGACCGTGACGGTCACGGAGTCGCCTTTACCGACGAGAAACGGGACCTTTGTCACCGCGAGCGGCGCCAGCGGGGCGATCGGCGCCGTCACCCTGCCGTACGAGATCGTCGCGTCGCGCACCCATTCCGCCGTCGCGTTCACCAGCACCGCGGCGCCCCACGCGCCCTGGTTCTCGCCGCCGACGCGCGACGGCAGCGTCACGTCCGCGTCCATCAGGAAAACCGGCGCCGGCGGATCCGACATCTCCAGGCTCAACCTCCCGCGCGCCGCACGGCACACGACGTGGTTCTCCCCCTTGCGCAGCAGGACCGGGACTCCATCGACCCCCGACGCGTACACGTCCCCCACGAACGCGACGCCGTTGACGTACACCGTCCCCGCGCCGGGACAGGACACCAGCACCACCCGCTCCGACTCCGACGGCACCACCGTGTACGCCACCCCCGGCGCCAGCGCCTCCCCCTCGATCGCCCCTTCCCCGGTCTCCGTCATCGCCACCCACTCCAGCCCGCCGAGCCTGTCGCCCTTCTTCGGATACCGCGGCGCCTCGCCCCCGAACATCATCTCGCCCGCCGCGTCCGCCGCGAGGAACCCGCGCCCGCGCCCCTTCAGCGGACCCGCCACCAGCCACTCGCGCGGAGCCTCGGCGCACGCGACCGCGGCCAGCAGCAGCACCAGGAGGGGGCTCTTCATCGAGCCGCACCATATCACGCTCCCCCGCGCCGCGCCCATCTTGCGAACCCGCCGCCTCCGCGGCCGATATACAATGAGATCGCCATGTCTCCTTCCACCCAGCGCGCCTGGACCGACCTCGTCACAGGCCGCCGCACCGGCCTCGGCGCGGCGTGCTCGCGCGCCGGGCTCTCCGCGTTCGCCGCCCTCTACGGGGGCGCCCTCGCCCTCCGCTCCGCCGCGTTCGCGCTCGGCCTCCGCCGCCGCCACCGCCTCCCCGGCCCCGTCATCGGCGTCGGCAACATCACCCTCGGCGGCACCGGCAAGTCCCCCATGGTCGAGATGCTCACCCGCCGGCTCGAGTCCCGCGGCCTCCGCGTCGCCGTCGTCTCCCGCGGCTACGGCCTCCAGGTCGGCGGCGTCGACGACGAGGGATTCGGGGCGGGGAAGCGCTATCTCGGACCCGACCGGCTTGCGCTCGCGCGCAAGGCGTTCGCGGACGGGTGCGATGCCGCCGTGCTCGACGACGGCTTCCACGACCTGCGCCTCCAGCGCGACCTCAACATCGCGATGGTCGACGCGTCCGCGCCGTTCGGGA
>JADLHC010000219.1 GCA_020849035.1 Planctomycetia bacterium
CGCTACTACGCGCTCGCGAGCGCCGAATTCAATCACTGGTTCACGCCGTCGATCGGGATGGCGACATTCGTCGACGCGGGCAACGCGATGGACAGTCTCACCGACCTGCACCTTGCCCTGGGTTACGGGGTCGGGGCGCGCGTGCGCAAGCCGATCGGCCCGTTCCGCCTCGACCTCGCCTACGGCCAGGACGTCCACCGGGTTCGTCTCCATTTCTCCGTGGGACTCGCGTTTTGAGCGACGGCGCCGGCGCTCCGACGCAACCAGGCACGCCGCCTCCGGCAGCGCCTGCGCGACCACGGCGACCACGGCGGCGCGCGCAGCGTGCGTTCGTCGCGCTCGTGCTCTGGGCCTGCGCCGGTGTCGGACTTCTCATCGCGCTGGCGGCCGCCGGATACGTCTTCCTCGGCACGCAGCGGGCGCTCGACTTCGTCGTCGCGCGCACGATCGCCAACGCCGCGGGCCACCTCACGATCGAGGGCGCGCGCGGATCGCTGCTGTCGACGATCAACGTCTCGCGCATCGCGTGGACGGGCGAGGACCGCACCGTCGAGGCGCTCGACGTCGTCCCCGTGCCGCGCGGCGCTTCCGTCGCCGGCTTCACCATGTGGATCAACGGCAAGGAGATGACCGGCGAGGTCGTGGAGAAGCTGCGCGCGCGGGAGATCTACGACAGCTACAAGCGCGTGAACCGCGACCCGGGCCTCCTCGAGCAGGCGGACTTCCGGACGTTCGAGATGCGCATCTTCCCGATCGCGGCGCGCGCCGAGCAGCGCGTGCGGATCACGTACTACCAGGAGCTGGACTGGGACGCCGACTGGGCGACGTACGTCTACCCGCTGGCGACGCAGGCCCGGCCGGGCGCGTCGCCGAAGGTCACGGGGGCGTTCGGGCTGGCGGTGGACGTGAAGAGCGAGGTGCCGATCGTGGCGGTCGAGAGCCCGAGCCACGGGAGCGCGTTCGTGGTGGCGAAGCACGACGCGCGGTACGTGCAGGCGAGCATGGAGGCCCGCGGCGGCTCGCTGAACCGCGACCTCGTGGTGGCGATCCACGCGGAGAGGGCCCGCACGGGGGTGGACCTCGTCGCGTCGAAGCCGCCGGACGAGGACGGGTACTTCTGCATGACGCTCACCGCGGGCGACGAGCTCGCGGCGGAGGACAACGGGATGGACTACGTGTTCGTGCTCGACGTCAGCGGCTCGATGGCGGACGACGGGAAGCTCGCGATGTCGCGCGAGTCGCTCGGCGCGTTCGTGAGGGCGCTCGGCGAGAAGGACCGCTTCGAGATCGTCGCGTTCAACATCCAGGCGAACGCGCTGTTCCGCGGGCTGAAGCCGGCGGACGCCGCGTCGAAGACGGCGGGCGGGCAGTTCCTGGACGCGCAGAGCCCGGCGGGCGGGACGATCCTGACGCAGGCGGTCGGCGCTTCGTACCGGTACAAGGACCCGGACCGCGTGCTGAACGTCGTCGTCATGAGCGACGGGATGACGGAAGAGCGCGACCGGCCGGGGCTGCAGAAGGTCATCCAGGCGCGGCCTTCCGGCGTACGCGTGTTCTGCATCGGCGTCGGCAACGACGTGGACCGGGGGCTGCTCCAGCAGCTCGCCGGGTCGAGCGGCGGCCTCGCGGCGTTCGTGTCGCGCGGCGACGACTTCACGCGGCAGGCCGCGGCGTTCCGGCGCAAGCTGCTGCGCCCGGCGGCCACGAACGTCCGCATCCAGTTCGACGGCGGCGACGTGTACGACGTCGAGCCGCGGGAGATGCCCAACCTGTTCCACGGCGCGCCGGTCCGCGTCTACGGGAGGTTCGCGAAGGCGGGAAAGGCGAAAGTGCGCGTGCAGGCGGACCTGGGCGGCGGGAGGCTGGACCAGGTGACCGAGATCTCGCTCCCGGCGAAGGACGCCGGCAACGCCGAGATCGAGCGGATGTGGGCCATGAAGCGCGTCGACGGGCTGCTGCGCGAAGGCGACACGGCCGGGAGCCGCGAGCCCCTCATCCCCGAGATCGTCCGGCTCGGCGAGGGGTACTCGATCGTGACCGAGTACACGAGCTTCCTCGTGCTGGAGAACGACGCGGAGTACCAGCGCTGGAAGATCGACCGGCGGAACTCGCGCCGGACGGAGCGCGAGAAGGCGGGGCAGGACGCGCTCGCGGCGCAGCTCGACGCGATCCGCGCGAAGGCGATGGCGGACATCGGCCCGGAGGCGGCCGCGCGGCCGGCGCCGCAGGCTCCCCCGGACGTGGCGACCCCCGGCGGGCGCACCTACACGCCTCCGCCGTCCTCCCGCAGCGGCGGCGGCGGGTTCGGGGCCGGGGCGCTCGATCCGCTGTCCGTCCTCGTGGCGGCCGGTCTCGGGGGGCTGGCGCTCCTGGCCCGCCGGAACCGGAAGGCGGCATAGATGCGCGGCGCGACGGCCGGACGGCGGGAAGCGGCGGGGTTCACCCCCTGGGCCACGCTGCTTCCGGCCGCGGCCGCCGCCGCGGTCTTTCTCGTTCCCGGCGCGGCGGCGGCGGTCCGGTTCGACCGGGCCGCCGTCGCGTCCGGGCAGGCGTGGCGCCTCCTCACGTCGCATCTCGCCCACGTCAACTTCGAGCACTTCGCCTGGGACCTCGTCACCTTCGTCTTCCTCGGCAACCTCTGCGAACGCGACGGACGGAAGCGCTTCGTCGCGTCGCTCCTTGCGGGCGCGGCGGCCGTCGCCGTCGCCGTGCTCGCCTCGCCCGGCCTGCGCACCTACGAAGGGCTCTCGGGGCTCGACTCCACGCTCTTCGCGCTCCTCTCGGTCACGATCCTCCGGGAGAACGCCGCGGCGCGCCGCTGGGGGTGGGTCGCGGCCGCCGGCGCCGTGCTCGCGCTCTTCCTCGGCAAGGTCGGCTACGAGGCGGTGACGGGCGCCACGCTGTTCGCGCGCGGGCTCGACGGAAGCGTCCCGGTGCCGCTCGCGCACCTGGCGGGCGCCGCGGCCGGCGTCCTCGCGGGTCTTTTCCCGGACCGGTTCCCCATTGGACACTGCCGCCCCCCCGCGCTACGCTTCCCCGCCTCATGGGCCTCCGAATCGGGATCCTGACGGAGAAGTACGCGCCGGACGCGGGCGGGCTGGCCGTGTCCGCGGAGCGGCTGGTGTCGATGCTCGCGCGCGCCGGGCACGACGTGGTGGTGATGACGCCCTCGGGCAAGATTCCCGCCGGCGACGTGGCCCACGACGTGAAGGACCGCGTCACCGTGACGCGGTTCGGCGTCCACCGGAACCCCGGCGAGACGCTGCTGGAGTGGAACGACATCGCCGTGCAGGCGCGCAAGAAGCACCAGCTCGACATCTTCCACGCGCTGTCGGCGTCGTGGTCGTCGTGGGCGGCCGTGCATGCGGGCCGCTGGTGCGGGATCCCGGCGGTCGTCTCGACGCGCGGCGCGGACCTGGACAGCGCGATCACCGACCCTGCGCGTTCGGCGATCGTCCTGTGGGCGCTGGAGAAGGCGGAGGCGGTGACCGCGCCGTCGGTGGAGATCGGCAAGAAAGTCCACACGCTGGCGGGCGACCGCGCGGTCTACCTCGTGCCGCCGTCCGTGGACGCGGGCATCTTCCGCCGCCTCGCGGACGCGCAGGAGATCCGCGGAAAGCTCGGGCTCGGCGACTCGAAGGTGATCGGGTTCGCGGGGGAGGCGAAGAAGCGCAAGGGGCTGGTGACGCTTCTCAAGGCCCTGGGCCGGCTGCTGGAGGAGGACAAGTCGTGGAAGCTGGTGCTGGCGGGGGCGCTGAAGCGGGAGGACGCGCACCTGGTGGCGGGGTGGCAGAAGGCGCATCCGGCGCTGGCGAAGGCGGTGGGGCTGGTGCCGTGGAAGTCGGCGGGGGAGCTGGCGCGGGTGATGAACGCGATGGACGTGATGGCGGTGCCCGCGGTGAGGACGGCGGGGGCGGCGGCGGTGATCGAGGCGATGGCGTGCGAGACGCCGGTGGTGGTGAGCGATGTCCCGGGGCTGCGCGGCCTGGTGCGCGCGAACACGACGGGGCTTGTGGTGCCGCCGCGCGACGACGCCGCGCTGGCGGACGCCGTGCGCCGGCTCACGGGCGACGCGGAGCTGCGAACGAAGCTGACGACGGCGGGGCGCGCGTGGGCGCTCAACGAGGCCGCGCCCGAGAAGGAGCGCGAATCGCTGGAGCACGCGTACGGCCGGGCGCTGGGGAAGGGCGAGCAGGGGAAGACGGTGCGGTTCCAGGTGATTCCCGGGCAGCGGTAGGCGACCCGATGCGCGCCGAGAAACTGCGGGCCGATTTCGTGCCCCGCGCCGGGCTGGAGCGGAAGCTCCTCGCGGTGCCGCAGGCGGAGCTCGACCGCTGGGCGCACGAGATCGCGGTGCTGGCGCGGCGGTACGGGATGAAGTTCTACCCTGCGCCGGGGAGGGCGCGGCCGATCCACGTCACGGCGCGGCCCTGGCTCCTGACGGCCCCGCAGCGCGCGCTCCTCCAGCGGACGTTCCTGGCGCTCGACCGCGCGACGCGGGCCCTCCCGGCGCTCGCGCACGCCGACCGCGAGGCGGGGTTGCTCCTGCCGCTCGACCCGCGGGAAAGGCGCTGGATGCGTTCCGCGCTGGGCCCGCCGTTCACGCGCCCGCAGACGCTGCTCGGCCGCGTGGACTGCGCGCTCGACCTGGGGTCGCCGGGCTGGCGCGACTCGCTCGTCGTGCTCGAGACCAACATGGTGGGCGTCGGCGCCTCCTACTACTCGTGGTGCGCCTCGCGGATCGTGCACGAGGTCGTCGGCCCCTGGCTCGCCCGCGCCTTCCCCGGTCGCCGGTTCGCGCCGGACGACGACGTCCTCGACCTCATCCACGGCCAGGTGCGCGACCACGCGGCCGCCATCGGCGTCGAACCCCGCTGCGTGTGCCTCCTCGAGGAGGCCTGCGACTCCGGGCCCGCGGAATTCGTGAGGATGGCGGAGATCCTCCGCACCCGCGGGCACGACGTCATCGTCGCCGACCCGGGCGAAATCCGCGTCACCCGCGGGCGGATGTACGCCGGCGACAAGCCGGTGGACCTCCTCTACCGCGACCCGACCGCCGTCAACCTCCTCGAAATGGGCGACGAGGGGAAGGACCTGGCGGGCGTGAAGTGGGCCTTCCGCGAGAATCGCGTCGTCTCCGGGCTCGCTGGGGAGTTCGACCAGAAGGGCGCGCTGGAGATCTTCACGAGCCTGCGGTGGCGCCGGGCGTTCCCGGCGGCGGACGCGGCGATCTTCCGGAAGCACGTCGCCTGGACACGCGTGGTGCGCGGCGTGAAGACGGACGGCCCGGACGGCCGTCTCGTGGACCTGCCGGAGTTCGTGCGGCGGGAGCGCGAACGGCTCGTCCTCAAGCCGAACCGCGACTACGGCGGTCACGGCATCCATTTCGGCCGCGAGATGTCGGCCGCGTCCTGGGACCGGCTGCTGAACCGCGCCGTGGCCGAGGCGCCGGCGTGGGTCGTCCAGACACTCGCCTCGCCGGTCGAGGAGATCTACCCGACCGGGCACCCGGCGTCGCCGTGGGAGAAGCGGGTGACGATCGGCGGATTCACCGCCACCCCGCGCGGCGTCGCGATGCTCGCGCGCCTGTCGAAGTCGCGGATCGTGAACATCACGCGCGACGGCGGCGTGGCCGGCGTCATCTCCGTCCGGTAGGGCGAACCGGAACGGCCGCGCGACGTTCAGAAGGGCATGAATCGCGCCCCCATCCTCCGCTTCCGTTGCCGCTGCTGCGAACGGCTCCTGCAGGTTCCGGAAGAGCTGGCCGGGCGTGCCGTGCGCTGCCCCGCGTGTCTGCTGGTGCTGCATGCGCCGCCGCCGGGGCTGGTCGAGGTGACGCCTGTCGACGAGATTCCGGAGCTGGAACCGCTTCCGGAAGGGAACCTGTAGCGCGGATTGGCGTCAAAGACCTTGGCAGCTACGTGCACTTCCGCGCAAATTGACATGTTTTTGAGAAGTGTCCTTACAACCGGACAAGGCCGGGGCAAGGCCGCTTCTCTAAGTCATTATCCTGAAACAACTTGCGAATCAGGCGGTGGGGCACGGCTCTTGCAGAAGATACGATCCGCTCCGAGGCGTCCTCACAACCCCTCACAGAGTAAGGAGATCCGCCATGAACCCGAAAGCGTACTTCGCCGGGATCCTCACAGGCGCCATCTGCACCGTCGCTGGCTACCTGATGGGTCACACCAGTCCGGTCGCATTCGCAAATACCCCGGGTGAGCCCTCCAACGGCTACGTCATCGCCACCCCGCCGACCGGGGCCAACGAGAAGCTCATCTACGTCTGGGACTCCACCGAGCCCTCCAAGCCGCGCCTCTCCGTCTACGCCCTCGAGCAGGGCAAGGAACTCCAGCTCCGCGCCCACCGCAATTGCCAGTTCGACAAGCTCTTCGACAGCTACACCATGGGCAACAAGGCGGACGGTCCGGAGGACATGAAGCGCGAGTACGACCTGAAGAAGCCGAAGGAACAGCCCAAGTAGATCCTCACCTGTCGCGCTTGAACGCGGCAGCCCACCTCGAAGGGCCCGGACGGTCAGCCGGGCCCTTCATTTTTTTCGAGGGGGAAGAGTGTGCGGAGCCGGGCCGTGGCGGCGCGGGAGAGCGGGAGCCGGGTTGAGGGGCTGGCGGCGCGCCGCCACGGCCCGACTCACGCGCACTCTTCCCCCTCGAAAAAAATGAAGGGCCCGCGGGCGGGGCATGGGCGGAACTCGCAGTCGATGCCAGGCCCCCCGATCGTCGTCATCGTCGTGATCCGTGAC
>JADLHC010000220.1 GCA_020849035.1 Planctomycetia bacterium
CGGTCAGCCCGCGCGGCACGGACGCCTCGAGGTAGGCCTTCGCGATCTCGAACGCGTACGCCATTTCCTGCGCCGGCGTCGCGCCGGACTCGCGCAGGTGGTAGCCGCAGACGCTGACCGCGTTGTACTTCGGCGCCGACTTCGCGCAGAACTCGATCGAGTCGGCGACGAGCCGGACGGAAGGGTTCACAGGGAAGACCCACGCGCCGCGCCCCGCGAACTCCTTGAGGATGTCGTTCTGGAGAGTGCCGCGGACGGCGGGCGCCGGGACGCCCTGCTTCTCCGCGACGGCGAGGTGCATCGCGAGCATGACGAGCGCCGGCGCGTTGATCGTCAGCGCCGTCGAGACCTCGCCGAGCGGGATCCCTTCGAAGGCGCGTTCGAAGTCGTCCAGCGTGTCCACCGCCATGCCGACGCGGCCGACCTCGCCCTCCGCCCGCGGGTCGTCCGAGTCCAGCCCGAGCTGCGTCGGCAGGTCGAACGCCACGTTGAGCGCGTTCTGGCCGTGCGCGATCAGGGTCCGGAAGCGCTCGTTCGTGCGCGCCGGCGTGCCGAACCCCGCGTACTGCCGCATCGTCCACGGCTGCTTGCGGTACATCGTCGCGTGGATCCCGCGCGTGAACGGCCACGCCCCCGGCGGCTCGGGAGGAGCCGCGGGCGCGTCGGCCGCGGTGTAGACCGGCTTGATGACTACGCCGGACTCGTTGCGGACCTGGCCGTCCGATTGCGGATCCACGACACGATCTCCTCGAAGTCCGTGCCCATGCGGAATATCGCCTCGACCCCGATCGCCTTCAGCTCTGCCTCGTCCGACGCCGGCACGACGCCGCCCAGCACCAGCGCCTTCCCCGTCCCGCGCAGTCCCTCCGCCACGCGGCGGCAGAGCGGCACGTGCGCCCCCGACAGCACGCTGAGCCCCACGACGTCCACGTCCTCCTCCACCGCCGCGCGGACGATCGCGTCCGGCGTCGCGTGGAGGCCGGTGTAGATCACCTCCATCCCCGCGTCCCGGAGCGCGAGCGCGACGACCTTCGCGCCCCGGTCGTGCCCGTCGAGGCCCGGTTTCGCGACGAGGACGCGGGGGGGACGCGGCATCACGCCCCCTTCACCGAGACGACGATCGCCGCGGCGCTGTCGCCGGCGGCGCAGCCCGACATGAGGCCGAAGCCGCCGCCCTTGAGCGCGAGTTCCTCGACCAACTCGATGACGAGCCGCATCCCCGTCGGCCCCTGCGGATGCCCCCAGACGAGCGGCGACCCGAAGTTGTTCACCTTCTCGGGCGCGACGCCGAGGTCCCGGCAGAAGTGCAGGTCGCCGACCGCGAACGGGTTGTGCAGCTTGATCGCGGCGACGTCCTTCAGCGCGACGCCCGCGTCGGCCAGCGCAGCCTTCGCCGCCGGCGCCGGGGCGCGCGGCATCGTGCCGGGCGCCGTGCGCGCCTCGGCGTACGAGAGCAGCTTCACCTCGAACGGCCCGCGCCCCCACTCCGTCGCCCGCCCCTGCGACACGACGAGCGCGCCGCAGTTCCCGTCCGCCGGCCGCGTCTGCGTCCCGGGCGTCACCGACCCTCCCTCGAGCGCCGGCCGCAGCTTCGCCAGCCCTTCCGCCGTCGTCGGCGGCACGCCCTCGTCGCCCGTGAGCGTCGCGACGACCTTCTTCCCCCACGCGTCCTTCACTTCGAACGGCAGCGTCATGTACCGCTTGAGGAACGCGGAGTCGTTCGCCAGCGCGTCGGCGTACTGCCTGTACCGGAGCAGCGCGAGCGAGTCCTGCTCCTCGCGCTTGTACCCGGCCTCCTTTGCGAGACGCTCCGCCGTGTCGAGCATGGAGTTCTTCGCGAAGGGATCGTGGCTGAAGTTGTCCCAGACCCAGTCCTCGGCGTCGCCCTTGCCGCCGGGGCCGCCGGGGTTGGGGTAGTAGACGTGCATGCCGTTGCTCGTGCGGTCGCAGGCGACGGCGAGGACGGCATTGCGACCGCCGCACTCGACCTCGAGCGCCGCGTTGGCCAGCGTGCGCGCGCCGGTGGCGCAGGCCTGGCTGATCACGGGGCCGGTCACCGCGCCCGCGCCGATCAACGCCGTCAGCCACGGCCCGCCGTAGAACGACGACTTCTGCGGCACCGTCAGCCCGAGCGCGAGCCCGTCCAGCGCCTTCGGGTCGAGCCCGCGCGCCTTCAGCGCCGCGCCCGCGACTTCCGCCGCGAACTGCACCGAATGCCGGTGCGCCAGCGAGCCCTGCCAGCGGCAGAACGGCGTGGACCAGTACGCGCCGTAGGGGATGTACGCCTTGTCGAATCTCATGGCCGGTTCTCCGTCAACGGGTGATGGCCGCGGCGATGACGTCGCGGAGGATTTCGGACGTGCCGCCGCCGTACAGGAGGAAGCGGGCGTCGCGGAAGAAGCGCTGGGCGTCGTACTCCATGGCGAATCCGTAGGCGCCGAAGATGCGGGTCGTCTCGTCGGCGATGCGGTTGGCGGTCTCGGAGGCGAAGAGCTTGGCCATGGCAGCGAGAGTGGCGTCGCCGGGCGAGCCGGCGGCGCGGTACACGAGGCTGCGGGCGGCCTCGAGGCCGGTCGCCATCTCGGCAAGCTTGTGGCGGATCGCCTGGAAGTCGCGGATCGGCTTGCCGAACGCGTTGCGCTGGGCCGCGTACGCCTTTCCCGACTCGAGCGCGGCGCGCGACACGCCGAGCGACAGCGCGCCGGTCATCACCCGGATTTCGGAGAGAACGGCCTTCAGCAGCTTTCCTCCGCCCCCCGGCTTGCCGCCGAAAAGGTTCGCGCCGGGGACGCGCACGCCGTCGAGGAACAGCTCGGCGGTCTCGGAGCAGCGCGCGCCGAGCTTCGGGATCGCCTTCCCGACCGACAACCCCGGCGTCCCTTTCTCCACGAGGAACAGGTCGATCCCGTCGAACCCCGCCGCCGGGTCCGTCTTCGCCGCGACGGTGAAGAAGTCGGCGCGCGTCGCGTTCGTGATCCACGTCTTCGCGCCGTCGAGCCGCCAGCCGTCCCCGTCGCTCGCCGCCACCGTCCGGATCGCCCCGAGGTCCGACCCCGCGTTCGGCTCCGTCATCGCGATCACGCCGACCTTCTCCCCCCGCAGCGCCGGCTCGAACAGCCGCTTCTTCTGCTCCGCCGTCCCGCACCGGTGCAGGAAGTCCGTCCCCATCAGGCACTGCATCGCCACCGTCGCCGCGAGCCCGAGCGACCCGCGCGCCAGCTCCTCGACGAGCAGCAGGAACGCGATCCCGTCCCCCGCCCCCTCCGGATAGCGCACGGCCAGCCACCCGTTCTTCGCCACCTTCGCGAACAGTTCCTGCGGGAAGCGCTCCTCCTCGTCGAGCGCCTTCGCGGCGGGCGCGACCTCGCGGTCCACGAACCCCGCGACGGCGCGGCGGAACTCCTCGCGCTCCTCCGTCATCCACGCGTCGCTCATACGACGCCTCCCGCGCGCAGCGCTTCCACGGCCCTCGCGTCGCGCCCGACCTCGCCGAGGATCTTCGCCGTGTGCTCCCCCATCCGCGGCGGGAACGCCAGCCGCAGGTTCTGCCGCGCGAGGAACTCCGACACGAGCGGCGGCGGCGGAAGCGCCAGCTCCTTCCCCGTCTTCGGGTCCCGCGCCCGCAGCCGGTCCGGCACGCACGGGTCCGCCATCACCTCGGTCAGCGTCGCGACGCGCGACACCGGCACCCCCAGCTCGCGCAGCGCCGCCAGCACCGCCTCCGTCGTCAGCCGCCGCGTCGCTTCCGCCATCTCCCGGTGGATCCGGTCCCCCGACGCCATCCGCCCCGCGTTCGTCCGGTACTCCTCCCGAGCCAGCCCGCGGAACGCCGCGTGCCCCGCGAGCTTCTCCCACTGCCGGTCGCTCCCCACCGCCACGTACGCAAACCCGTCGCTCGTCGGGTACACCGACACCGGCCCGAAGAACGGATGCGTCGACCCGCGCCGCCGCGTCACCTTCCCGAAACTCGCCGCCATCCCGACCGGCAGGATCATCCACGCGAACGCGCTCCGCGCCATCGCCAGGTCGATCCGCTGCCCCACCCCCGTCCGCTCCCGCTCGTACAACGCCTTCATCACCGCCCCGTACGCGTGCTCGCTCGTCCCCAGGTCCACCATCGGAAGCCCGAACACCTGCGGCGCCCCCTCCGCCTCCCCCGTCAGGTCCATCCACCCGAGCCGCGCCTGCAGCACCGGGTCGTACGCCGTCTCGTCGCTCCCGGGCCCGAACCCCGTGATGCTCAGCCAGATGATCTCCGGGCGGATCTTCCGCAGCGCCTCGTAGTCCACCCCGAGCCGCTCGAAATTCTTCGGCCGCGTGTTCGCCGCGAAGACGTCCACCGGGAGCCTCTTCACCATCTCGTGCAGCACCTCCCGCCCCCGCGCCTCCGCGAGATTCAGCGTCACCGACTCCTTCCCCGCGTTGTACGGCAGGAAGTACGAGTTCATCCCCGGCTCGCCCAGCACGTCGTCCCCCACGCTCCGGTTCGGGTCCGGCGCCAGCGGGTTCTCCAGCCGGATCACCCGCATCCCCTCCCCCGCAAGCCGGAACGTCAGGTACGGAAGCGTCAGCGCCTGTTCCATCGACAGGACCGTGAGCCCTTCGAGTCCGCCGGGACGCTTCACGACGCCGCTCCCGCCCGTCCGGGGAAGAGGACGTCGTCGAGGGCGGCCAGGAAGCGCCGGTTCTGCGAGCGCGTCCCGACCGTGACGCGGATGCACTCGGGGCTGTCGAAGTAGGCGGCGGGCCGGACGATCACGCCGTGCTCGAGGAGCCGTTCGTAGACCTCCTCCGGCGGTCGCCCGGGACGGAACAGCACGAAGTTGGCCTGGCTCGGCACGGGCTGGAGCCCCCGGCGGGAGAGCTCCCGGTGAAGCCAGGCGCGCTCCCGGATCACGAGCCTCCGGGAACGGGCGAGATGCCCCGCGTCGTCGAGTGCGGCCAGCGCGCCGGCGATCGCGAGCGAGCCCAGCGCGAACGGCCCTCGCAGGCGCCGCAGGTACCCCGCCACCTCGGCGGGGGCCAGCCCCCATCCGACCCGGAGCCCCGCCAGCCCCCAGCTTTTCGACATGCTCCGAAGCGCCACCACCGGGAGCCCGGCCCGCACGAACGCCCGCGCATCGGCGGCCTGCGGGTCGTCGACGAAGTCGCGGTACGACTCGTCGAACACCGCCAGCACGTGGCGCGGCAGCCTCTCCATCAGCCGCGCGGCCCGGTCCGCTGTCAGAAGCGGTCCCGTCGGGTTCACGGGCGAGCACAGGAACAGCAGGCGCGTCTGCGGCGTGACCGCCGCCAGGATCGCGTCCACGTCGTAGTCGTACCCCGGCCCCTTCAGGGGGCACCGCACCGCCTTCGCCCCCTTGCGGGCGATCACGATCCCGTAGAGCAGGAACGTCGGCGGGCAGACGATCGCCTCGTCCCCGGCCTCGAGGAACGCCTCCCCGAGGATCCCCAGCACGTCCGAGCCGCCGTGGCCGCAGACGACCTGGTCCGCCGTGAATTCGGGTCCTTCGTGCCGCGCGAGCCGCTGCCGGAGGGCGTCGTCGGACGCCGGCGGATAAAGGTGGAGGTGCCGGGCCGCCTCGCGCACCGCCGTCACGGCGCGTCGCGACGGCCCCATCGGGTTCTCGTTGGAAGCCAGCTTCACGAAGTCCGTGACCCCGCTGCGGCGGGCGGCGTCTTCGAGCGTGGTGCCGGAGTGGTACTCGGGAACGGAGAGAAGCTGGGGACTCAGGCGGAGGTGATGGGGGGTCATGAACTCCTGGAGAGATGCGCTGGCGGCGATGCGAGCGGGCGACACCGGGTCCCTGGCGGGCGCCGCCCATGGCCGCGGGGCGCGCAACCCGTGTGCCCCCCGCATCCCGGCCGGGCGCTGCGCGCCGGACCTACGGAATTGCGGCCCGACCCGTGCCAAATGTCGCTTCTCGCGCCCGTCTCGCTCCGAACACGCCGAGGTTCCGCCCGCACGAACCGGATCTTCGCGCGTGAATTTCCCCAGAAATGGCGCGAGATCACCCAGTCGTTGACTAATGCAGTTAAGTAGTGTGTCATGCCTGCACCAACCGCCCGGAGTACACCATGACCCGCGAGCCCTTCGCCCGACGCGTCGCACGAGACCTCCACATGCTGTCCGACCTCACCCGCCGCATCCTCGAGCCCGACGTCCACGACCCTTCCGGCGACGGCGCTTCCTTCACCCAGGTCATCATCCTCAAATGGCTCGACTCCGCCGGCCCGCGGCGCGCACAGGACGTCGCCAGGTACCTCTCCTCGTCCGCCCCCGCCGCGACCCAGCTCATCGGACGGCTCCGCCGGAAGGGGCTCGTGAGGAGCCGCCCGAATCCGACCGACGGCCGTGCCGAGGACCTCTTCGTAACCCCGAAGGCCCGGGCGCTCGTACGGCGGCATGAGTCGCTGAAGATGAAGAAGCTGGAGCGCCTCTGGGGGAGTCTCCCGGAGACGAAGCGGAAGCTCGTGGCGCAGGGGCTGGAGGCGGCGATCGAATTGCTGCTTGCCGAGAAGCCCGCGGGCCCGGACATGTGCCTGCACTGCGGCGCCTACGAGTCCCCCAATTGCGTCATGCACCAGCACGGCTTCGCATGCCCGACGGAGAGCTGCCCTTCGGGCCGCTAGCCCGCCCCACCTGTGCGGAAGCTGTCCACAAACTGGTTCATCAGCTAAGCTAATCAGATCGTCCGCCGGGCACCCGGCTTGCAGGAGAACGCGACGTGGAAACATCACCCGCCGTCGAGCAGGCGCGCGCAGTCCTCGCCGCCGGCCTCGCTCCAGCATTGAAACGGTCCGACGCCCCCGCCTTCGGCTGCTTCCCCGTCTACTCCCCGTTCGAGCTCTACCGCGCCGCCGGGCTCCTCCCCGTCGGCCTCATGGGCGCCGGGGGAACCGTCGACATCGTCCACGCCGACGCCCGCTTCCAGTCCTTCGTCTGCTCCATCGCGAAGTCGTCGCTGGAACTGGGGCTGCAGAAGCGGCTCGCGGGGATGGAGGGGGAGGTGTTCCACTCGATCTGCGACTTCGCGCGGAACCTGGCGAGCGTGTTCAGGCGCAACTTCCCGACGATGCACATCGAGTACATCCACCTGCCGCAGAACGCCCCGGGCCCGGAGATCGAGGACTACCTGGTGAGCGAGTTCCGCCGGGTGATGGCGGGGCTGGAGCAGCGACTCGGGCGGCGCGTGGAGGACGCGGCGGTGGGCGCGGCGATCCGCGAATACAACCGGCCGAGGCGCCTGATGCGCGAGCTGTACGCGATGCGGGCGAAGGAACCCGAGAGGATCTCGAGCTCGGAGCTGTTCCCCCTGGTCCGCTGCGGGACCCTCCTGCCCCCCGACGAGCACGCGCGGATCCTGGAGGCGGCGAAGGGAGAATTCGCGGCGCGGAAGGCGCGGCGGATGGACCGGGTGAAGGTCGTGGTGGAGGGGGCGTTCTGCGAGCTGCCGCCGCAGGGGCTGATCGAGACGCTGGAGGGAGCGGGGTGCTACCTGGTGGACGACGACTTCTGCGCCGGGTGGCGGTGGTTCTCGACGGACGTGCCCGAGGGGCCGGACCCGGTGCGGCAACTGGCGCGCGCCTGGCTCGAGCGCGGGCGCGCGACGTCGACGCGCTACAACCCGGACAAGCCGCGACACAAGGACCTCGTGCGGCGGGTGCGCGAGCACGGCGCGCAGGCGGTGCTGTTCATGCCGGCGAAGTTCTGCGAGCCGGCGCTGTTCGACTACGTCGTGTACCGGCGCGAGCTGGAGAAGGAGAACATCCCGCACCTCCTCGTGGAGTTCGAAGAGAAGATGTGGACGTTCGAGCGGACGCGCGGGGAGGTGGAGACGTTCGTTGAGTCGCTGCTGTTCGATGTACGGATGGGGATCGGGATGGGCGGGACGGGCTGGGGCACTCATAGCGGGACATGGACGTCAGGAGACACAGGATGGCGGAATACGGAACTGCAGTGCACGAGGCCTCGCGCAAGGCGATGTCGAACTGGTACGACCGGCTCGCCGCGGCGGCGAAGAGCGGCGCCCCGTCCGCCTACATCATGATCTCGGGCAACTGCGTCGAGATCCTGCGGGCGTTCGACATCGAGCCGGCGTTCCCCGAAGTCAACGCACTTCAGCTCGCCATCCGCAAGCAGTCGCTTCCGCTCATCCTCAAGGCCGAGGAAATGGGGTACTCGAGCGACAACTGCGCCTACGTCAAGGCGGACGCCGGCTTTACCTTCGGCGAAGGCGCCCCGGGCGTCGGCAAGATCCCGAAGCCCAGCCTCATCGTCTGCAACTTCGTCGGGTGCAACGTCTACATCAAGTGGTTCGAGCACTGCGCCGAGTTCCTGAACGTCCCGCTGACGATGCTCGACGTGCCGTTCGTCCGCGGAGACCGGCCGACCGACGGGGACGTGCGCTACGTCGTCGCTCAGCTCAAGAAGCTCATCTCCGACTGCGAGAAGCTCACCGGGAAGAAGTTCGACATCGACAGGCTCCGCGAGATCTGCAGGCTGTCCGCGAAAGCCGAGGACGGCTGGCAGCGCTGCAAGGATCTCTGCAAGAACACCCCGGCCCCGATGGACGCCTACTTCGACGCCATCAACCTCATGGGGCCTATCAACGTCCTCCGCGGCACCCAGGACGCCGTCGACTTCTTCGACGTCGCCGTGAAGGAGTACGAGGGGCTCGTGAAGGACAAGAAAGGCCCGATCCCGCAGGAAAAGTTCCGGATGGTCGTCGAGGGCCCGCCCCCCTACCCCTTCTACCGCCAGTTCCGCGACCTCTTCGCCTCCTGGGGCGCCGTCGCCGTCCAGTCCACCTACTCCACCGTCGGCGGGATCTGGGAGTTCGGCTTCCGGCACGACCCGAAGAACCCGCTCGAGTCCATCGCCCAGCAGATGCTCATGGAGAACCTCTGCAACCGGTCGCTCCTCGACCGCTACAAGCAGATCCGCCGCTACGTCGAGGACTGGAAGGCGGACGCGCTGGTGATCCACTCGGTGAAGAGCTGCCGCCTGTTTTCGGCCGGCCAGGGCGACATGCGCGACTACTTCGCCAACGAACTGGGCGTCCCGACGCTGCTGGTCGAGTCCGACCTCGAGGATCCTCGCTACTACGCGCAGGCCATGATGAAGAACCGCATCGACGCGTTCTTCGAGTCGCTGGAACACCGTCGCCTGATGAGGAGGGCGTGATGATCTACGGAGCGGGCGTGGACGTCGGGTCCACCCAGACCAAGGCCGTCATCATGGGCTCGGGCCGCGAGATCGTCGCTCGCGCCCTCGGCATGACCGGCGCCAACGTCACCAAGGCCGCCGAGCGCACCTTCAACGAGGCCCTCGCCGCCTCCGGCCTGCCGCGCGAGAAGGTCGGTTACATCGTCGGCACCGGCTACGGCCGCTACAAGGTCACCTTCGGCGACGGTCAGGTCACCGAGATCTCCTGCCACGCCCGCGGCGCCCACTTCATGGTCCCCGGCACCCGCACCGTCATCGACATCGGAGGCCAGGACACCAAGGCCATCCGCGTCGGCACCAACGGCGAAGTCGTCGACTTCGCCATGAACGACAAGTGCGCCGCCGGCACAGGCCGCTTCCTCTCCGCCTCCGCCGAGGTCCTCGACATGCCCCTCGAGAAGATCGGCGCGCTCTCGCTGGAGGGCAAGGAGCCCGTCCGCCTCTCCACCGTCTGCACCGTCTTCGTCGAGTCCGACATCATGTCCTACCTCGCCCAGGGCAAGAAGACGCCCGACATCCTCGCCGGCGTCCACCGCGCCATCGCCGCGCGCACCATCTCGCTCCTCCAGCGCATCGGCCTCGGGCCCGAGTACACGATGACCGGGGGCGTCGCGCGCAACGTCGGCATGGTCACCTCCCTCGAGGAGAAACTGAAGGCCCCCCTCAACGTCTCGTCCGACTCCCACTTCATGGGCGCCATCGGCGCCGCCCTCTTCGCCCTCGAGCGCGCCGAGGCCGCTTCGCGCGGCCGGGCGGAGGAAGCGGTGATCAGCGGCTGGGACGACGGTCTTGCGGAGGAGAAGAAATGATCAGCGCGGGAATCGACCTGGGAAGCGGTTTTTCGAAGGCGCTGCTGTACGCCGAGGATGGCAAGGTCCTGGCGCGGACGCTCGCGAAGACGAAGGCGGACTTCGACAAGGCGGCGCGCGAGGTGCTGGACGAGGCGATCGAGAAGGCCGGGATTCCGGCGTCGGAGGTGGCCTACGTCTGCACGACGGGGCTGGGGCGGTACGCGGTGTCGTTCCGCGACATCCAGGTGACGGAGATCACGGCGGCGGCGCGCGGGGCGTGGACGCTGTTCCACGACGCGCAGTTCGTGCTGGACGTCGGCGCCCAGAGCACGCGGGCGATCCGGCTTCGTGACAACGGGAAGGTGAAGGAGTTCTACACGAACGAGAAATGCGCGGCGGGCGGCGGCGCCTTCCTGGTGCGGGCGGCGAAGTACCTGGAGGTGCCGCTGGACTCGCTCGGGAAGCTCTCGATGGAGGCGAAGGCGTCGCAGGCGATCTCGAGCGTCTGCGCCGTGCTGGCGGAGTCGGAGATCATCAACCACGTCTCGGAGAACATCCCGATCGGCGACATCGCGCGCGGGATGCACGACTCGATGGCGGACCGGTCGATGGGCCTGCTGAAGAAGGTCGGCCTGAACGGCCCGCTGGCGCTCGTCGGCGGCGTGGCGATCCAGACGGGCTTCGTCGAGGCCTGCCGCAAGAAGGTCGGCCAGCCGCTGCTCGTGACGGAGCACCCGCAGTTCGCCGCGGCGCTGGGCGCGGCGGTGCTGGGGATGCAGCGGGCGAAGAAGAGGCTGGCGGAGGCGGGCAGAGGCTAGGGGAGGCGGGCGGCTACCGATCGTCGTGCCAGGGATCAACGGGCATCCAGAAGCGCGCGGATTTTCTCCAGAAGATCCCGGCGCGCGAAGGGCTTCTCGATGAACGCCACGCCGGAGTCCAGCGCGCCATCGTGGAAGATGACGTTTCCCGTGTACCCCGACATGAACAGGAATCGCAGGCCGGGTGAAACGCGGGCCGCCTCCTGGGCCAACTGTCGGGCGCTCCCGTCCGGGAGGATGACGTCGGAGAGAACCAGTGCGATCGCGCCGGAGTGCCGCCGGAGCTGGGCGCTGGCCTCCGCCAGGGTGGCGGCCGTGTGAACCGTGTAGCCGTGGGCCTTGAGTGTCGCGGTGACCAGGTCCCGGATCATTGTCTCGTCCTCGACGAGGAGGATCGTCTCCCGGCCCCCTGCCGCGCGGGCGGCGGGGACCTCCGACTTGACCGGTTTCTCGAAGATCCGCGGCATGTAGACCTTGAACGTCGTGCCGCGCCCCGGCTCGCTGTACACCCAGATGTGGCCGCCGCTCTGCTTGACGAATCCGTGGATCGTAGCCAGGCCCAGACCGGTACCCTTGCCGAGTTCCTTGGTCGTGAAGAACGGCTCGAACAGTCGGGCGCGCGTCGCCTCGTCCATTCCGCAGCCGGTGTCCGTCACCGCCAGCAGGACGTAAGAGCCCGGCGGGACTTCGGGGTGACGCGCCGTGTACTGCGCGTCGAGGTCCGCGCAGGCCGACTCCAACAGGATGCGGCCGCCGCGCGGCATGGCGTCGCGCGCGTTGAGGACCAGATTCGTCAGCATCTGGTCCAACTGACCCGGATCCACGCGCAGGCAGGGGTCCTGGGCGCCGTGGCGCACATCGAGGGTCACCTGCTCGCCCACGAGACGCCGCAGCATCGGGAGGACGGCGTCGACGGCGGCGCGCATGCTGACGACTTTCGGCTGGAGCATCTGCCTGCGCCCGTACGCAAGAAGCTGGCGCGTCAGCTCCGCGGATCTCATCCCCGCGACCCGGATTTGCGCGACCTGCTCCGCAACGGGCGAGCCCGGCGGCAGTCCGCCAAGGATGTTCTCGCTGAACCCGATGATCGCAGTGAGCATGTTGTTGAAGTCGTGAGCGACCCCGCCCGCGAGCCGTCCGATGGCCTCCAGCTTCTCGGATTGCCGCACCGCTTCCTCGCGCGCCTTCAGATCCGCCGACACATGGATCCGGTCAAGGAACTCGCCCAGGATGGAGCCGATGCCCGAGAGGAGGGGCATGGAACCCTCTTCGAGCGGGCGTTCGCGGACGTCGAAGAACTCGAGGGCGCCGAGGAGCCGGTTGGCGAAGATGACGGGTACGACGACCATGCCCCGGAGCCCGGCGGCGGCGGCGGCGGAGCGGCGCACGAACGCCTGCTCGAGCCCCACGTCGAAGATCCATGTCGGCGAGCGCCGGCTCCATGCGGCGCCGATCACCCCCTGCTCGGGGCGGAAGGCCAGTCCCCGACAGTGGCTGACGAACGCGGCGAGACGGGGATCCGCCGCCGTCCACGCGCTCGCGACGCGCAGTTCGCCCTGGGGCTCGGCGGACGTCCACAGGAGGCCGGCCACCCACCCGAGGTTGAGCGCCACCTCCTCCAGGATCTGCGGAGCCGCGCGCTCGAGATCCGGCGCGGAGGCGACGACTCTCGACACGCCGTAGAGAGTGCGCAACTGAGCCTGTACGTCGGGACTGGATTCCTCCGTCACCCAGCACGCAACCGCGCGCTGCCCGGACACCGGAGGCAGGGCTCTCAACGCGATCCCAAGCGCGCACTCCGTCCCGTCCTTCCTCAGCCCCCGCACGCCGCGGATGCTTCCCATATCGGTCTCGACCGGCGCGGCGAACCAGGAGGCGCGCTTCTCAGCGTGCCCCGTGCGAAACCGGAGCGGCACCAGATCGTCGCATCGCATCCTGAGCAGTTCCTCGCGCGTGTACCCGAAGAGCTGCGCGGCGCGGGCATTGGCCATCAGAATGGAGTCGTCCTCCGCGACGACGACGAGCCCCGCGCAGGCCGTGTCCAGCAGCACTTCAGGTTCGAATTCGGGCTGCATCAGCTCAGTTCTCGAAATGGAGGTCGGGGCGTCGTTGAATCGACTTCGGCTAACTCGATGAAGTTCCCCCGGGAGCATAGGATTTTCCCTGTCAGAGATACACCCCCTGACCCGCGTGGCGGAGACCGAGCGCCCGGCGAACGAGCGCCGCCAACCCGCGTCCCTGCCGGCCTTGCCGGCCGACGATGTCCTCCGCGAGCGCGCCTGCATGCGGCTGGCGTACGGCGGGGTCGTGGGACAACGCCCTCGCGCACGCGCGCCCCCAGGACCGAGGGACGCCGGGCAGCGGAGACGCGGGTTGGACCGGCAGATTGCTCACCCGACCCGCCCAATCCGCCGGCCGCACGCCCTTCGGCCATTGCCGCGCCGGACGGCCCGTGAGCAGCTCGTGAAGCACGGCGCCGAGCGAGAACACGTCGCTGCGCGCCGTGCGCTCGCCGCGCGCCTGTTCCGGCGCCATCGTCTCCGGCGTGCCCTCCACGGCTCCGTCGCAGTCCCCCTCCCGGCGCGCCAGCCCCCAGTCCAGCACCGCCCCGCCGAAGACCAAGTGCGCCGCCTTGAGATCCCCGTGCGTCACTCCTCGCGCGTGCGCGTGCGCGACCGCTTCGCAGGCGTCCAGGAGCGCCGGCACCAACGACACCTGGTCCCCACCCGTCGCCCGCGCTTCGCGGATCCCACACTCCAGCGTCGGGCCGTCCGCAAGCGCCATCACGCCGTACCCCCCGCCCTCCCCCGTTTCGCGCACAGCGATCACGCCGGGGTGGTCCAGGCCGGCGGTCGTCCGCGCCTCCTGTTCCAGCAGCGCCGCCCCCTCGGGCCCGGCCGGCCGCTTGACCGCCACCAGCCTCCCCGCCGCGAGGTCCCGCGCCTCCCACCCGCTTCCCGTGGCGCCGCGGCCGAGCCGGCGCAGGAGGACGAAGCGCCCCGCGAGCACGCGCCCTGGGTCGGCCGGCGCGTCGCCGTGAGGCTCCTGATGGCGCGCCGCGAACTCGGCCTCGACCAGGCAAGCCGACGCAGGCAGCCCCGGACATGCCGCCGCGATCCACTCCGCCAGCAGCGGCGCCCGCCCTCGGCTCCATGCGATCCGCACCGCGGCCGTGATCAGATCCTCCGCTGCTTCAACCCGCTGGCCCTCCGGGATCCCCCGCAGCAGCTCCCGGACCCGCGCCGGCGTCGCCTCGCCCCCGGGCAGCGCCCGCAGCGCGGCGGTCCAGGCGTCGAACGGGCCGGCGCCGCGCGGCGCCCGGGCGCAGGCGGCGGTGGCGAGGGTGATCAGCACGCGGCCTCCGCAAGAAGCCGCGCCACGAGCCGCGGCCCGAGACCCAGGCGCTCCGCGATCGCCGCGTCGTCCTCCCCGTCGAGACGCAGCGCCGCCGCCGCCGCGGCCTGCGGATGCGAGCGGCGGAAGCGCGAGTAGAGGTCCGCGAGCCAGGCGGCGAGCCCCGGCGCCGCCGAGGGGCGGGCCCCGAGAAGCACGTCCATGCCGGCGCGGAGCGCGGGCCACGCGCCACCGACCGGCCGGCCCAGTTGCGCCGCCGCCCGGGCCAGCGCCGCCTCCGCCATCCCGCCCGCGTCCACGCGATCCGCGAGCGGCGTCTCCTCCGCCACGATCAGCAGCGCAAGGACCTGGCCGAGGAGAACGCGGGCGTCGCTCACGCGGCGCCCTCCCCCCCGGCAGGGAGCCGCTTCATGCCGATCAGCCCGTCGGGGCACGCCGCAGCGCAGCGGCCCTCACCGGTGCAGGACGCAGGATTCTTCAGCGCGGCCAGGCTCCAATCGAAACCAAGCGCCCCGTGCGGGCACGCGGCGATGCAGAGGCCGCAGCCGGTGCACAGGCCACGGTCCACGACCGGCAGGAGCCGGAGCGGCCCCGGGGGCGGCCGACGCGCAAAGAGCCAGTTCACGCGCCGGCCTCCCCGGGATCCCGCATCACCGGCGCTTCCTCCGCCGCCCCCGCCGCCGGCGTCCGGGACGCCAGCACGCTCGGGCTCGAGACCGCAAGCACCGACGCCGGCACCACGAACTGCTCCTCCCGCGACTGCGGCGGCTTCTGCGAGAACCAGCGCGTGACCATGAACCACGCGAGCGGCAGGACGCCGCCGGTGATGAAAATCGCGACGCCGATCCCGCGCAGCCACGTCAGCGTCTGGAACACCGTGCCGTGCAGGTAAGCCTCCGACCGCGCGTACCAGTACCCTTCGCGCATCGCGACGGAGAGCTGGTGCACGCCGACCGGGAACAGGTCGCACACGACCATGAACGCGAGGCCGGCGTTGATCGACCAGAACGCGCCGCGAAGAAGCCGGGGGCTCCAGCGCGCAGCGCCCACGTTCCAGCGCGAGCAGAACAGCATGGCGGCGACCGCAAGGTTGCCGTACACGCCCATGAGCGCCGCGTGGCCGTGGTTCACCGTCAGGTACGTCCCGTGCTCGTAGTAGTTCACGATCGGCAGGTTGATCGAGAACCCGAGCACGCCGGCGCCGAGGAAGTTCCAGAAGTTCACGCCCACAAGGAACAGAAACGCCTCCGACAGCCCGAACGACGTCCCCGCGGCGGCGCTTCCCATGTCGCGCAGCGTGAACTCGGGAAGGCGGCGGAAGCGCCACGCCTCGATGGTGAGGAGGACGAGCGGGGCGATCTGGAGGGAGGAGAGGACGCCGCCGAGGGCGATGGTCTCGATGGATTTGGCGTTCCAGTAGAAGTTGTGCGAGATGCCGATGAGGCCGCTGCCGAGGAAGAGGACGGCGGAGAGGTAGACGACGCGAGCGGCGACGAGGTGAGAGACGAACCCCATGAGGTAGAGGAAGTAGGCGACGATGATCGTCGTGAACAGCTCGAAGAAGGCCTCGACCCACATGTGGATGGTGCACCAGCGCCAGAAGTCGGCGACGACGAAGTTGGCGTTGTCGCCGGCGACCCAGGAGGCGCTGAACATGAAGATGATGCCGGCGATGGAGTAGACCATCCAGTTGGGGAGGGACCAGCTCTGCTTCTGGCGGAGGGCGGGCCAGACGCCGCGGGCGACGACGACGAGCCAGAGGAGGAAGGAGGCGTAGAGGACGGCCTGGAAGGCGCGGCCGATCTGCATGAACTCCCAGCCCTGGAGGCCGAGCCAGCGCCAGGTTTCGCCCTGGTCGAGCTTGCCGTGGATGCCGAGGGGGATGCCGAGGATCGCGCCGGCGGCGACGGTGACGAGCATGGCGAACAGGAGGTTGATGGAGGCGAGCTGGCCGCGCGGCTCGGGGCGGCAGATCAGGGGAAGGACCCAGATCGTCGCGGCGAACCAGCAGACGGCGACCCAGAGGACCGAGAACTGGGAGTGCCACGTGCGCGACACGGTGACCGGGATGAGCGCGCGCAGGTCCACGCCGAACCAGTTCACGAGGTTCACGAAGTCGCTGATCGCGAGCAGCCCGGCGGTGACCTGGAACAGGAACAGCACCGCCGCCACGGCGAAGAACTTGTAGGTCGCGCGCTGCGACGGCGTGGGCTTGAAGCGGTCAACGACCGCCGACGTCGCGAACGGCGGCAGGTGCGCCTTCTGCTGCTCCAGCACCGCCTCGCGGTCCATCCGGCCGTAGTAGTAGAAGATCACGCCGATCGTCAGGATCACGACCAGCGTCCCGATCACGCTCCACAGCACCAGCCCGCCGTGCGGCACGTTCCCCGCCGCCGGGTCGTACGGCCAGGTGTGCGTGTAGCTGTACTCGTACCCGGGACGCTTCGCCGAGCACAACCACGCCCCCCAGTAGAAGAACGCCGAAAGCTGCCGCACCTTCTCCGGGTCCGAGATGTAGTTCGCCGGCTTGAACGTCTCCGCCCCCGCCAGCGGCCCGCCCGCGCCGAACTTCTCCGCGTAGTACTGCCGCAGCCGCCCGAACGCCTCCGCCTGCGCCGCGCTCACCGTCACGCGGCCGTCCCGGAACCGGTTCTCCTTGATCTCCCGCTGCACCAGCGCCTCCACCACCGTCTTCCGCGCCGCCGGGTCCGGCACGCGCCCCGCCCACTCCGCTTCGTAGCGCGCGGTCATCGAGAGGGCGATTTGGTGAAGGGCCTCCGCCGTGAAGTCGGGGCCGCGCATGGCGCCGTCGCCGAGGAAGCTGCCGTATTCCATGAGGCCGTAGCGGAGGAAGACTTTCTGGCCCGCGGTGATGTCGGCGCCGGTGAAGACGGTCGTCCCGGATTCGTCCACGAAGTCGCAGACGGGCGGGGCGTACTGGTAGGTCTTGAACCCGATGTACCCGACGACGGTGACGCTGACGGCGAAGATGACGACGAAGACTTTCCACCAGGACTCGCGGCGGTCGAGCCAGCGGGCGATGTTCATGCGGGGGATCCCGAATCGGGAATGGAGGCAAATGATTAAGGCCATTAACTATATAGCCGACCCCCCTGTCCGGTTTCACGAATCGGCAAAAAAAACGGCCGGGCCTTCTTCGGCCCGGCCGCTTGCAGTCCCGCCCGCCAGCTACCTCCCCGGAATCACCACGCTCCGGACGCTCTTCCCCGCCCTCAGCTCGTCGAACGCCTCGTTCACCTTCTCCAGCGGCCGGCGCGAGGTCACGAGGGGCTCCAGCTTGTACTGGCCGCTCGCGCACATCGAGAGGACGCGCGGGAAATCCACGGGGCGGCAGCCCAGGGAGCCGACGACCTCCTGCTCCATGAACATGATCTTGCCGGCGGACATCTCGACCGGCTTGTCGGCGAACCCGACGATGACGAGGCGGCCGCCCGTGCGGATCGCGTTGTGGGCGACCGGGATGACCTTGTGCGAGCCGATGCACTCCATGGCCTTGTCCACGCCGCCGCCGGTCTTCTTCTTGATCGTCTTCGCCGGCTCGGGGTCGGCCTTCGCATCCACGGTGTCCGCCGCGCCCAGCGTCTTCGCCAGCGCGAGCTTCGCGGCATCGAGGTCGACCGCAATGACGTGTGCCCCGGCGATCGCCGCGAACTGCACGGCCGAGAGGCCGACGCCGCCGCACCCGAAGATCGCGACCGTTTCGCCCGCCCGGACCTGCGCCCGGTGGACGACCGCGTGGTAGGCGGTCGTCACGGCGTCCGCCACGATGGAAGCGAGCACGGGGTCGAGCCCGGCCGGAAGGGGGATCAGGTCCCGCGCCCGGACGCAGACGTACTCCGCGAACGCCCCGTCGATGTGGTTCCCCAGCATCTGCATCTTCTCGCAGATGTTCGAGCGTCCCGTCCGGCACATGTTGCACTCGCCGCAGGTCAGCACCGCGGGCACCAGCACCGCCTGGCCCGCCTTGACGTTCGTCACGCCGGCGCCGACCGCGTCCACGTGGCCCGCGGGCTCGTGCCCAAGGATGATCGGCGGCTTCTTGAACGTCGGCACGCCGTGGTCAAGGTAGTGCAGGTCCGTGTGGCACAGGCCGCACGCCGCCACCTTCACCCGCGCCTCCCCCGGCGCCGGGTCCGGCACCGGCACGTCCTTGATCTCCAGCGCCTTCGCCCCCGCCAGGTACACCCCCGCCTTCATCGTCGCCATCACGCGTCCTCCCACTTCGGTTTCCGTTTCTCGAGGAACGCCTTGAGCCCCTCGGAGTTGTCCTTCGAGGGGAGCGTCCGCTCCTGGTACAGCCGGCAGGCGGCGGCGTAGGCCGCGCGGCGGTCGGGCGCCGCCGCGGCCGCGCGGAGGCCGGCCTTCGCGGCGCCGAGGGCGGCGCCGGACAGCGCCGCGAGCTTCGCCACGAGCGCGTCGACCTTCGCGTCGAGCTCGGCGTCCGGCGCCGAATCGTTGACGAGGCCCCACGCCGCAGCCTCCTTGCCGCTCAGCGTCCGTCCCGTGTAGACGAGCTCTGCGGCGCGCGCCGCGCCGACCCGCAGCGGCAGGTCCACCGCCGCCGCCGGCGGGAAGACGCCCAGCGTGATCTCCGGCACCCCCAGCTTCGCCTCGTCCGCCGCGAGCACGAGGTCGCACGCCGCAACCAGCTCCAGCCCCGCCCCGAGGCACGCCCCGCGCGCCACCGCCACGATCGGCACCGGCGCCTCCGCGATCGAGGCGAGCAGCCCCTGAAGCGTCTCGAGCAGCATCGGGCCCTTGTCGGGGAAGTGCTCCCCGATGTCGGCGCCCGCGGAGAGGTGCTTCCCCGCCCCGCGCACCACGGCGACGCGGTCCGCCGGCTTGAGCTCCCGGAACGCCTGGGTCAGTTCCTTCATCGCCGCGCACGTCAGGATGTTCAGCGGCGGGTTCGCGAGCGTCACGTGCGCCGCGCCGTTCTTCCGTTCGACCGTCACCAGGCTCATGAGAGCTGTCCTCCATCCACGCGGATGACCTCGCCGGCGATGTGCCGCGAGCCGGGCGCGCACAGGAACGCGACCACCTCGGCGACGTCCCCGGGCTCGGCGATGCGCCCGAGGCACGTCTCGTCCCTCAGCTTCTGCTTAGTCTCCTCCGGGATCCCCGTCGTCAGTCGCGTCTCCACCAGCCCCGGCGCGACCGCGTTCACGTTCACGCCGTCGCGCCCGAGATCCCGCGCGGCGGCCTTCGTCAGTCCGATCAGCCCTGCCTTCGCCGCCGCGTACGCCGCCGTCCCGCGCCGCGCCCGGATCGCCAGCGTCGACGACACGTTCACGATCCGCCCTCCCCCCGCCGCGACGATCGCCGGCGCCACCTCCCGGATGAACACGTACGCCGCCGTCAGGTCCACCCCGAGCGTCGCATCCCAGTCCTCCTGCGCCAGCTTCGGCAACACGCCTCCCAGCGAAATCCCGGCGCAGTTCACCAGCGCCTTCACGCACGCGCCCCGCGCCGCCAGCCACTCCACCGCCTTCCGCGCCGTCGCCGCCTCCCGCACGTCCCCCTTCACCGGAGCGTCCTCCTGCACGTCCACCGCGCAGACGAGATACCCGTCGCGCTCCAGGCAGCGCGCAATTGCGGCGCCGATTCCGGAAGCGCCCCCGGTGACGATCGCCCCCCGCGCGGCCGCCTTCGACGGCCGCTTACTTCCCCGCGACGGCATGGCCGCACGCTCCGCAGAACTTGAAGGACGCCGGCATCCCCTTCGCCCCGCACTTCGGGCAGTCGGTCGACGGCGGACCGTAAGGGTACTCCGGCGAATCGTCGTTCGCCCACTTCGCGCGCAGGCGGCCCCAGTCCGTCTTCCGTTTCTCGGAGAACGCCCGCATCCCCTCCTGCGGCTCGGGCGAGGTGAAATGAAGCGCGAGCCAGTCCTGGGCGTGGCCGACGGTCGCGTGCCAGACCGCCTCCTTGCCCTGGTTGACCTGGATCTTGGTGTAGCGCAGGCACTCGGGGAACTTGTCCTTGAGGTTCGCGACGTACTCCGCGACTTTCTCGTCGAGTTTCGAGAGGTCGATCGCCCAGCCTTCCTTCTTCTCCTGCGCGAGCCTGATCTGCTGGTCCGTCGGGCTGTCGACGAACTTTCCGTCCTTCGTCACGCTCGGGGCGACCGCATTCACGAGCCCCCACTCCAGCGCCTTCCGCGCGGGGATCTTCGGGTTCATCATGAGCATCTCGCGCGCCCGCCGGTCGCCCACCACGAGGGGCAGCCACTGCGTCGCGCCTCCGCACGCCACCGACCCGACGCTCGTCCCGACCTGCCCGACCCACGCGTGCTCCGCGATCACGGCGAGGTCGCACGCCAGCTGCGACTCGTTCCCGCCCCCCGCCGCCATCCCGTTGATCCGCGCGATCACCGGCTTCGGGCAGTGCATGATCGCCTCGAGGTACGCGCGGAAGAAGCTCATGTACTTCCAGTAGTCCCGCGGCTTCTTCACGTAGACGTCCGCGTACTCCTTCACGTCCCCGCCCGTGCAGAACGCCTTGTCCCCGGCGCCCGTGTACACGACCGCGGCCACCCGGTCGTCCCAGCCCGCGTCCTCGAACGCCCGCGCCAGCTCGCGCAGGCAGCCCGTCGAATAGGCGTTGTAGTTCTGCGGCCGGTTGATCGTGATCGTCGCGACGCCGTCTTTCTTCACGTACAGGATCTCGCGGAACGAAGATCCGTCTTCGAGCGGTTTGAACGCGGTCATCGTGGGGCGCAGCCTCCGAAACGGTTGCGTGGACAGAGAGTGGCTTGCGCAGTCGGGCCGCAAATTACGCGCCCGCGGCCGCGGAGCCGCGTTTCCCCTCGCAAGCGCGAAGAATCCACCGCGCCCGGCCCCAGAGACCCGTTGAACTTCACGCAGTTCTGCGGCAGACTGCGCACTTCAACTTCTGGAGAACCGCCCCCATGAAATTCGCAGCCGCCCTCGCCGCCGCCTTCCTCACCGCCGCCCTCGCGGCGCGCGCGGAAGACAGCCAGTGGACCGTCATCGAGGTGGATGAACTGGACCAGGCCATCCGCTCCGGCGATGCCCTCGTCTACGACACCAACCCCAGGTCGGTCTGGGAGAAACGCCGCGTCACCAGCGCCACCTGGCTCGACGCCCGCAAGTTCACCAAGGACGACCTCCCCAAAGACACCGGGGCGATGCTCGTCTTCTACTGCATGAACGAGCACTGACACACCTGCCACCGCGCAGCCGACCGTGCCGTCGGCTTCGGATACACCAACGTGCGGGTGTTCGCCGCGGGACTCGAAGGCTGGGAAAAGGCCGGCAAATCGAGCGCGCCGGACGCCGGCGCAAAGAAGGAGGAAGGCGTGCTGGGATTCACGATGAAGGGCCTGGACGGGAAGGACGTGAAGCTGTCGGACTTCAAGGGGAAGGTCGTGCTGCTGGTGAACGTCGCCTCGAAGTGCGGGCTGACGCCGCAGTACAAGGAGCTGCAGGCGCTTCACGAGAAGTACCGGGAAAAGGGGCTGGTGGTGATCGGCATCCCGGCGAACGAATTCGGCGGGCAGGAGCCGGGGACGGACGCGGATATCCGCGAGTTCTGCGACTCGAAGTTCGGCGTGACGTTCCCGATGCTCTCGAAGGTGGTGGTGAAGGGCGACGGGATCTGCCCGCTCTACAAATTCCTGACGGACGAGAAGACGAACCCGGGATTCTCGGGCGAGATCAAGTGGAACTTCACGAAGTTCCTGGTGAGCCGGGAGGGGAAGGTCGTGAAGCGTGTGGAGCCGAAGACGAAGGTGGTGGAGGAGGACGTGATCAAGGCGATCGAGGGGGAGCTGGAGAAGAAGTAGGCTGGCGGGATTGGGAGAAGAGACACGGGCCCGGGGGCCGGAGCTTCCGGGCCCGTTTTATTAGGCGGGAGGTCACCGGGAAGTAACCGGTGTTCGGACGGTAACAGGCCTTGCGGGGCCGAGGCGGAGCCGCTGAATTCTCAAAGCGTTGCCATGTCATAGGTTATGAAAAGATTAATCTTCTTCATCTAAGGGCCCGCCGCTTGCGACGGACTGTCTCCCGTTCGCCAGCGCCGTCTTCCTCGTTCCCGCGACGACCCCGACCGGAGGATTTCCGGATGGAGTCGGCGCCACCGATGTTTTTATTTCGGAGGCTCTCGCCCATGCGCGCCCTGCGCCACGCCCGTAACCGGGGCTTCGTCATCCTCGTCGCCCTCGGCGTCCTCGGTATCCTCGGCCTCCTCGCCGCCGCCTTCGCCACCATGTCCCGCGTCGAGCGCTCCGTCTCCTCTTCCTATGTCGACAAGGTCCGCGCCCGCCTCCTCGCCCAGTCCGGGGTCGAGCGCGCCCTCGCCGCGATCCGCTCCCGCGCCCTCGTCCAGGCGTGGGACGACACCCGGAACGACTGGTACTACCGCGAAATGCTCAACGGCCCCGTCGGCTCCATCTCCTGGTCCCCCGCCACCATCGCCACGCTCGGCGGCTACACGCCGTCCCGCCCCTACGGGACCCCGCCCCGCCGCCTGGAACAGGTCTGCGACGAAGCCTCCGGCGGCGCCGGCGTCACCGGCCTCTCCTTCGCCGACGCCGTCCGCCCCTGGACCAGCGGCGAGATGCCCGGCACCTACGAGCTCCACGGCGACGCCTACGCCCTGAAAGTCCTCGACTGCGCCTCCATGCTCTACGTCAACGACCAGAACCCCCAGATCCGCCGCCTGCTCAATAACCTCGGCGCCATCATGGGCGTCGACAAGGGCCTCCCCGCCCCGTTCCTGCTCGGCGACGAAATCGTCGCCGTCGCCAAGGCCCGCAACAAGCCGTTCTCCGGCAAGGGCGAAATCCTCGACCTCGTCTTCATCCCGAAGCTCGGCGCCGCCGAGGGCCGCGCACGGTTCGACCTCGTCCGCGACTTCGTCACCTGCCACGCCTGGGTCGACTACACCACCATGCACTTCGGCCCCAAGCCCGCCGGCTTCCCCGCCACCGCCCCCCCCGTCCCCGCCGACATCCTCGACCGCGGCGGCGACATCACCCAGTTCGTGACGGCCTCGGGAAGCGCGACGACGGCGTCCAAGGTCGGCGGGACCACGGCGTGGAAGGAACCGCGCGCGCCGATCAACGTCAACACGGCCAGCCGCGAGGTCCTCGTCGCGATGCTGTGGGGCCTGACCGCGAAGTACGTCGACTACGACCACGCCTCCGGGCACCTCGTCACGCGCGACGTCACCCTGTCGCAGGCCGACGCCGAGGCCGCCGCCGACCACATCGTCAATTCCCGCTACACCTTCGGCACCCCCGCCGGCGCCTGGAGCTACAACGACTGGATGCACTTCCGCTCCGAGGTCATCGACACCATCCCCGGCCTCGACCGCTTCCAGAAGGCCCTCATCCACGCCAACGGGAACCCGAATACGGACATCCGCAAGCTGAACCCCGACCTGCTGCTGGTCGACCCGAACCCGCTCACGGAGTCGAAGGACCTCGTCCTGCTCGACAAGTCGGACATCACCCAGAAGTCCACCGAGTGGTGCTTCTCCTCAATGGGCCTGTTCGAGATCGAGGCCCTCGGCCGCGTGACCGCGGGCGGGAAGCTGCTCGCGGAGGACCGGATCGAGACGATCGTCAAGGTGTTCGACGTGCTGCGCTTCACGACGCAGGAGCAGTTCGAGAAGGACCGGAGCTGGACGAACGACGACGCCAAGAAGTCCGAGGGGAACCTGTACTCCGACGGGTACCCGCCGGTGGTGTCGATGCCGGAGTACCCGTACAACAACCCGAAGGTGGTGCCCTCGCCGCTGGACAAGAGCGCGACCGGGAACCTGTCGTGGGCGTCGGACTACGACGGCTACCTGACGCTGAACGGCCCCGTGAACATCACCGCCGGGATGACGCCGGGGGACTTCAACGCGTCCGCGTCGAAGATGTGCCGCAAGCCGAAGCCGGGCCAACCCGCGAACTGCGCCTGGCCCAACGTCGACGTCCCGGGCTCCGGCAAGGACTGCAACGTGAGCGGCGCGTGGGGCTTCAACCTCGGGAAGATCGGGCCGAGCATGTCGCATGCGAACGTCGCGGGGAACCCGCTGAAGCACGAGGCGCCGAACCCGACGAACCCCGAGTACTCGTACAACTCCCCGAACTGCGAGGGCGTGTCGTGGTGGAACACCCCGGCGAACTCGCTCACGTCCGACGTGGACTACAAGTCGGCCTGGGGGATTTCGCCGAAGCGGGCGTGGCAGCTCAACCCGGCCGGCCCGCTCAACTCGGTCGCCAACGGGTTCTTCGAGGACGGCGCCGACGTCCAGGCGTTCGGGCTCTACGTGAACTACCTCAAGCGCCGCCGCTTCCACACCATCTGGGGCGACGAGCTTCCGACCGGGAAGTTTACGGTGGAGTTCATGTACAAGCCGGAGATCGACCACTGGGAGTGGGGGAAGGGGCTGCCGCAGACGGCGGCCGCGAAGACGTGGAACGCGGGGCCGACGGCGCGGATGCACCTGTGGGGGCTCGGCGCGGCGACGCACGGGCTGAACTACGAGCAGTGGGTGTACGTGCAGGGGTCGCGAGTCTTCTGGGACCTGTTTCACGGGGGCCAGCACTACATCGTGTACGGCGACCACACGTGGAAGGCGCACACGTGGCACCACATCGAGATCAGCATGGTGCCGGGAGAGACGAAGACGCTGGCGGACGGCTCGACGGTCGTGATCCCGCCGAACGCGATGCTGTTCATCGACGGGACGCCGGCTTCCGGGTTCCTCGGCGCCGGGAAGGACGTGAAGACGGTCGTAGGGAAGGACGTCTACGGCGCTCCCGCCCTGGCCCTGCCCGTCCCGTTCGTCGGCGCCTACCCCAACAACGACGTGGGCGTGGGGCCGCGCATGGTGGTGCTGAGCAAGCTGCAGAACACGCCGGACGGGTTCGGCATGAGCCAGCCGTCGACGATCGGGACGATCGACAACCTGGTCATCCACCACTGGCGCGCGCACGAGGCGCCGTTCACCCCGCGCAACCGGTTCCACTCGATGACGTACTACGACGGGACGACGTACAAGAGCGGCACCGGGTACAAGGGGGAAAAGGCGGGGGTGTACAAGAAGCGGCTGCCGGCGGTGGAGAAGATGGCGGCGGCGGGCGAGGTGACGATCGGGACGGTGATGTGCACGCACTACCACCCGTTCCACGTGCACCTGTACGGGCACGACGGGTCGGCGCCGACGACGTCGTTCGGGCACGTGACGCCGTCGATCCGGACGAAGACGGGAGGGAGCTACCTGGACTCGTACTACTACGACGGGTGCGCGGGGCTGCCGGTGAAGACGGCGGTGAAGGCCGGGACGGAGGTGTACTACCTCGCGTGGTTCGAGGTGGCGTCGCTGGTGCCGGTGACGATGTCGCCGATCCTGGACGACATCACGGTGACGGTGGTGGCGGAGCCGAAGACGCTGTACCGGATGGAGAGCTCCGAGCCGCGGAGGTAGGGGTGGACGAAAACGAAGACCCCGGGGAGAGGCCCTCCCCGGGGTCGTTTTCGTGTCCTACCAGAGGTTCGTCAGCGGCCGGTCCGCGAACTCCTTCTCCAGCGCCCGCGGGATGACCATGATCTTGAGCACCTCGTTCGCGCCCTCGCCGATCCGGCCGAGCAGCGCGTCGCGCAGGTGGCGCTCGATGCGCGAGTCCTGCACGAACCCGTAGCCCCCGGAGAGCTCGATGGCGCGCTCCGCGACGTGCACGGACGCCTCGGTCGCCGCGACCTTCGCCATCGCGGCCTTCGCGGCGATGTCCGCGCCGCGCGTCTTCCACCACGCCGCCTGGTACGTCAGCGCGCGCCCGGCATTGATCCCGATCTGCATCTCCGACAGCTCGCGCTTCGTGTTGTCGAGGTCAATGAGGCGCTTCCCGAACAGCTCGCGCTCGTGGGCGTACTTGATGAATTTCTCGTAGGCGCCCTGCGCGATCCCCGTCGCCCACGCGCCGATCGTGATGCGGCCGCCGTTGAGCATGTGCATCGCGTAGTTGAAGCCCTTCCCCTCCTCGCCGATGAGCTGGTCCTTCGGCACGCGGTAGTCCGCGAACACCAGCTCCGCCGTGTTCGACCCGCGCACGCCCATCTTCCCCTCGATCTTGTGCTGCTCGAACGTCCCCTTCCAGCCCTTCTCCACCGCGAACGCGCTCACCTTGCCGTCCGGCCCCTTGGCCATGATGAAGAACACGTCGGCGGTCATGGCGTTGGTGATCCAGTACTTGCCGCCGTTGAGGATGTAGTCGCCGGTGGCGGCGTCGCGGGTCCAGGAGGTCTTGAGGGTCTTGGCGTCGGAGCCGGACGTGGTCTCGGTGAGGCCGAAGCACCCGGTCAGCCTGCCGTGGGAGAGCTTCTCGACGTACTTGTCCTTCAGCCGGTCGCTCGCGAACTTCGCGATGCCGTCGGTCGCGGTGCCGTGGATCGCCACGGCGAGGGCGAAGCCGGCGTCGGCCTTGGCGAGGGACTCGAGGCCCGCGGCGAGCCACGAGAAGCAGGCGCCCATGCCGTCGTACTTCTCGGCGAAGGGCAGCGCCATGAGGCCGAGCTCGCCGATCGCGCGGAAGTTGTCGGCGGCGAAGGTCTCGTCCGCGTCGTTTTTCGCCGCGCGCGGGGCGACTTTCTCGGCGATGAAGGTCGCGAGGGGGCCCGAGAGGAACTCGAGGAGGTCGCGGTAGTTCGGGGCCGAGTGGTGGAGAACCTCGAGGGCGTCCTGCTGGTCTCGCGTGAAGAAGGGCATCGTGGTGTCCTCGTGGCGTGGAAGGCGCGGGAGCCAGATAGTGCAGGATCGGGGCGATCCCGCATAGAATCCGTTTCATGAAATACCTGAAGACGAGCCAGTTCGTGCCGATGAAGGGCGAGGCGTGGATGTACTACGAGTGCGAGGACGACCTCAGCGTGAACCGGGTGGTGACGCACATCCCGATGACCGGGGAGACGACGCTCACGCCGGACCCGGTGATGAGGGTCCTGTTCCGGCCGGAGATGATGCTGCCGAGCAACGAGGCGGAGTTCGTGAAGCACTGGAAGATCGGGGAGGGGAAAGGCTAGCTAGATGGGAGACGGGAGAGGGGAGATGGGAGGTTCCGGCCGGGACCTCCCATCTCCCATCTCCCATCACCCATCTAGCCCTTGAACGCCACCACCAGCACCCCGCCCCCGCCCTCCTCGGGCTTTCCCGTCCTGAAATGCCCGACCTGGGGATGCCTCCTCAGGAACTCCGTCGCGGCCTGGCCGAGCGCCCCGGTCCCGAACCCGTGAACGACGCGCACCGTCTCGCACCCGGCCACGAGGCACGCGTCGATCTCCCGCCCCAGCTTCTTCTGCGCCTCCTCCACCCTCAGCCCCCGCAGGTCGATCTCCCGCACCCCACCCGCAGCCGCCCGCGGCGCCGCCGGCCCGCGTGACTCCGGCCGCGGCGCCTCGCCGCGCACGAGGTCGTCCAGCGGCACCTCGATCTCCATCCCGCCGCAGCTCACCGTCGCGCGCCCCTTCCCCGCGCGCACCGACACCACCGTCCCGTCCGCCTGCATCGAGCGGATCCGCACCGGCATCCCCGGCTTGACCTCGTCGGCGAGGAGCGGCGTCCCCGGCTTTTCCAGCGCGTGCGCCTTC
>JADLHC010000221.1 GCA_020849035.1 Planctomycetia bacterium
GCGCCGGCCTGCGATGCGGCCGCCGAGACCGGGGGCGACGGGGCGGAGGCGCTTCGCGCGGCAGCCGGCGCCGCCTACGCGGACAGCGTCGAGGCCGCGGCCGCGGCGAACCAGCCCGCGCCGGACGCCCCCGCCATCGCCGACCGCGCGTTCCAGCTCGCCCTCGCCCTCAACGGAATCCCGGACGACGCGTCGCTCGACGACGCCCCCGCCGCCCGTCCCCGCCCCGCCGCCCTCCGTGACGCCGCGCGCGTGATCCGCGGCGCCGCCGCGGGACCGGTCCCCGCCGGCTGGTCCGCCGATTTCCGCCTCGGGCGCGCCCTCGGCCTTGCCGGAGATCTCGCCGGGGCGCGCGACGCCTTCGGCCGCGTCGTCGAGGACGAGGGCGTCCTCCGCGACGGGCGCTTCAATGCCGCCGCCATCGCCGGCCGCGCCTGGGTGCTGGCCGCCTACGAGGAACTGGGCTTCGCGCACCTGCGGCTCGGGGTGGCGACGCCTCGCGGACCGGACCTGGACGCCGCCTACCGGGTGTTCTCCCACCTGGCCGTCGAGTGCGCCAGGGAGACGGGCCCGTGGTGGCGCGCCAAGGTGGGACTGCTGCGGGTGCTGGTCGAACGCGGGCGTCCGGGCGACTTCGAGCTCGCGGAACTGGGCCTGAACGACCTGCTCTCGGCCTGGCCCGACCTGGACGAAGGGAAGTTCGGCGTGAAGCCGAAGGTGGAAGCGCTGAAGGAGCGGGTGAAGGCGAAGAAGGGGGGCGGGCGGTGAAGCGGGACGTGACAGGAGCGGTGCAGCTGGTCGCGGCGCTCTGCGGGGCGGTGGTCCTGCACAGCCTGCTGCTGGAGGTGGCGTCCTGGATCGAGTGGCGGGAGCCGCCGCGCGCGAAGGAGGAGAGGAGGCACGGCGTCGCGCTCCGGCCGGCCGGAACCTCCGTCGCCCCGGAGACACCCGCGCCGATCAAGACTCCCCCCCGGGTCGTGGTCCTGCCGGTCCCGCCCGAGGTGCCGGGGGACAGGGACCGGATGGGGCGTGGCGCCGTCGAGTGGTTGCTCAGGCACCAGTTGCCGGACGGCTCCTGGTCGGGAGCAGACGACGCGGCACGCTGCGCGTGCACGGACCCGGCGGGTCACAAGGGGCGAATCACGGAGACGTCGCTCGCCGCCATGGCCCTCCTCGCCCGGGGATACACCCACCTTTCGCGCAACTCCTGGCGCGACCCGGTGGACGACACCCTCCGGACGCCGGGAGTGTCGCTGAGAAGCGCCTTAAAGTGGCTCGCCACGCGCCTGACGGCGGAGGGCGCTCCTTCCTCGCTGACGGCGGAGGAAGAGGCGCTCGTCGTGCTGACCTTCGTCGACGCGTGGATCCACACGAGGGCCGACTTCTTCTCCGGGGTCGCGGCGCCGGCTCTCAAGCACCTGTCAAGGCGCGCCGCAGAATCCGCCGGCTTCGGCCCCGAGGCGGCCGGGTTCGCCATCCTCACGCTCGAGCGCGCCGCTTCCTCCGGGTTCCCGGGATTCGCACGCGAGGACGCGGCGATCCAGGCGCTCTCCGCGTCGCTCGGGCGGGCGGAGGGGCTGCGCGGCTGCGCCATTCGCGTGGTTGCCTGGGAGGCCCGGCTCGGCACGGACTCCCCGTCCGGCGACGCGTACGCCCGCCGCATCCTGGACGGCACCCCCGTCCCGGACGACCCGCATGCCAGCGAGGACCGTTTCTGGGGAATGGTCGCCGCAAGGCGTCTCGGCCCACACGGGACCGCGACCTGGCTGAAATGGTGGCGCGGCGTCTCGGGCATGCTGGTCGAAATGCAGCGGGGCGCCGCTTCGGGGTGCGCTGCCGGTTCCTGGACGCCGGCCCCCGGGGGCGGCCGCAGTCGCGCGGCGACGACGGCCCTCAATGTCCTTTGCCTCGAATCGGAGGATTTCTTCCCGCCGCCGGGAAATCCGAGATAAGGCCGAACCCGGGCGGGCCGGGTCCGTTTGCAGGGTGGCAGCCATGACACCCCGTTCCCTCCATCGCCTGCTCCCCGCCCTGCTGATCGCCGGGCCAGCCCTCCTTGCCGGGGCGGCCGCCTGGGTCGTCCAGCAGGGGCCGGAACCGGCGCGGACGCTACGTGGCCCCCGTGCAACGGCGTCTGCGCCCATCGCCCGGCCCGAGACCGTCATCCGCCTCCGCCCGGCGGCTCTCCCCGCCACGTCCTGCGCCCGGCTCCGCTACGCCCGCCCGACCCCCGCGATACTGGGCGGCGCGGCCTCCGCTGACGCCGCTTCTTACGCCGCCTCCAGCCTGCCTCTCGCGGAGGACGGCCTCGCCTACACCCGCTCGGCCGTCGAGGACTGGCCCGGGCAGGACGGCGGCGACGCGGGCCGCCCGTAGGCTTCCGCGGCGGCCGTCCGCCGCCGCTCCGACGGCTGCACCTGCAGGCACGTGTACGTCATCCACGCCAGGAACGCCGTCAGCAGCAGGTACGCCATCCCCATCGCCAGCCGATAGCCCCCCGGCACGTCGTAGTACGCACCCGGCCCCAGCCGCTTCGGGTTCCGCCACGCCTCCCACGCCCGCCCCATCCCGACCATCGCGATGATCAGCAGCAGCAACGTCCCCGGCACGGCCTCCGGCCTCGGGTTGGGCGTCGCCCACGTCAGTCCGGTCATGAGGGCGAGGAAGCCCACGCCGACCAGCCACAGCCGCGGCGAGATCGCCGCAACGATCCGGCCGCCGTCGAGCGGGAGGACGGGGATCATCTGGAAGAGGTTCAGCAGGAAGCCGAGGAGCGACACCATGAGCCACTCCGGCGACTGCGTGAGGTAGAAGACGACGAAGGCGACGGTGCTGGCGGCGGCGCCCGCGAGCGGCCCGCCGTAGCCGATCTCGGCCTCGACGCGGGCGTCGCGCGGCTGGTCGCGCATGGCGATCAGGGCGCCGACGAACGGGATGAAAATCGGCGCGCCGGCCCTCAGGCCGTGGACGCGCATCGCCCAGGCGTGCCCGAGCTCGTGGATCAGCACCACGCCGAGGAGCCCCGCTGCGAACGTCCAGGACCCCAGGAGGTGGTACGCGCCCATGGAGGCCGCAAGCGAGACCACGGTCGTCAGCCACTTCGCCTTCGACATCCACAGCACCGCCGCGGCGAGCCCGGTCGCGACCACCGAAGAACCGGAGGGGCGCGGAAGCGACGCGAGGAGGGACATCGGGAGACGCGCCGTGTCGCCGTGGCGCATGAACGTCTCGACGCGCGGCGACCCGGGCGCCGTCGGCTCCCGCTCGAGCCGCGCCTTCTCGATGATCAGGTGCTTCAGCTTGAGCGGGTCGTCCAGCGTCGCCTCGAAGTGCGCGAATGCGTAGCGGGAGGCGCCGAGATGCACGACGTAGCGGGCGATGCCCCGCTCGATCCAGAAGTCCAGCCGCTTGATGTCGCGGAACCCGAATGCAAACGTGCGGTCCACGACCAGCCCGTCGTCCCGCACCTCGATGCGCCTGCGGCGGAAAAGCCGCCGGAGGGCGAGGACGGCGAGGAGGAGGGCGCCGAAGGCCGCGCCGACGAAGGCGAGGTGGACGTGGAGAGTCACGCGGGCCCCCGGACGTCCGCGACGAACTCGCCTTCCGCGGTCGCCATTCCGCCCGGCGCCGGGATTTCGGAAGCGTCGCGGGTGCGGACCACGGCAAGGACGGGGCCGTTGACCGTCGCGAGGCGGACGCGGCGGCACGCTTCGCCCGTCGCCGAATTGGCGAAGGACTCCACGGACTCCACGCGGCCGGCGACGGTGAACAGGTCGGGAGACACGTCCATGTCGTGAGCCACGAGCTGGGTCGGGAGCACGAGGGGGCGCGTCGCCTCCGGCGCCGGCTCGATCCGGCCGGCGAGGAGCGCGAGCGAGACGGCCGATGCCGACCCGGGCGCCGGGTCCGCGTCGAACGGGTTCCCGACGCGGAACCGGAGCCGCTCCGGGGACAGCACGACGCCGAAGGGCTCCAGCGGGCAGGCGGCCGTGACCACGTCCTCCACCGCCAGCGTCCGTTCCGCTCCCGAGCCGAACGCCGGGAAGAAGCAGACGATCTCCTCGGCCGGCAGGAAATGCCTCTTCTTCAGCTCCACCACCGTCACCAGCCGCGCGCCGCCGCCGCAGTCGAGCGTGTGGACGCGCAGACGCCGCCCGGCCCTTTCGAGTTCCCGCGCCGCCCCGCGCTCGATCGGCCACCGCACCCATTCCGCCAGCCTCGCGGCGAGCGCCTCGGGCGTCAGGCCGCGGGTCGGAAACCCGATCGCATCGAGGGGCGTCGGCATGCGCGCGCGGCCCTCGCTACTTGTAGAAGTCCTGGCGGCGGGCCTTCTCGTCCGGCGGCATCTCCCGCCACTCCCGGTCCATCGCGTCGATATCGTACCTGCGGCGCGCCGTGTCGAAGTCCGAGTCCGCGTCCGAGAACAGGTCCTTCGCCCCGTCCATCCCACGGGTGTACGTGTCGTTCCGGTAGGTCACCGCGTCCACCGCGAAGTCCGCGTCCCTGTCCACCAGGACCCGCCGCTCGAACCCCTCCCCCGTCGTCAGCGTCGCCGTCTTCTTCTCCTCGTTCCACACCCACACGCCGTGGATCCCGCTGACCTCGTATCCGTCCTTGCGGAAGTGGTGGTTGATCAGCAGGTGCTGGTCCGCGCACCCCGCCGCCGCCACCAGCGCCGCCACCGCGATCCGCGTCTTCATCGCTTCGCCGGCTCCTTTCCCGCCACCTTGCGCAGCTTCTCCACGGCCTCGGCGGTCTTCGCCGCCGCGTAGTCCACGTCGTCGGCCGTCGTGTCGAGGCCGAGGGAGAACCGGAGGGACCCGAAGATGTGCGACTGGGGAACGCGCATCGCCTTGAGCACGTGCGACGGCTCCGTCGAGCCGCTCGAGCACGCGCTGCCGATCGATACGCACACCCCGAACTGCGAGAGGATGAGCAGCACGGCCTCACCCTCGACGTACGGGAACCCGATGTTCGCCGTGTTCGGAACGCGCAGGTCGCGGTGCCCGTTCCGCACGGCCCCCGTCACCCGCTCCAGCACCAGCGCCTCCAGCCGGTCCCGCAGCGGCCGCACCTGCGACTCCTCGAGCGGCAGGTCGCGCAGCGCCAGCTCCGCCGCCGCGCCCATTCCCACGATCCCCGCCACGTTCTCCGTCCCGGCGCGCCGCCCCTTCTCCTGGTGCCCCCCCAGCAGAAGCGGCTTCATCCGCGCGTTCCGCCTCACGTACAGCGCCCCGACTCCCTTCGGCCCGCCGAACTTGTGCGCCGCGAGCGTCATCGAGCTCACCGCCGTGTCCTTCACGCTCACCGGGATCTTCCCCGCAGCCTGCACGCCGTCGCAGTGGAACGGAATCCCCTTCTCCGCGCACGCCGCCGCCATCTCCGCCCACGGGAAGATCACGCCCGTCTCGTTGTTCGCCGCCATCGCCGTCGCGACCGCCGTGTCGGGACGCAGCGCGGCCTTCCACGCCCCGGGGTCCATCGTCCCGTCCCCGCCCACCGGCACCTCGGTCACCTCGTACCCGCGAGCCTTCAGCCACTCGCACACCTCTCGGACGCACGGGTGCTCCACAGGGCTCGTCACGACGTGCCTTTTCGCCGGCGCCGCATCGCAGAACCCGCGCAGCGCCGTGTTGTTCCCCTCCGTACCGCTTCCCGTGAACACGATGTCCTGCGACCGCGCGCCGACCAGCGCCGCCACCTGCTCGCGCGCCCGGGCCAGCGCCCCCGCGACCTGGCTTCCGAAGACGTGCAGGCTCGAAGGATTGCCGTAGAGCTCCGTGAGGTACGGCGTCATCGCCGCCAGCGCCTCGGGGCGCAGCCGCGTCGTCGCGTTGTTGTCGAGATAGA
>JADLHC010000222.1 GCA_020849035.1 Planctomycetia bacterium
CGGCCGACGGCCGCACCCGCGGCTTCGCCAACGCCAACTTCGGCCTCGGCGTCCTCACCGATACCGACGGCGACGACCTCCCCGACATCAAGGTCCCCAACGACGCCCTCCCCGGCCTCACCACCGGCCTCATCCGCGGCGCCGCCGGGAAGCTCCCCGTCCTGCTCCACGCGATGAGCGAGAAGCGCAAGATCAACGTCCTTTCGCTTCCCCAGGTCACCACGAACGACAACGAGGCCGCGACCCTGACGCTGACCGAAGTCGTCACGACCGTCACGACCACGACGACGACCGGCGTCGTCACTTCGGGCAGCGGCAGCACGACCTCGGCGGGCATCACGCTCAAGATCACGCCGCACATCTCCGCCGACAACTACCTCCAGCTCGAGGTCGACCTCACCGTCTCCCAGTTCCAGGCGCGCCCGACGGCCGACGCGACCGTCCCGCCCCCGATCACCAACCGCTCCGTCATCACCAAGGTCACGCTCCCCAATACGTACACCGTCGTCATCGGAGGGCTCGTCAGCGACCAGCAGCGCGAGACGATCACCGGCATCCCCGTCCTCCAGGACATCCCCCTCCTCGGCAACCTCTTCCAGCGCACCGTCAAGGACGGCACCAAGGTCACCCTCTACCTCTTCATCACGCCGATCATCCTCAGCGACCCGGACTTCACCGACTACAAGCGCCTGACGCTTCGCAAGCAGGAGGCGATCTTCCGCCTGTCGAAGCGCTGGGTCGGCAAGCACATGCTGGGTCAGTTCGAGCCGCACTCCGCGGACCTGTTCGAGTTCACGAGCCCGTTCAAGAAGGGCTCGGGGAAGAAGAAATGACGCTTCTGCTGGAGCGGTTCAGGAAGGCGCTTTCGGAGGACGGCGGCCTCGCCGACACGAAGATCGACGAGGCCTTTGCCGTTTCGGCCGAGTCGAGGGAGCCGCTGGACCGCGTGCTGCTGACGCGGGGGTTCCTGAACGAGAAGCAGATGCTGAAGGCGTTCGCGAAGGCGCTGGCGGCGCCGCTGATGGACCGACTGACGGAGGCGGAGGTGCCGCCGTCGTTCGTGGAGGCGGTGCCGGTTCAATTCGCGCGGAGCCACAACCTGGTCGGGGTGGGCGAGGAGAACGGGTCGGTGCGCGTGGCGACGTGCAACCCGTTCGACTTCCACCCGCTGGACGAGCTGGCGCTGATGACGGGGAAGACGGTCTCGCTGGTGCTGGCGCCGAAGAGCGAGATCACGAGCCTGATCAACAAGGCCTACCAGAAGAAGATGGACGTCGTGGACGAAATGCTGGAGGACCTGGAAGAAGACGAGATGGCGGGGATCGCGCGGGAGCTCGAGGAGGGTCACGACCTTCTCGACATGGCGAACAAGGCCCCGATCATCAAGCTGGTGAACATGGTGATGTTCCAGGCGCTCAAGATGCGCGCCAGCGACATCCACATCCAGCCGTACGAGGAGAAGCTGCAGGTCCGGTACCGGATCGACGGCATCCTGTACGACATGATGACGCCGCCGAAGAAGATCCAGGAAGCGATCATCAGCCGCATCAAGATCATGGGGAAGATGGACATCGCGGAGCGCCGGCTGCCGCAGGACGGCCGCGCGACGATCAAGGTCGGCGACAACGACGTGGACGTGCGTATCTCGAGCGTGCCCACGTCGAACGGCGAGCGGATCGTCATGCGACTGCTGGACAAGAGCGCGCGCCTGCTGGACCTGCGCGAGCTGGGGCTCGACGAGATGCAGTACGGGACGATGAACAAGCTGGTGAAGTGCTCGCACGGGGTCATGCTCGTGACGGGCCCCACGGGTTCCGGGAAGTCCACGACGCTCTACGCCGCGCTCAAGACGATCAACTCGACCGCCAAGAACGTCATCACGATCGAGGACCCGGTCGAGTACCACATCCAGGGGATCAGCCAGATCGAAGTGTCGCCGAAGAAGGGGCTGACGTTCGCGACGGGGCTGAGGTCGATCGTCCGCCAGGACCCGAACATCATCATGGTCGGCGAAATCCGCGACGGCGAGACCGCCGACATCGCGATCCAGTCGTCGCTGACCGGCCACCTCGTGTTCAGCACGCTCCACACGAACGACGCGGCGGGCGCCATCACCCGCCTGCTCGACCTGGGCGTGGAGCCGTACCTCGTCGCGTCGTCGCTTCTCGGAGTCATCGCCCAGCGCCTCGTCCGCCTGATCTGCCCCGGCTGCAAGGAGCCCCAGGCCGTGACCCCCGAGGACCTGTTCTCGATCGGCCTCACCCCTGAGCGCTGCCCGAAGATGAGCCTGTGGAAGGGCCGCGGCTGCGACCGCTGCCTGGGGACGGGCTACCACGACCGGACGGGCATCTACGAGATCCTCCCCATCACGGACCACATCCGCGACCAGGTCGTATCGAAGGTCAGCTCGACGCTCATCAAGCAGGACGCCGTCAAGGTGGGGCTCCGGACGCTGCGCATGGACGGTGCGCTGAAGGTGCTGGAGGGCCGGACGACGATCGAGGAAGTCATCCGGGTCACGCAGATGGACGTGGTGTAGCCGTCGAGAGCGGGCAGGAGGCGGTGGGCAGGAGGCAGTGGGCAGTGGGCAGTGGGCAGGAAACGGCGCGAGCAGCGGAGGCTTCAGTTCCCATCGTCAGCGGCCGGGAGGCTCGCCTTTCTGCCCCCCGTCGAAAGCCCACCCAACCACCAACGACCAACCACTAACCACCAGCCCCTAACCACCAGCCACCAACATGCCGGTCTTCAGCTACAAGGCCTTCAAGGAATCCGGCGACGCCGCCAACGGCGTCATCGACGCCGATTCCCCGCGCGAAGCCCGCTCCAAACTGCGGATGCAGAACCTCCACGTCACGCAGCTCGAGGCCGTCGTCCAGGGCGCAAAGGCCGAGGCCCAGAAGAAGCGCATGATCCTGCTGCCGAAGTTCGCGCAGCGCAAAAGCCCCATCGAGATCGCCCTCGTCACACGCCAGCTCGCCACCCTCCTCGGCGCCGGCACCCCGCTCAACGAGGCCATGAAGGCCATCATCGAGCAGTCCGCCAACAACAAGATCCAGGCCGTCATGCGCGACATCCGCGAGCGCATCGGCCAGGGCTCCACCTTCGCCGACGCCCTCGCCAACCACCCCGCCTACTTCGGCGACCTCTACGTCAACATGGTCCGCTCCGGCGAAGCCTCCGGCACCCTCGACCAGATCCTCACCCGCCTCGCCGACTACATGCACCAGCAGAACCGCCTCGCCGGCAAGATCATGGCCGCCCTCACCTACCCCCTCGTCATGTGCGTCGTCGGCGTCGGCGTCGTCACGTTCCTGCTCGGCGTCGTCGTCCCGCGCATCCTCGACGTCCTCGAGAAGCAGAAGATCGCCATGCCCCTGCCGACCGTCATCCTCGTCTCCATCACCAACGTCCTCCGCGGCTACTGGCCCGTCCTCCTCGGCCTCCTCGCCGCCGCCTGGGTCGCCTTCAAGCTCTTCACCAACTCCACCAACGGCCGCCGCGCCTGGGACGGCTTCGTTCTCCGCGTCCCCGCCCTCGGCGAGCTCTTCCGCAAGGCCGCCATCTCCCGCTTCGCCTCTACCCTTGCCACGCTGCTCGAGTCGGGGCTGCCCGTGATGGAGGCGCTCTCGATCACCGAGAAAATCATGGGCAACGTCGTGCTGGCGGAGGTGGTGGCGAAGGTCCGCGGGCGCGTCATGGAGGGGTCGGACATCAGCGCGCCCTTGAAGGCGTCGAAGCTCTTTCCGCCGACGGTCTGCTACATGGTGGCGATCGGCGAGGAGTCCGGACAGCTCGAGCAGATGCTCCGCAAGGTCGCGCAGTCCTACGACGAGGAGATCGAGCTGACGACGCAGAAGGTCACGAGCCTGATCGAGCCGATCATGATCGTGGTCATGGCGGTCGTCGTGGGGTTCATCGTCATGAGCGTGTTGCTGCCGATCCTGGACCTGTCGAACATGTAGGTTGGTGGTTCGGGGTTGGTGGTTGGTGGCGGCGGAACCGCGATGCGAGAGCTCTTCGCGAGTGTCGGAGACGGGCTGGAGGCCCTGATTTGCCGGCAGGTGGGCCTCGGACTCGTGCTGTCCATCGCGGCGTTCGTGGTGATCGGGAACCGGACCCTTCCCTGCAACGGCGACAGACTCAGCGGGCGAAGATGCGTCGAGCCTTGCCGGACCTTCAGTTCAGTGCAGAACGGGTGCGGGCATTCCGCGCCTGCCAGGGCCGTCTGCCGGTGTGCGTGTCCGAAATGGGCGACCGGCCGCCCGATGCGACGACGTGGCCGGAGGGCGGATCCCCTGAGCGCCCCGCGAATTCCGCTTCCCGCCCAACGTCGCCGCCTGCCGCTCGTTCAATCTCCAGACGCCCGCTTCCGGTCGCGGGCATAGAATGACGGGCCAACCGACGTCCCAGGAGGAGCCATGCTCAACCGTTACCGCCGACTCGCCCGCCGCGCCGACGGCGGCTTCACCCTGATGGAACTCATGATCGTGCTCGTCATCATCGGGGTGCTCGCCGCCGCGGTGACGCCGGTGCTCGTGTCCCGCGCCGACAAGGCGAGGGTGACCCGGGCGAAGGGCGACATCAAGCACATCGCCGACCAGGTGAAGCTGTTCAAGATGGAGCAGAACCGCTACCCGGACACGATGGAGGACCTGGTCACGAAGCCGTCGTATGCGAAGGACTGGCCGGAGGGCGGGTACCTGGACCGCGTGCCGAAGGACCCGTGGGGGAACGAGTACATCTTCCGGAAGCCGGCCGACAACGGGAAAGAGTTCGACGTGATCGCGTACGGGGCGGACAACCAGCAGGGGGGCGAGGGGTTCGACGCCGACCTGAGCTACTGGACGCTCGACGACGACACGCAGAAGAAGTAGGCCTCTGAGGGCCCCGCGATGCGCGCCTTCCGCCGGTCCGCCGCGCGCCGCGGCGGGTACACGCTGATCGAGCTGTCCGTGGTCCTCGTGATCATGGGCGTGCTCCTCTTCGTGACGGTCGGGCGCATCGACGGTCTCCTGCCGCGCTACCGCGTCCGTTCCTGCGTCCGCGAGATCGCCTCCGAGCTGCGGCTCGCCCGCGCCTCCGCGATGAGCACGGGAATGCCGCACTACATCCAGTACAGCGTGAAGGAACGGACGTACTGGATCCTCGCGCCCGAGAAGGTGCCGCAGGCCGGCGACGAGGAGGAGCCTGCCGACACCACCGAGAACGCGTTCCGCGACGCGGAATACAAGTGGGTGCGGACGATGGAGCGCAAGCTTCCTGAAGGCGTGAAGTTCGAGAAGATCGCCTGGAGCGCGGAGCAGGCGCCGGGGACGGACCCCGTGACGGTCGAGTGCACGCCGTACGGGTCGGTGCGCGCCCACACGATCTGGATCACGGGCGAGGAGGACAACTCGAAGTTCACAATCGCGGCGAGCCCCGTGACGGGATTCGTCGAGTTGAAGGAGGGGCACGTGGACGCGCTGCCCCTCGAAGAAGCGCAGGAATGAGGCTCCCGCGCCGCGACGCCGGCTTCACGCTGCTCGAGGTCATGCTCGCGCTGGCGATCACGGCGACGACCGTGTTCGCGCTCCTCTACATGCGGACCCGCGCCATCGAGCACGTGACGCAGGCGAAGGCGCTGCGGTCCAGCTGGTCCCTGCTCCAGCAGAAGGCGGGGGAGTACGAGGAAGTGAAGATCGACGACGTGAAGGAGGGGAATGAGTCGGGGCAGTTCGAGGACGATCCGTCGGCGTCGTGGGAGCGGGTGACGGAGAAGGTGGAGATGGCCGCGATCGAGAAGGTGGACGAGGACCATCCCCGGGAGATGTGGAAGATCACGCTGAGAGTGACGCAGCAGCTGCCGGACGGGACGAGCCGGGTGTCGCAGGCGCAGTGGTACCGGCTGCTGAAGGAGGCCGAGGCGGCGCCGGAGGGCGGAGGGGGCGGGGGAGGAGGCGGCCGATGAGCCGATTTCCGCGCTCCGGCGGTTTCACCCTGCTCGAGGTGCTCCTCACGGTGACGATCACGGCGGTGATGATCGGGATCATCTACGGCGTCCTCGTCTCGACCCTGCAGGCGCGGACGAAGCTCGAGCACAATGCGGAGATGGACGAGGCCGGCCCCGTGCTGCTGAAGATGCTGTCGGACGACATCGCGGCGGCGTTCGTGCCGCCGGTGCCCGACCAGCCGCCGCCCGCGGAGGGGGAGGCGGCGCCTGAGAACCCCGCGTACTTCACGGGGAAGGACAACACGCTCGGCGCCGGCGAGGCGGACGAGCTCAACTTCATCTGCTCCCGGGACGTCTGGGACCCGGTCACCCGCCGCGTCGCGGACTTCTGCGAGGTCGGCTACTACCTGCGCGCCAACACCGAGGACAGCTCGGTGCAGGTGCTCGTGCGCCGCGAGGACCCGTACGTCGACGACAAGCCCGCCAGCGGCGGCTCGCTTCAGGAGATGTACCGCCGGGTGAAGTCGCTGAAGCTGGAGTACTGGGACGGGAAGGAATGGCTGAACACGTGGGGCGACCAGGACGCCCAGAAGAAGACCCTTCCCCTGATCGTGAAGATCACTCTCGTGATCGTGCCGGACGCGGAGCTGGCGAAGAAGGATGCGCAGGCGGCGGAGAAGAAGTTCGTGATGGACGTCGCGCCGGTTCACTGAAGCGCCGCCGGAATCTTCCTCGAGCCACAATTTCCGGCCCGCTCGACCGTTATCTCCTCAACACCTGAAACCGTGGGAGGACATCGTCATGCGCTGGCTCCACTCCGCCATCCTGTCGACCGCATCGCTTCTGCCCCTGTCCGCCGTGGCGGACGAGCCGCGGTCCGGGGATCCCGGGATGGACGAGCTTCGGGCTCGCATCGAGGAGATGGATCGTGAACTGACGTGGGAGATGGGTGGGCCGGCGCCGGTTTTGGCGCGGGGGCCGGGGTGGGAGCGGTTCGCGGGAAAAGGGCGTGGTCCGGGCCGTGACGGCGGGCCGCGGATGGGGCCGGGTGGGCCGGGGCGTGACGGCGGGCCGGGACGCGATGGCGGGCCGCGGATGGGGCCGGGCGGGCCGGGGCGCGACGGCGGCCCTCAGCTGGGCCCCGGCGGACCGGAGCAGATCGAGGAGCAGAAATTCCGTCTCCGCATGAAGGCCCGCGAGATCGAACACCAGATGCAGAACCTCAAGTTCCAGCTCGAGTCCGTCCGCCTCGAGATGGAGCACCTCGAGCAAATGCAGCGCCGCGCGAAGGAAGGCGGCCCCCGGCCGGGCGGACCTGCCCCCGAGCCGCGCCGCCCCGACGGCATGCAGGGCCCCGGCGCCGACCGCCCCGCCTTCGAACGCCGCGCCGACGAACTCCGCGCCAAGGCCGAGGAACTTCACAGAGCGCTTCGCGACGCCGACGAGAAAGGCGACCGCGGTCGCGCCGAGGAGCTTCGGAACGGCCTGGAGCGCCTCAAGAACGCGATGCAGGAGCTGCAGCGCCAGCGTGAGGGCGAGAAGCGGCCGCCCGCCGGCGAGCGCGGACCCGACGAGCGCCGTGCGGCGATGAAGGAGAAGGTCGAGGCGCTGCGGGCGGAGCTGAAGCGGGCCGAGGACGGCGGGAACCGGGAGCATGCCCGGGAGTTGCGGCAGGCGATCGAGCGGCTGATGGCGGAGCTGTCCGGCGACGCGAAGGACAACGTGGAGCGCCGGAGGGCGGAGGCCGTCGCGAAGATCCAGCGGCGGATCGCCGAGGTCGAGGAGCAGCTTCAGGAGGCGCAGAAGAACGGCCGGCGCGAGGTGGCCCAGACGCTCGGGGCGGAGCTGGACGAGCTGCGGGCGATGATGAAGAAGGCGCGCGGTGAAGGAGGAGGGGAGAAGAAGCCGGAGAAGCGTCCGCGGATGATCTAGCGGAGCGAGGAGATCCAGGTCTTCCGGGGGCGCGGCCGAGAGCCGCGCCCCCGTTCGCTTCGTCCGCGGCGTTAGACTGTGCGCGTGCCCGACCCCCACCTCTGGGCCCGGCCGCTCCAGCCGGAGTTTGCCGGCGACTTCTTCCGCCTCCACGACCGCTCCGACTGCGGCGGCTGCTGGTGCATGTACTGGCATTTCGAGGGTTCCAACGAGGACTGGGGAAGCGCGGACAAGGCCGCCCTTCGCGCGGCGAAGGAGGCCAGGATCGGGGCCGCGGGCGACACGGGCATGCTGCTGTACGAGGACCAGGAACCCGTGGGCTGGTGCCAGTTCGGCCCCCGGGAGCGGTTCCCGAAGCTGCTCGCGCTGCGCCGTCCGCCCGAGGGGCCTCCGGACCTCTGGTGCATCAACTGCTTCCTGGTGGTGCCGGGGAAGCGCCGGCAGGGTTACGCGCGGGTGCTGCTGGCGGTGTCGCTGGAGCACCTGCAGCGCCTCGGGGTGAAGGAGGTGGAGGCGTACCCGAACGCGGGCGCGCATCCCGACGGGGAAGTCTGGACGGGGCCCCTTCAGCTCTTCCGCGACGCGGGTTTCCGGGAGCTCCCGGGGCCCTCCGTCGTGCGCAAGTCGATCTGACCGCGCCCCCGGTATCATCGCGCGCATGCCCTTCGCCGAGCGCCGCACCGTCGCGATCCTCTTTTCCGACCTGAGCGGGTTCACGTCGCTCTCGGAGACGATGGACCCGGAGGACGTGCGGGACCTGGTGGACGCGCTGTTCGCGCGGTTCCGGCGGGAGATCGAGGCGCGCGGGGGGACGATCGACAAGTTCATCGGGGACGCGGTGATGGCGGTGTTCGGGGCGCCGGTGGCGCACGGGGACGACGCGCTGCGCGCGGTGCGGGCGGCGCTGGCGATGCAGCGGGAGATCGCGGCGTTCAATGCCGAGCGCGGTCTCGCGCTGAAGCTGCGGATCGGCGTGAACGCGGGGGAGGTGCTGTGGGGCGGGGTGGGGGGCGACC
>JADLHC010000223.1 GCA_020849035.1 Planctomycetia bacterium
ACTGGCTGCCGTTGGTGTTCGGGCCGCTGTTCGCCATCGCCAGCACGCCCGGGGTCAGCTTGATTCCCACCTTCTCGTCGTCGAACTTGTACCCGGGGTCCCCGGTGCCGTCGCCGCGCGGGCAGCCGCCCTGCATCATGACGCGCGGGATGATTCGGTGGAACGTGAGGTTGTTGAAGAACCCCTCGGTGGCGAGCTTCTTGAAGTTCGCGACGGTCTTGGGGGCGACGTCGCCGTAGAACCGGACGAAGACGGTGCCCCAGCCCTCGATCTGGATCTCGGCGTACTCCGCCACGATCTCGATCTGCGCCTTGAGCGCTTCGCCCGTCGACGCGGAGTGCTTCCAGCTCACCGTGTACGTCCCGGGAGTGCCGAGGCCGGGGAAGCAGGAGACGAGGTTGAAGCGGCGTGTGACGGTTTCGCCCGGCGCGAGCGTGAACGCGCCGAGGTCGTCGCACTTGGCCATGTCCAGCGCCTTGCCGTCCTTGTCGGCGACGGTCAGGCCGTCGCAGAGACCCTTCTCCACGGCGAGCGGCTTGTCGGTGTCGTTGGTGAAACCGAGGGTCGCCATGGCGCGGTCGAAACCGCCGGCCTCGGGGACCTCGAACACCGGCTGGGCGCAAGCCAGGCCGGCCATCAGCGCGAGCAGGGCGAACGTTCTCATGACTCCTCCGAAATTCCCCCGAAGGGCGGTTAGAAGGCGGGGAAGCGTACGGCGGGTGCGGGCGGCCGTCAAATGGAACGCGAGGACGGCGGGGCTCATTCCCGGCGGGCGCGGGTCCGGGTCCCCAGGTCGATCAGCAGGCCGCCGCCGTAGTACAGGAACGCGTTGAAGAAGAACGTGAACGCGAGCGCGGCCAGCGCGGACTTGAGGAAGTAGAAGCCGAGGAACCAGCCGGGGAACTCGACGGTCAGCCCGACGGCGACGATGGCGTTCGAGAACGACCCTGGCACCAGCTTGCCGACGAAGAGGAGCAGGTAGGCGGCGACGTGCACGATCATCAGGATCGCGGGAGTCTTCATCGGGCCGTCCAAGAGGGAGGGGGTTCGGGCCTGGAGCCTGCCATGGTACCTCGGGCGGCCCGGCGGCGGGCGCTAGACCGCCGAGAACGACACGGCCATCCCCTGGCCGCCGCTGATGCAGAGCGTCGCGAGTCCGCGTTTCGCCTGGCGGCGCTTCATCTCGTGCAGCAGCGTTGCGACGATCCGCGCGCCGGTGCAGCCGATGGGGTGGCCGAGGGCGATGGATCCGCCGTTGACGTTGAGGCGGGCGCGGTCGAACCTGAGGTCGCGGTCGCAGGCGAGGACCTGGGCAGCGAAGGCCTCGTTGAGCTCGACGAGGTCGTAGGCGTCGAGCTTTGTCCCTGTCTTCTTTTCGAGGTTGCGCACTGCGGGAACCGGGCCGATCCCCATGATCCGCGGCTCGACGCCCGCGATGTCCCAGGCGTCGATGCGCGCCAGCGGCCTCGCGCCCAGGCGTTTCGCGACGTCCGACGAAGCGACGACGACGGCGGCGGCGCCGTCGGTAATGCCGCTGGAGTTGCCGGCGTGGATGGAGCCGCCCTTCTTGAAGACAGGGGGGAGCCTGGCCATGCCCTCGAGGGTGGCGCCGTCGCGGGCGTGCTCGTCGGTGGCGAAGAGGGTTTTCGTTCCTTTGGACTCGAGCTCAACGGGAACCATCTCGTCGCTGAACCTCCCCGCCTTGCGCGCGGTCTCGCAGCGGCGCTGGGTCTCGACGGCGTACTCGTCCTGTTCCTGTCGGCCGATGCCGTACTGCTCCGCGAGAACCTCCGCGGTCTCGCCCATGACCATGTTTGCGAGCGGGCAGACGAAGCCGTCCTTGTACATGCCGTCGACGACCTCGGCGTGGCCAAGGCGGTAGCCGTCGCGGAAGCCGGTGAGGAAGAACGGGAGGCGGGACATCGACTCGGTGCCGCCCGCGAGGCCGATCTCGATTTCGCCGGAGCGGATCTGGCGCGCGATGTCGACGATCGCCTGCAGGCCGCTGCCGCAGGCGCGGTTGATGGTCATCGCGGGCACGGTCACGGGAATGCCGGCGCGCACGCTGATCTGGCGCGCCACGTTCGGCCCGCCGCCCGCCTGCCGGCCGTTGCCGAACAGCACGTCCTGCACCTGCTCCGGCTTCACGCCCGCCGCCGCCAGGGCCCCTTTCGCCGCAACGACCCCCAGGTCCGCAGCCGACAGCCCTTTCAGCGTCCCGCCGAACTTCCCGATCGGCGTCCGCACCGCGCTCAGGATCACGATGTCGCTCATGGACGGATTGTCGCCGGAAGCCGCACGGCGGCCAGAGGAATCCGCCGCGCGGGCCGGCGCTCCCCTCCCGCCTTCAGCGCCGTCGGTTCCCCAGGGCCGTCACGATCGGCCCGATCCAGGTCGTCAGCACCGCCGCCCAGACGTAGGGCACGAAGATGAGGCCGGCGAGGACGTCCAGCAGCCGGTGGTCGCGGCTGCCGGTCAGGGCCGCGGCGACGCCGGCGCACACGACGGCCGCCGCGAGCGACATCAGGGCGAGCCAGCCGCCGAGAACGACACGCGCCCAGCCCGCGGGGCACCGGAAGAACGAGACGAGCGGGAAGAGGAGCCCGCCGACGGCGATGGCGGCGGCGGTCAGCACGGCCTCGCCGGAGGCATACCGGGCGACGGCGCACACGACGGCCGCACCCGCCACGATCCCCACCCAGTTCGCTTCCCGGGTCTGTTCCGCGGAAAGCGCATGGCGGCCGAACCGGTTGAGCCGGAGGACGAGGTTGAAGAGCGGCGACGCGAACCAGGTGGAGATCGCGAACACGACCCAGGCGGTGACGGCGGCGCCGGCGGCGGACTGGACCTCGGGACTCGCCGACCGGACCCGGGACAGGAACTGGACTCCGATCCAGAGCCCGACGAACAGGCCGATGCGCCACCGCGAATCCATCCGGCCCGCCCAGAGGAAGTATCGGAGCAGCAGGCGGTAGGGCCACCACCGGGCCTTCATCGCCTCGACGATCCCGGCCCTGGCCCACTCCGAGTCGGGGTTGAGTCGAAGGGACTCGCGGAAGTGCTCCAAGGCCTCCCGCGACCGGCCTTCGTGCAGGTAGGCCCACCCCTGGTTGGCGTGGGTGACGGCGCTTTCCGGGTCGCGCGCAAGGGCGCCCTGCATGGTCGCGGCGGCCTCCGCGCGCCGGCCGAGCTGCACCAGCGCCAGGGCGCGGACGTTGGCGCAGGACGCGTCCTCCGGGTCGATGGCCAGCCCGGCGTCCGCGGCCTCCAGGGCCGCGGCCCAGCGCCGCTGTTCGATGCGAACGCCCCCGAGCAGCGCCCAGGCGTTCTCGTCGCGCGGGTCGAGGCGAAGGGACTCGCCCGCGGCCGCGGCGGCTTCTTCGTACCGGTCCGCTTCCAGGAGGGCGCGGCCGAGGGCCTGGTGCGCAAAAGGCAGGTCGGGGGCGATCCCGACCGCCACCCGCGCCTCCGAGATCGCGCCCTCCTTGTCGTCCCGGTGCGAGAGGCAGAGCGACAGGAAGGCGTGCGCCAGGGCGTTCCCGGGATCCCGCGCCAGCGCCCCGCGGAACTCGCTCTCGGCCAGGTCGAACCGGCCCTGGGAAACCAGGAGCTGGCCGCGCAGAAAGGGATCGGACATCGTCGGTTCGGCCTGCCCCGCTAAAGTTTCAGGTACTTCAGGATGTCGTCGTAGATCCCGCCCTGGTTCGAATAGAGCGCGTAGTTGCGCGCCGTCGAGAACCACTCCTTCGTGCTCGGCTTCACCGACTTCGCGGCGTCCAGCAGGTCGCGCGTCGCCAGGGGCTGCGGCGCCCCGCGCTTCATCGCCTCCGTGAGCTTCCGTTCCACCGCGACGTCCACCACCGCCTTGAGATCCGCGCCCGAGAACCCGTCGGTCTTCGCGGCCACCGCCGCCGTGTCGAGCCCGGCCTGCGGCTTGCCCGCGCAGAGGATGCCGAGGATGGAGGAGCGGGCCGCGGCGTCTGGAGGGGGCACGAAGAGGATCCGGTCGAAGCGGCCGGGGCGGCGGAAGGCGGAGTCGAGGTGCCACGGGGCGTTGGTGGCGGCGAGGACGAGGACGCCGTCGTTGGAAGCGGTCGCTCCGTCGAGCTCGGAGAGGAACTGGTTGATGATGTGGCGGCCGGAGGCCTGGCGCATGTCGGTGCGGCTGGCGCCGAGGGCGTCTACCTCGTCGAAGAAGAGGACGCAGGGGCGGTGCGCGCGGGCGTTGTCGAAGATCGCGTGCAGGTTCTTTTCGCTGGAGCCGATCCACATGTCGAGGACGTCGTGGATGCCGACGGCGAGGAAGCCGGCTTTGACCTCGCCGGCGGTGGCGCGCGCGAGGTGGGTCTTGCCGCATCCCGGGGGGCCGTACATGAGGATTCCACCGCCGAGGGACTTGCCGTACGCACGGTAGATCTCGGGGTGGGCGAGCGGGTGAATGATCTTGAGGCGGATCTCCTCCTTGAGCCCCTCCATGCCGCCGACGTCCTTGAACGCGATCTTCGGCCGCTCGATCTCAGGCGAGTCCCCGCCCTCTCCGTCCTCTTCCCCGCCGCTGCGCCCGCGAACCCTTCCTTCCGACACCTCCGCGCCGGCCCCGGCACCGATTCCGAGCTGCATCGCCAGCGCGGGATCGGCCGCCTCGGGGTCCGCGTCCACCGCGCTCCGGTACGCGCGCACCGCCCGCTCCGCGTCCCCGCCTTTCAGGAGCAGTCGCGCGTGCAGCAGGTACGCGGCCGCCGGCGTGTCCCGCCGCTTGACCAGGTCCTCCACGATCACCAGCGCCGCGGACGCCTTCCCCTGCCGGTCGAACGCCGAAGCGAGCCCCAGCTTCAGCCCCGCGTCCTCGGGGGCGCGCTTCAGCGCCTCCCGGTATTCCGCCTCCGCCTCCGCGGCGCGGCCGGCGGACATCAGCGTCTCCGCGAGGAGACGGCGAAGAGGGACATTGTCGGGAGATATTCGAAGGGCCTCCCGGATCCCGTCGGTGGGGTCCTGTGGCACGGGGACATCATACGCGATCCTCCCTTGGGGCCGGCTTTCCCGCTGCGTCGTTTTCCGCCACCCGCGCCTCATTCCGGACATGGAGGTTCAAATTCCGTGAACTCCCGGCAAGCGCCGCCGTCTAAGATGCGCGCCCGAACTGCGTCCACTCTCGAGGAGCCCGAATGCGCCACGCAGGCCGCTGGATCGCCGGAGCCGGACTCGCCCTCGCCGCCGCCGTTCCCGCCCTTCCCTCGCTCTTCCCCGCCCCCACCGACGCCGCGTGCTGCTATTTCGCCGCGCAGGACAAGGACATCAACCAGCCCGGGCAGAAGGCATTCATCACCTGGGACGAGGAGCGGAAGTCGGAGTCCTTCACCGTGCAGCCGAAGTTCGAAGGAAACGCGGTGGACTTCGGCATGGTGATCCCGACGCCGTCGCGGCCGAAGCTCGACGAGATGCCGCGGGACTTCTTCAAGGACCTCGCGATCTACACGATCCTGATGCCTCTTCCCGAACCGCTGTACGGGTGGGGGCGGCTCGAGGAGGTGCGCAAGACCTCCGAGGGCGCGCCCGGGAGCCCCGCCAGGGACGAGAAGGGCGGCGTGCGCGTCCTTGAAGCCGGCGTCGTCGGCTCGCTCGACTACAAGATCATCGTCGCGGACGAGGCGAGCGCGCTCTTCAGCTGGCTCAAGGAAAACCAGTACTCCTACTCGGGCGACGAGAAGACGCTCGACTTCTACATCGCGAAGAAGTGGTTCTTCACGGTGATGAAGATCGACCCGAAGCAGATGAAGAAGGGGCCGAAGGGCGAGTACACGGGCGAGGTCACGCCGACGCGCTTCACCTTCGCCTCGGACGCCTGCATCTACCCGCTGAAGATCACGCAGATCAGCGTGAAGGACCAGACGGACGCGCTGTTCTACGTGCAGGCGGCGAAGCAGATGGACCTGAAGGACGACCTGTCGTGGATGCACAGCTACCGGGTGATGTGGCTGACGTTCATGCTCGGCTGCTCGGCGAACGCGGAGCAGCAGAAGGAGCTCG
>JADLHC010000224.1 GCA_020849035.1 Planctomycetia bacterium
GGCGGACAACTCCGTCGACGAGCTCTTCTGCTCCCACTTCGTCGAACACATCCCCATGTGCTACGTGACACCCAAGGGCGAGTACGTCCACGTGCCGACCAGCCCCGAGGACAAGGACCTCTTCTTCGCCTTCTTCGACGAGTGCTGGCGCATCCTGAAGCCCGGAGGGTTCTTCACGCTCGTCCTGCCGGCCCTCAGGTCCAACAGGGCGTTCCAAGATCCGACGCACCGGAGGTTCATTCCGAGCGAGACATTCCTGTACTTGCACGCGGGCTGGCGCACCGCGAACAAGCTCGACCACTTTGGCGTGAAGTGCAGATTCGTTGCGCCGGTGGGGGACGGCATCCCCGCGGTCGACGGGCAGGTTTCGATGGAGGAAGGTGTCCGCGCACCGGAGGTCCAGGCGGTCAGGTTCAACACGCTCTGGAACACCGTCGCAGATTGGGTCGTGAGGATGAGGAAGGCGTAGCGACCGAAACAAGGAGAAAAACATGCCTTTCGCTGGCGGTCTAGTTTATCCCCTAATCGACCCTCTCACACGGGTTGGCGGTACTGGAAGCGTCCACCTGCCTGGCGAAGCGCTGGCGGCACTTGCCGCCGCAATGGGTGCACCGAAGGCTCCTCCAACAGATGTGCCTGGTCCGCCTTCCGAGGATCCCGCCATGGCGATCTTCAGACTTCCAGCATCACCCGCTGTGATCCATCGTGATCGCATGCACGCGCAGCCGCAGCAGCAGTTGAACCTACGAATGGCCGCAAGGGACGCTAGCTCCAGGCAGGTGCTGCAGGAACATTCGCCGATTGGGGCATCGAAATTGATTGCGCTCTCTGGCGACAAGGGCGGGCCGCTGTTGCCGGGCGGGCTGTCAGGGCAGTTCGTTGTCTTGGGCGGTTCGGCAACCGGCATTGGAGAAATCTTCATTCCGCCAATCGACAGTGGGTCGGAAATGGGTGGTGTCTCCCCGGGAGGTGTTAGCGATGTCTCTGGTGGTCGCGGGTTGTTTTGGATGGGAGAAAGCCTGGATGAGGCGATTGAGCGATTCCTGAAATCATGCAAGAAAGTCTGTGAAGATCTCCGAGAGGAGAAGGAAGATATTTGCAGGAATCCGAAACTCACGAAGGAACAAGAGGCGAGATGCTGGAAGGCCCTATACGACGCGGAGGACTTTTGCAAACGAAGATGCAAGCAACGCGCCAAGTTCGCGGAAGGAGAGAATGCAGACGCATCATTCGCTTCAGGATTCTTGAAAGACCTCGGCGATAGTTTCACTGTCCTCGAGGAGTTTGCCCTCTGGGTGGCTGAAACGCAGAAAGACGTGGGCAAAGATCCAACCACGGCGCTCGTCAAGGATCCAGTAACTCTGCCTGTGGGCCCGACGATCGTCGTCGCGGTCTTGGGTGCCGCCCTCATCGTTGGCGGAGTCTTGCTATTGCCCGTCGGTGTAACTGTCGGGGGGGCTACCGTGATAGCGTTGGTTCCGCCTGCGGCCGCAGCTGCACTGCTATTCCACTTCAAGAGCTCCGGTCAATGAGCGTTAAATCGAGTCCGACACGTAAATAGTCGTCCCGAGAGTTTCTGTTTAGACTGATTCCGTTCCCATGCGACGATCCCAACGCTAGTTCTTCGAGCCGCTGAGCCAGGCGGAATGGCAGCTCCCTCTCGACGCCCCGTCTCAGCCCCGAAGCAGGGCGCCAAGAGCACCGTACCCCAACCGGGCCGGGCGACAACTCCATTAGGCGTGCCGACCCGCTTCCAGCCAAATCCGGGCTCTCGATTGTCCAATAATACGGAGGAGAGTTCTACCGCTCAACGGCCGAGCAGGATAGGATGGCTCTTGTAAACCCCGATCCTTGTCACAATCCGCATTCGCAATTCGGAGGACCAGATGGGAAAGGCGAAGTCGGGAACTGAAGTTCTCGCAGGCCGCGGCCGGACGCAGAGGGGAGATATCGCATCGCTTCGGCTTCAGTATCGACGGACTTTGCGAAGGAGTCCTACTGCGGTGACCGCGAGGATCTCCTTGCCGCAGCCTGACGATACGAAGGGAAGTCGATCCTGGGTGTGCACCTTCCGCCTTGGAGCCGGCCGGAAATCAGTTTGGTGCACCTACGGCGCGACATCGATGCAGGCACTTTGTCTTGCCGTCGATCGCATGCGGGCGGAACTGGAGGATCAGCGACCTGACCTTGACAGGCAGAGCCGCACGCATGTTTCCGCGCTCAGGATTGAACCGCGATAGAGTCGCAGGAAGAGCGTGGTGGCCGAGTGGTCTCTTGAGCCCAGATCAGTCAAGGACTCGAGGCGTGGCTCCGATCAGTCTCCCCGCCTGCCCCCCGAAGGGCACGTCCGGCTGTTGCGGGCGATCGAGCTCGGAAAGTTTGACGCCGTCGGCGGCCGTACTTCACCAAGGGCGACCTGAACATGCCGCAGTGCTACGGCGACCCGGAGGAGTTCCGCCGGACGGGCGTCATGGAGTTCCGCCCCAGGAACGTCGTCGAGGCCCTCCAGTGCGGCCACATCGTCGAGTGCAACGGCGTCGCCATGGGCTGCACCCTCTGGCGGACGGACCTGTTCCGCCGGCTCCCGCCGCCATGGTTCGTGACGGTGGCCGGTTGGTTCCCCGAGCAGGGCGGCGCGATGGCGATGACCCAGGACCTGTACTTCTGCAAGAAGGCGCGCGAAGCGGGCAGGACGTTTGCTGTGGACATGCGCGTGAAAGTCGGACACATCGACCCCGGCACAGGGATCGTCTACTGATGAACCGCACCCGCCTGCAGTTTCAGAACCCGCCGCCCCTCGGACGCGCGTACTCCCGTCCGCTCCGTCGCTCCGGCTCGGGCCCCATCCGAGTCGCGTCCCGTGTCGTCGGCCGCCGGAGCGTGCTCGGCATCCAGCTCCAGTCGTCCCAGGATCTCGCCGACTGGACCGTCGAAGGCGAGTGGCAGGCCGCCGAGGGCACGGCGACGTTCGCCGAGGTCCGCCCCGCGGGGCCCTGGGTGCGGGCGTGCGCCTGGCCCGAAGGCGGCGCGATGGCGTTCGACCTCGAGCTGCTGGAGCGCA
>JADLHC010000225.1 GCA_020849035.1 Planctomycetia bacterium
GACCTCGGCACCACCCTCTTCAAGGCCAACCGCTTCCCCGACGCGCTCGCCGCCTTCGAGAAGGCGCTGGAGATCTGGCCGGACTTCGTGGACGCGTGGATCAACCTCGGCGCGGTGAGGTCGCAGACGGCGGCGTACGAGGAGGCGGTGAAGGCGTTCAAGACCGCGATCGAAATCGACCCGAAATGCGTTCCCGCGTGGTTCAACCTCGGGAACGTGGAGCACGCGCGGAACAACTACAAGGCGGCGAAGGACGCGTTCGAGGCGGTGCTGAAGCTGCAGCCGGACCACGCCGGGGCAAAGGACGGGCTGCGGAAGATCAAGCAGGAAGGCCATTGAGCGGGCGCGGGCAGGGAGCGGACCGGGGAGAGCCTGATCCGGTGAACTCGGAGTCCGCGTACCTGTTTCGGCACGCCTTGCTGCGCGAGGCCGCCTACCAGCTCCAGCTTCCCGGCGAGCGTGCAGGGCTTCATGCCCGGGCCCTGGCGGCGATCGAACGGATCTGCGGCGGGCGCCCGCCCGAGCCGCCATCTCTCGCGGCGGAGAAGCCGGACGCGCCGCCTCACCCCTCGGACGCTTTTGCGGCCGAGCTGGCAGCCCACGCGCGAGCGGCGGGCGCCGTCGACCCCGCCATGCAGGCCGTCCTGCGCTGCTACCTGCGCCGCGCGGCGGAACACGCCGGGCGGCACTTCCAGACCGCGGCCTGCATCGAAGCGTGGCGCCAGCTCGCCGGACTGCTGGACCGGCCGGAGCGGGGCGAGGCTCTCCGGCGCGCCGCCGCCGCCGCGTCGGAAGGCGGGTTGCCGTGGACCGCGGAGCCCCTGCTCCGGGAAGCCCTCGCCCTCCAGCGCGCCGAGTGCCCCGGACGCCTGCTGGCCCTCGCGATCAGAAGTCTCGCGATCCACGAGGCGGGCGCCGGGCGGGTCGGGCCGGCCGAAGAGGGCTTCCGCGAGTGCCTCGACCTCCAGCGCGGCGCAGGCACGACGGGCGAAACGTGCGTCACCCTCGGGAATCTCGCCATCATCTTCCGAAAGACCGGACGCGTCCGCGAGGCCGAGCAGCTCCTGGAGGAATCGCTTCGGCTCGCCCGAGAGGCCGGCGAACGGAAGGCGGAAGCGGCCGCGCTCGCGAATCTCGGCGCGGTGTACCTCTCCACGGGACGGGACGACGACGCCCGGCGCGTCTCGCAGGAGGCGAGCCGGTTGTTCCGCTCGCTGGGGGACGATCGCAGCCTGGGAATCTCCATGGGAAATCTCTCCCTTGCGCTCCTCCACCTCGGCCGCGCGGAGGAGGCCAGGCAGGCGAACAACGAAGCCGCATCGCTCGGCCGACGGACGGGCAATCGGCGCTTCGAGGGAATGGCCCTGGGCAATGCGGCAAGCGCCTTCCGGCTCGCCGGTGAACTCGGAAAGGCGGAGCAGGCGCTCAACGACGCGCTCGTCATCCACGTCGAGCAGGGAAACCGCGGCTCCGAGGGCATCACGCGGGCGGCCCTGGCCGACCTCTGGGCCGCGACCGGCCGGTTCTCCGAGGCGGAGCGTGCGTACCTCGAGGCCTTCCCCATCCTCGTGGAAACCGGCGAACGCCGGTTCGAGGGCATACACCGCTGCGGCTTCGCACGGCTTCTCCTCCAGACGGGCCGAGCCGGGGAAGCGCGCGCCCCGTGGAGCAAGGGTCTGAGCCTGCTCGTCGCGTCGGGCGACGCGAACCGCGTCGAGGTCGAAACACGCGCGATGCGCGAGAGCTGCGCACCGGCAGGCCTGCCGCCCGACGAGTTCACCGGTCCTGAGACCCACCGCGATCCGGCGGCGCCCGCCCCGGTCCGCTAGAGCACGATCAGCCTCCCGCCCCTTGGCCACGCGCCGCTCCACCCGCAGGGGAAGTGGCCGTCGACGATCCAGGCGGCGAGGTTGCCGTACCAGCCGGGAGTCTCGCGCCCGAGGAACTCCGCCTCCAGGAGCGCGTGCTGCACCGTCCAGGAGAGCGTCGAGACGAAGACCGGCGTCGGCGTGAACTCGCGGAGGATCTTCACGGCCTTGCGCGGCACGAGGTCCGCGGTGTGGGGAAACATCTCGGCCACGGCGTCCTGCCACTCCGCCGCCTCCTCCGGGTTCACCTCCGCGACTCGCTGGAACAGGAGCTGCCCCGTCACCCGGCAGATCTCCTCCCACGACGCGGCACGGCAGGCCTCGAACGCGTCCGGCCAGTTCGCGAGAAAGAGCGCGCGTTCGTCGGAGAGTCCGGTCTTCGTCCCCGCGCTGCGGAACCATTCCGCGGCCTCGAGGTCGGCCAGCAATTCGGCGGCTGCGGGAGTCATGGCGTGCTTGCAAGGATACACGCGCCCTTCTACCCTTCCCATCGCTTCGAACTTCCGACGGCTTCACGCGATCAAGAGGACCTCATGCCCATCGAGATGGACAAGATCGTCAACCTGTGCAAGCGGCGCGGGTTCATCTTCCAGAGCTCCGAGATCTACGGGGGCCAGGAGTCGTGCTGGGACTACGGGCCGCTGGGGGCGGAGCTGAAGCGGAACGTGAAGGCGGCGTGGTGGCGGGACATGGTGCAGCGGCGGCCGGACATGGTGGGGCTGGACGCGAGCATCCTGATGACTCCGCGGGTGTGGTAGGCGTCGGGGCACGTGGACAATTTCAGCGACCCGATGGTGGACTGCAAGCAGTGCAAGAAGCGCTTCCGGGCGGACCACCTCCCTTCCGCGAGGCCGGACGCTGCGACGCATGCGAAGACGGACAAGAAGGTGGACAAGTGCCCGAGCTGCGGCGGGGAGCTGACGGAGCCGCGGAACTTCAACCTGATGTTCAAGACGTTCATGGGGCCGGTGGAGGACTCGAGCGCGGTCGTCTACATGCGGCCCGAGACGGCGCAGGGGATCTTCGTGAACTTCGAGAACGTGCAGCAGACGATGCGCAAGAAGCTGCCGTTCGGGATCGGGCAGATCGGGAAGGCGTTCCGCAACGAGATCACGCCGGGGAATTTCACGTTCCGGACGCGCGAGTTCGAGCAGATGGAGATCGAGTACTTCGTGAAGCCGGGGGCGGACGAGGCGGCGCACAAGGAGTGGGTAGACACGCGGCTGGCGTGGTACTCGAAGTACGGGATGAAGAAGGAGAACCTCCGTCTCCGCGCCCACGAGAAGAACGAGCTGGCCTTCTACGCCAAGGGGTGCTTCGACATCGAATACAACTTCCCGATGGGATTCAGCGAGCTCGAGGGGATCGCGAACCGGACGGATTACGACCTCAAGCAGCACGCGCAGCACAGCGGGAAGACGCTGACGTACTTCGAAGAGGACACGAAGACGCACATCGTCCCGTACGTCATCGAGCCGTCCGCCGGCGCCGACCGCGGGACGCTCGCGTTCCTCATCGACGCCTACGAGGAGCAGCCGGTGAAGGACGAGACGCGTACGGTGCTGCATTTCCACCCGGCGCTCGCGCCGGTGAAGATCGCGATCCTGCCGCTGAAGAAGAACGAGCAGCGGATCGTGGACACGGCCAAGGGGCTCGCGGAGACGCTTCGCCGCGACCACACGGTGTGGTATGACGACACGGGGGCGATCGGGAAGCTGTATCGCCGTCAGGACGAGATCGGGACGCCCTACTGCGTGACGATCGATTTCGACACGCTCGAGAACGGGACCGCGACGGTCCGCGAGCGCGACTCGATGACGCAGGAGCGCGTGGCGATCAAGGAAATGCCGCAGTACTTCGCGGAGAAGCTCCGCTGGTGAGGGGGGTTGGATCCGGAGACAGAGACCAAGGAGGCCCGATGCGTTTCGCCATCCCGTTCGCCCTGCTCGTCCTTTCGCTCCTGCCGTCGCCGGCCCACGCCGGCCTGCTCGACCCGAAAGGCCCGCCGATCGACGAGTACACGATCGACCTGCAGGGCCGGTACTGGTTCGGGGAAATCTCCGGCGAAATCGACGCCGACACGCGGTCGATTCGCGGCACCGGCGTGGACTTCGACGACAACCTCGGATTCGACCGCCCGACCGACCCGCTCATCGAGGGAGTCCTGCACGCGAAGCTCTGGAAGGTGCTCCTCCGCGCCTCCTACACGCAGGTCCGCTTCGAGGAGGACGTCCGCCTCGAGGAGACCATTCGCTACAAGGGCCTGACCTTCACGGTCGGCGACGACATCGAGGCCGAGGTCTTCGTCCGTTTCGCCGGCTTCGACGCCAACGCCCTCCTGGTCGACGTCGGGAACGCGGAAACGATCGGCCTCGAGGTCGGCATCGGCATCGGGCTCCGCTACCTCAGCTTCTACGGTTCCATCGAGGAACGCTTCGCCGGATTCCGCGCCAGCACGTCCCGCCACGGCATCTTCCCCGTGGTCTCGGCCTGCGCCACCGTCAGCTTCCTCAACATCTTCCAGGTCGGCATCGAGGCCGGCGGCATGAAGGTCCCTTCCTTCTTCTGGCGGATCGAGGGGACCTTCCTGGACGCGGCCGTCGAGGCCCGCGCGTACCTTCTCAAGTACGTCTACGTCTGCGGCGGCTACCGCTACATCCTCCTGAAGTCCGAGTGGGACTTCGGGGCGAAGGTGGAGATCTCCGGCCGCCTGCAGGGATTCTACGTGGGAGCCGGCGTCAGCTTCTGAGCCTGCCGCTCACTCGCCTCCCTCGCGCCTGCCCGACCGCCGGTCCTTCAGGAAGCTCCGCGCCTCCTCGAGCCCGCGCCTGCGCTCCTCGTCCATCACCGGGAACTCCAGGTCGAGCGCCTTCATCCGCGCCACCACCGCGTCCGCCACCACCGCGCGCATGTACCACTTGTTGTCCGCCGGCACCACGTACCAGGGACACTCCCCCGTGCTCGTCGCACGGATCGCCTCCTCGTACGCACCCATGTACTCGTCCCAGCGCTCCCTCTCCTTCACGTCCCCCACGTTGAACTTCCAGTTCTTCTCCGGCTCGTCCAGGCGCGCCAGGAAGCGCCTCTTCTGCTCTTTCTTCGACACGTTCAGGAAGAACTTGATCACCGCCACGCCGCTCCGCGCCAGGTGCTTCTCGAACGCCGCGATGTCCTCGAGCCGCTCGTCCCAGATGCGCTTCGTGACCAGGCGGTCGGGAAGCTGCTGACGCTGGAGAAACTCCGGGTGGACGCGGACGACGAGGACCTCCTCGTAGTAGCTCCGGTTGAAGATCCCGATGCGGCCGCGCTCGGGGAGGCACTTCACGCAGCGCCAGAGAAAGTCGTGGTCGATCTCCTCGCTGGAGGGGGCCTTGAAGGAGAAGACCTGGCATCCGGCGGGGTTGACGCCGCTCATGACGTGCTTGATGGTGGAGTCCTTTCCCGCGGCGTCCATCGCCTGGAAGACCAGCAGCAGGGACCAGCGGTCCTGCGCGTAGAGCTTCTCCTGCTCCTCCGCGAGCTCCTCGACGCCGCGCCGGAGAACATCCTCCGCATGCTCCTCGTCCTTCAGGCCCCGCGTGTCTTCCGGGTCCACGTCCTCGAGCCGGAACTTGCGGGGCTTGTCGACGCGGAAGGGATCCGAGAGACGTCCGTGCTTTGCCAAGGGCGCGCTCCTTTCGTGGGGCGCCCATGCTCGCAGGATCGGCGGCGCATGGGAAGCGACCGCTTCTGCTATACTTCCCCGCCATGAAGAACTCGCCGAGGCAGCCCACCGCGCAGCGGATCGTCGAGCGGCGCGCGCAGAAGGCGGTCGGGCTGCTGAAGCGGCTCCACCGGCGGATGGTCGAGCAGATGATCGAGGAGCTGATCGAGGCCGAGGACGCGCTGGCGGCGATCGAGGAAGGCGGCTGGTCGCCGTACGACATGCAGAAGATCGAGGAGCGCTTCCTCCCGCGCCTTCCGAACCTGCAGCAGATGATGCAGCAGATCGCGAGCGTGCACAGCGAGCCGGTGTACGCGCCGGCGCCGAACTACCGGCACAAGACGATCAAGGCGAAGGAGTCGGAGTTCGACGGGGCGCTGGCGGAGTTCCTGAAGTCGCTGGGGCCGGCGGAGGTGCACGGGTTCCAGGTGCACCGGGCCGGGGGGTACGCGACGGCGGTGGTGCTGTACTCGACGCAGGCGTAGGGAGGGCTGGCGGTTCACCACCCGGACTCCTCGCCGCGAAGGCGTCGCTTCCTGCCGGCTGACCACAGACCACCAACCACCCACTCCATGCAGCCCTTTCCCGGACACTTCGACGTCCTCGTCATCGGCGCGGGCCACGCGGGCTGCGAGGCGGCGCTCGCGGCGGCGCGGATGGGGGCCCGCGTGCTGCTGACCACGATGCAGCTCGACACGGTCGCGCAGATGAGCTGCAACCCGGCGATCGGCGGGGTCGCCAAGGGTCACCTCGTGCGCGAGATCGACGCGATGGGCGGCGCGATGGCCGAGGCGATCGACGCCACGGGCATCCAGTTCCGCGAACTGAACACGCGCAAGGGGCCGGCGGTCCGCAGCCCGCGGGCGCAGGCGGACAAGAAGGCGTACCAGCAGTGGATGAAGCGGCGGGTGGAGGAGACCCCGGGGATCACGCTGCGGCAGGACATCGTGGACGAGATCGTCGTCGAGGACGGACGGGCGCGCGGCGCCGCGGCGAAGTCCGGGTGGGTCTACCGTGCGGATGCCGTGATCGTGACGACGGGGACGTTCATGAAGGGCCTGATCCACATCGGCGAGCGGAAGCAGACGGGGGGCCGCGCGAGCGAGCCGACGGCGGAGAACATCAGCGACTCGCTGCGCGCGCTCGGGTTCCGGGTCGAGCGCTTCAAGACCGGCACGCCGCCGCGGCTGAACGGGCGCACGATGGACTCCTCGAAGCTCGAGCTGCAGCCGGGGGACGCGGATCCGAAGCCGTTCTCGTTCCTGAGCGACCGCCTTTCGCTCGCGCAGGTCCCGTGCTGGATCACGTACACGAACGAGCGGACTCACGAGATCCTCCGGGCGAACCTGCACCGCGCTCCCCTGCTCACGGGCCAGATCGAGGCGGTGGGCCCGAGGTACTGCCCTTCCATCGAGACCAAGATCCAGCGCTTCGCGGACAAGCAGCGCCACCAGCTGTTCCTGGAGCCGGAGGGTCGCGAGACGCACGAGGTGTACGTGAACGGCGTCTCGACGTCGTTCCCGCCGGACGTGCAGGAGGCGATGATCCGCTCGATCGCGGGGCTCGAGGGCGCCGGGATCATGCGGTACGGGTATGCGGTCGAGTACGACTACGTGCCGCCGACGCAGCTGTGGCCGACGCTGGAAACGAAACTTGTGAAGGGGCTGTACTTCGCGGGGCAGATCAACGGGACGTCGGGGTACGAGGAAGCGGCGATGCAGGGGCTGCTGGCGGGCGCGAACGCCGCGGGGGCGCTGGCGGGAAGGCCCGGATTCGTGCTGGCGCGCGACGAGGCCTACGGCGGCGTGCTGGTCGACGACATCGTGACGCAGGGCGTGCGCGAGCCGTACCGCGTCTTCACGAGCCGCGCCGAGCACCGGCTGGTGCTTCGGGCCGACAACGCCGACCGGCGGCTGACGCGGAGGGCGCGGGCGCAGGGGCTGGTGCCGGACGGTCGCTGGAAGCGGTTCGAGGAGAAGGAGTCGGCGATCGCGCGGGCGCTCGAGGTCCTGCCGCGGCGGCACCGCGACGGGCACTCGGCGCTTCAGTGGCTGCGGCGCCCGGACGTGGACTGGGCGGCGCTCGAGGCGGCGTTCCCCGAAGTCGCCGCGCTGGGGACCGGGGCGCAGGCGGCGGAGCAGGTGGAGCTGGAAGCGAAGTACGCCGGGTACATCGAGCGCCAGGCGGCGGCGATGCAGCGCTTCCGCAGGATGGAGGATCGCCGGATTCCGGTGGATTTCGACTATTCCGGCGTGCACCAGCTGCGGGCGGAGGCGCGCGAGCGGCTGTCCGAGGTGAGACCGGTCACGCTGGGCCAGGCCTCGCGGGTCGGGGGCGTCCGGCCGGCCGACATATCGCTGCTCGTGCTGGCGCTGTCCCGTGGAGGAGACGCCCGGGGTGACCGTGTCACTCGGCGGTGACTGCGCCGATCAGGCGGCCCGCCCGGTCGCTCCGCCGCAACTCGTTGGGCGCGCGCCGGATACGGACGGCGGCGCCCGGAAGGTCGCCGCAGGCGCCTCCAAGCCCGAAACTTGCATGGAAATGCCGCGCAACGACCGACCGTTGTAAGATACGCACCCACACAGGCCTTTACCTCCCGGAGAACTCCCCATGAAGCCCTTCGCACTCCTCGCCACGATCCTGGCCGCCCTCACCGCGGGCCGTGCCGGCGCCCAGGCCGTGGAGATGAAGAACGCGCCCAAGATGACCATCTCGGTCACGGTCAAGGAAGAGCCTGTCAAGTCGTCCCCCGGCAAGGTCGCCCACAAGATCACGGGCAGCGGCGAGGCAGCCTACCCCGACGGCGCCTCCGTCCAGTTCGGCATCCGCTTCAAGGATGACCGCAAGTTCGTGATTCGCGGCCAGGGCTTTGTCACGGCGGGCCGGTGGGAAGTCGAGCTGCCTCCGATGGGCGACAACATCTACCACGGCCTGTATCACTGCCAGGTCGACTTCGACCCCGAGCTGCAGCAGCCGGGCGTCCTGCCGAAGATCGCCGCCGACAAGCGCGGAAGGAACAACGTTTCCTGCGAGCAGAAGGTCGGCTCGGACGAGCAGATCGCGAAGGAGCGCGAGGCGGTGATGGCCTGGTACAAGGAGAAGGCGAAGGCGCTGGCCGCCGCGATCGACGGGCTGAAGGCGGAGTACGCGGCGCAGCAGACGGCGAAGAACCGGGCGAAGTGGCAGCAGGTGGCCTCGGCGACGCAGGACAGCCTGCTCGACCTGGACCTGGCGATGGCTTCGTGGGCTCGCAAGCGGCTGAACGTCATGAGGCAGGACGTGTTCGACGCGCTTTCGGGCGCCGTCCTGTCGCTGAAGGATTTTGGCGTGGACGCGTACACGGCGATGCTGGCCTTCGACGGGAACCCGCCGAAGGAGTCGGCGATCCCGCAAACGGAGGAGAAGGTGAAGCGGGCGCTGGACCTGGTGGAGCAGGCGGTGGCCGGCGGAAAGCCGCCCGAGGAGCCGAAGAAGTGAGGGGTTTCCGGCTGGCGGCGGCGATGGTGATGGCGGGGGCGCTCTGGGCGCGGGCGCAGAATCCGCCTCCGGAGCCGGACGAGCACGACCACGCGGACCACAGTCCCTACCCCGAGCTGGCGCTGACGGTGAAGGTGGAGGAGGAGCGGGACAAGTCCACCGGCGACCTCCTGCGGACGATCCGCGGGTCCGGCAAGTGCGGCTATCCCGAGGGTACGACGCTCATCCTGGAGGCGCGGCTGCTCGGATCCCCGGGGTACCTGAACAAACGCCACGCGACGTTCGTGAACCCCGACGGCACGTGGGAGGCCGCGCTCGACAAGCTCGGGCGGCAGGTCTACAAGGGAATGTACGAGGTCCGCGTCGCCTTCGACCCCGCCTTCCAGCCCGCCTCGGTGATGGCCGCCCTCGACCGCAAGAACCAGAACGGGCAGGTCCAGTACAAGTCGACCGAGGTGCGGTTCGGGACGCCGGAGGAGGAGGCGCGGGAGAAGGCGGACGTCGACCAGATGTACGCCCGCGCGTTCGCGAAGGCGAAGGCGATCTACGAGGACACCGAGAAGGCGTACGCGGAGCACCTGAAGAAGGCCGACAGGCTCGCGTGGGGAGACTTCGTGACGGACGTCAACGACCGCGTGGTCCGCGGCGACCGGGAGCTAGGGGAGTTCCGCAAGTCGAGGGACAACCTGAGGGACCACGCGACCTACGAGAAGATCGCTTCCCTGTACGCCATCAGCTCGAACATGCTCTACCCCGCGCTGACGAGCGCGCTCGGCATTGACGGGGGCCGCGCCTCGGAAGAGGAGCGGGCGACGGCCCGGAGCATGCTCGACAACCTGAAACGGACGATCGGCGAGCTCGACGCGACGATCGGAAAGGTCGAGATCGACCCGAACTGGAAGCCGCTTCCGGCCGTGCCCGTGCGGGTGGAGCGTCCGCAGCCCCCGGTGGGCCCGCTGGGCGGCACGGATTCGAAGCCGGACCCGGGCGGCCCGAAGCCCATCGGAGGGGACACGGCGCCGAGGTCGCGTTTCGGGGTCGCCGAGCTCGGGATCGGGCTCGCGCTGATGTGCGCGCTGGCGATGCTGGTGGTGATGCTGAAGCGGAAGTAGCAGCGGGGCTACTCGACGCTCACGGCGGCGTACCCGACGCAGCGGTCGGTTTCACCGGTGGCGTCCGCGCTCGTGCGGTAGTCGAGCAGCTTCGCCGACTTCGCGCCGAGCTTCCTGGCGGCGACGAGCATCGCGACGGCCGGGGCGCGGCCGCACATCGTGATGCGGTCGCGGAGGCAGACCTCGTCGAGCCCGCGCTCGTCCATCGCGACGAGCCTGTCCAGCGCGCGCCGGTCCTTGGCGCGCGTGGTGGCGTCGTCCTCGAAGTGATTCATGTCGGAGGAGGCGACGAGGAGCGTTCCGGGGCGGGCGGCGACGAGCGCCGCGAGCGCCGCGCCGAGTTTCTGCATGCGCCCGAAGTCCTGCGTGCCGAGCACGACCGCGACGAGCTTCGCCGCCGGGTTGCAGCGGAGGATGAAAGGCAACTCCACTTCCACGCCGTGCTCGTCCCGATGCGCGAGCGGCTCGGCCTCGAGGTCCGGATCCAGGTCGAGGAGCCGCCCGGTCGCGTCCGCGTCGATGGGCATCGCCGCGCCGGGGAGGCGCCACTCCCCTCCCGGGTAGACGGACAGGGGCGGGCCGAGGCCGGTGTGGTTCGGCGACATCACGACGACAAGCTCCGGAACCTTGACGGCGCCGAAGGCGATCCCCGCGGTGGCGCCGCTGTAGGCGTACCCGGCATGGGGCGCCACCAGTCCGAACGCCCGCGCCTCGCGCCCCGGCTTCAGGCAGCGATCCACCTCGCGCCGGAGGGCGGCAGGGTCTTTCGGGTAGAAGAGGCCGGCGACGGCGGGAGGGCGGTCGGGCATGCGGAGTCCTGCGGAAAGTGCCGACTCTTATCTTACCCGCGCGCCACCTTGTACCCCATCATCCGGTACGCGAGCTTCGCGGCGACGAACTGGCTCACGCTGTTCCCCTCCAGCGGCGCCACCTCCTCGACGTCGAACGCCACCACGTTCTTCTGTGCGAAGATCGGCCGCAGGAAATCCAGCGTCTCGTACCACGAGAGCCCGCCCGGCTCCGGCGTCCCCGTCCCCGGCACCAGCGACGGATCCAGCCCGTCGATGTCCACCGTGATATACACGTCGTCCGTCAGGTGCTCCAGGAACCGCTCGATCGCCTTCCTCACGTCCCCCGGCGTCCGCGTCAGGTGCGCCGGCGCCGTCGCGACCAGCCCACGGTCCACGAACCGCACCTCGCCCTTCGAGTAGTTCCGGATCCCCGCCTGGGCCAGCTTGCACCCGAGGTCCACCACCCGCTTCATCGCGCACGCGTGCGACCACTTCTTTCCCTCGTACTCGTCCCTCAGGTCCGCATGCGCGTCGATCTGGAACACCGACAGCTTCGGATACTTCGTCCTCACCGCCTCCACCAGCGCCGGCGTGATCGAGTGCTCCCCGCCCAGCGACACCAGCGTCTTCCCTTCCTTCACCAGCTCCGCCGCGTGCTCCGCCAGCGCCTTCAGGTAGCGCTCGCCTTTCGTGCGCGCCGGCTTGAACTCGGGAAGGGTGTGGATCCCGGCCTCGCAGGTTTCGCGCAGGAGCTCCTCGTCCCACAGTTCGACCTGCCGCGACGCGTCGATGATCGCCGCCGGCCCCGCCCCCGTCCCGCCGCCGTACGACACGCTCTCCTCGAACGGCACCGGCAGCACCAGGAACTTCGCCTTCGCGCGGTCGGTCTGCTCCGGCGGCAGGCCGCCGAAATTCATCGGGGCGTCGCTCACGGCAGCAGGATCGCCGAGGAGACCACGGTGGTCCAGAGGCCCTTCGACCCGACGCCGCCCTGGCTCGCGCTCGTCGTCCGCACGATCCGCCCGCTGATCTTCCACAGCTCCTTCTTCTTGTCCCAGCTCGCGTCCGGGTCGAACTCGACGCCCAGGATCGTCGACAGCATCGACGCCGCCAGGTCCTCCGCGTGGTCCCCCGCCTCGTCCTCGTTCTCGCCGTACGAGTGGTGCTCGCTCAGGTACCCGTACTGGTTCGGGTCCGTCGGGATCGACAGTCCCACCGCGCTCGCGATCAGCCGGTGGTGCTCGTCCGTCTCGTTCCGCGCCATCACGCAGTACACGATCTGCCCGCTCGACAGCTTCTCCAGCCCCTTCTGCTTCGGAATCACCCGGCAGTGCGGCGGGAAGATCGAGCTCACGTGCACCAGGTTGAACCGGGCGATCTCCGCGTCGCGAAGCGCCTCTTCGAAAGAGGTCAGGCGCTCCTTGTGACGACCGATGCCCTTGGTCAGGAAGATCTCGCGGGGGACGAAGCTCACGTTGGGGGCCTCGAAGAAAGGCGTGAGAGGAACGGCGCTGTGCGGGCGGGGATTCTATCGGAAGGTTGGCGGGTGTCCACGATTGGACCCCGGGGTTCAGGCGGAAGCCGGCGAGTCCTCGAATGCCCGCCCCCCGACAATTGGCAACCCTCCCCCTCCCCGGTACGATCCCCCGAATGTCCACCACCGACGAACCCCGCGGCCGCGAATTCCTCGAGAAGGCGCGGCCGGAGGCGATGAAGCACCTGCTGGCGTTCTTCAAGGAGTCGGGGAAGCACCTCGAGCCGAAGACGCGGTTCCTGATCTCGGTGGTGACGAAGGTGATCAACTACTCGCCGCGGGGGCTGAAGCAGTACGTCAAGCGGGCGCGGGAGGCGGGGGCGACGCCGGACGAGATCCTGGACGCGATCCTGTGCGCCTACCCGGCGGCGGGGCTGACGAAGGTCTGCGATGCGGCGGGGGTGTTCCTGGACATGGGGCTGGGGGACGAGGTGGCGAAGCCGCACCCGGCAGCGACGCATCCTCATCCGGCGCCGCCGGCGCACGACGAGGCGCACTGGAAGGTCCTTGCCGGCGCCGAGAAGCTCGCAGAGGGCGACATGACGCGCTGCGTGGTGGAGGGAGTGCCGCTGTGCGTCGGGCGGCTCGAGGGTCGGCTGTTCGCCATCTCCGACGTCTGCCCGCACCGCGGGGGGTCGCTGGCCGACGGGGAATTCGAGGCGGGCGCGGTGACGTGCCCGCTCCACGGCTGGCAGTTCAACCTGAAGGACGGGTCGTGCGCCGGGATCGGAAAGGGGACGGTGGCGGCGCACGAGGTGCGCGAGGCCGGGGGCCGGGCGGAAGTCCGGATGGCCGGCAAATGACCCGCCCTCCCTCCACTCCCCCGCTCACGACGGCGCTGCACAACTCGCGCTTCATGCGCGCCTGCCGGCGCGAGCCCGTGGACATGACGCCGGTGTGGCTGATGCGGCAGGCGGGGCGGTACATGAAGGAGTACCGCGACGTGCGCGAGAAGGTGGCGTTTAAGGAGCTCTGCCGGCGGCCGGAGCTGGCGTGCGAGGTCGCGGTGACCGCGCAGAAGGTGCTCGGCGTGGACGCGGCGATCCTGTTCAGCGACATCCTGCTGATCCTGGAGCCGATGGGGGCGGGGCTGGAGTACCTCGAGGGGGAGGGGCCGGCGATCTCGAGGGGAGTCGCGGAGCCGGAGGACGTGGAGCGCCTGAAGGTGGCGGAGGCGGACGCGCTGTCGTTCGTGTACGAAGCGGTGCGCCTGACGCGCGCCGCGCTCCCGCCCAACATCCCCCTGATCGGGTTCTCCGGCGCGCCCTTCACGCTCGCGGCCTACCTGATCGACGGCCACGGCGCCCGCGACGCGGAGAAGACGCGCGTCTTCATGCACCGGAATCCCGAGGCGTGGGACGACCTTTTGGGGCGGCTGGTGAAGGGGCTTGCGGCGTATCTGACGCGGCAGGCGCTGGCGGGGGCGCAGGTCCTGCAGGTCTTCGACACCTGGGTCGGCTGCCTTGGCCCGCGCGACTACCGGCATTTCGTGCTGCCGCACATGCGGACGCTGATCGCGGACCTGCCGACGGGAGTGCCGACGATCTATTTCGGCACGGGCACGGCGGGGATCCTGGACGCGATGGTCGAGTGCGAGCCCGAGGTGATCGGAGTGGACTCGCGCGTGGACCTCGGCACGGCGTGGGCGCGCTGCGGGGCGGTCGGCGTGCAGGGGAACCTCGACCCGACGGTACTGTTCGCGGACGCCGGAACGGTCCGGCGCGCCGCGCAGGACGTCCTCGACTCGGCCGCGGGCCGCGTCGGCCACATTTTCAACCTCGGGCACGGCGTCCTCCAGCGGACGCCTGTCGACAACGTACGCCTCCTCGTCGACACCGTGCACGAATCCTCCTCCAGGATGTGACCCCATGAGCCACGACGCCGTCCTCCTCATCGCCTTCGGCGGCCCGACACCGGGCGGCTGCAACCGTACCCGCGAGAACGGCGAGCCCTGCCCGGGCCCCGAGCACGGGACGGTCTGCCCCGAGGGAAGCCCGACCGAGGCCCACTGCTTCGTGCAGGGGATCCTCGGCAAGTCGCCGGCACGGGCCGAGCGCGTCAAGGAGGTCGAGCACCACTACCACGCGATCGGCGGATTCTCGCCGTTCAACGAGCTCACGTTCCGCCAGGCGAGGACGCTGGCGACGGCGCTCAAGAGGAAAGGCAAGCCGCTGCCCGTGTTCACCGGCCTGCGGCACTGGGGACCGTCGCTCCACGAGGTCATCGCGGACCTCTCGAAGCGAGGGATGCGGAAGCTGATCGGGATCATCATGGCGCCTCACCAGTCCAAGGTGAGCTGGGACTGGTACCTCCAGACCCTGGACGAGGCGGTGAAAGCTCTTCCCGCGAACGCCAAGGTGCAGGTGGACGTGCTGGACCCGTGGTGGACGGACCCGGGGTTCGTGGGGGCGATCGCGGACATCGTCCGCAACGACCTCAAGCAGTGGCCGGAGGCGCGCGCGAAGGAGGCGAAGGTGTTCTTCACGGCGCACGCGATCCCGAGCGGCGTGGCGAAGTCGGGGCCGTACGTGAAACAGTTCGAGGAGACGGCCGCGCTCGCGGCGAAGGAACTCGGGCTGAAGAACTGGGGGACGGCGTTCCAGTCGAGCGCGGGCGACGCGCAGACGCCGTGGACGGCGCCGGACATCGGGGACTCGATCCGGCAGGCGAAGAAGGCGGGGGCGGCGGACGTGCTGGTGTCGCCGATCGGGTTCCTCGTCGACCATGTGGAGGTCCTCTACGACCTCGACATCGAGGCACGCAACACGGCGAAGGAGGTCGGGGTCGGGTTCATCCGCAGCGGCACGGTCGGCAGCCACGAGAAGTTCATCAACATGCTGGCGGACCGGGTGATTGCGAAGGCTGGAAAGTAGTGGCGAAACGCGTCATCGTCGCCGGGGGCGGGATCGCCGGGCTGACGGCGGCGTACCGGCTGTCGAAGGCGCCGGGGGTGGAGGTCGAGCTTCTGGAGGCGTCGCCGCGCGCCGGCGGCGCGATCTCCACGACGCGCGAGCACGGCTGCCTCCTGGAGCACGGCCCGGACTGCTTCCTCGCGATCAAGCCCGCGGGGGTCGCTCTTTGCAGCGAGCTCGGCCTCGAGCCGCGCCTGATCGGGACGATCGCGGAGAACCGGAAGAGCTTCGTGGAGCGCAAAGGGAAGCTCCACGCGGTGCCGGAGGGGTTCTACCTGATGGCCCCGTCGTCGATGGCGAGCCTGGCGACGTCGCGGATCTTCTCGACGAAGGGCAAGGCGCGGATGGCGATGGAGCCGCTGATTCCGCGCCGGAAGGAGACCACGGACGAGTCCCTGGCGGACTTCGTGCGCCGCCGCCTCGGCAAGGAGTGCCTCGAGCGCATGGCGCAGCCGATGATCGCGGGGATCACCACGGCCGACCCCGAGAAGCTCTCGATGCGCGCCGCGATGCCGCAATTCCCCGAAATGGAGGAAAAACACGGCTCGATCATCAAGGCGCTCGCCGCCCGGATGATCGGCGGCGGCACGGGCGCAAGCGGTCCGCGCTACGGGATGTTCGCCACGCTGGACGGCGGAATGCAGGTCCTCGTGGACGCGCTTGCCGGGGTCCTCGGGCCGCGCCTCCGCACCGGCGTGCGGGTCCAGTCCGTCGCAAGGGAAGGCGACCGCTGGGCCGTCGCCACCTCCGCCGGCCCGCTGGCGGCCGACGCCCTCGTCCTCGCCCTCCCCTCCCCCGCCGCCGCTTCCCTCCTGCGCCCCCACGACCCCCGCCTCGCGGAGCTCCTCGCCTCGCTCCACTGCGCTTCCGTCGCCACCGTCCACCTCGCCTTCCGGGAAGCCGACCTGCCCCTCCCTGCGGCCATGGGCTTCGTCGTCCCCGCCGTCGAAAACCGCTTCACCGTCGCCGCTTCCTTCACCTCCCGCAAGTTCCCCGGCCGCGCCCCCGGGGGCGTTTCCCTCGTCCGCGTGTTCGCCGGAGGCGCGACCCGGCCCTCGGACTCCACCCTGCCCGACGACGACATCCGCCGCCGCGTCCTGGCCGATCTCCGCGACCTCCTCAAGGCCGCCGGCGAACCGCTCTTCTCCAACGTCGACCGCCACGAGGGCGCCATGCCGCAGTACCACGTGGGCCACCTCGACCGGGTCGACGAGATTGAGAAGCGCGCCGCGGCGCTGCCGGGGCTGGCGCTGTGCGGCGCGAGCTACCGCGGGGTCGGCGTTCCCGACTGCATCAAGAACGCCGAGGACGCGGTCGCCGGACTGGCTCGCTGAAACGCGGCCGGTGGCTGCCGTGAAAAGGGGATTACGGGACTCCTTCCGGCCTCGTGTTTGCGCCGTCTCCGGGCGTGAAGTCACCGCCTGGACCATCCATCACGGGGAGAGCCGCCATGAAAGCCATCATCGCCTTGCTGTCGTGCACCGTCGTCGTCGTCGCCGGCATGGCCGGCTGTTCGTCCGGCCCGGACTCGGGGTCTTCGAACGCGGCCGCATCCGAAGGAAGCGGGGGCGGATGCCGTGGCTGCGGAGGCGAGGGATCCGGGGGCGGAGGGACGAGCGAGGGACGTTCCGAGGGCTCCGGGGGCGGCTGCTGCCGGGCGGGCAACCGCGGGCAGGGCGCGCCGGAGGCGGCGAAGGAGCCTCCGGTGGACGAGGAGATCGTCGTCGCGATTCCCGCGGGCGTCGTCGACCCGGGCGACCAGGACTCGGTCCGTCTGTCGGGCGGGCGCGAGGTCCTGATCTGGAAGACCGCGGACGGATACGGCGCGGCCTCCGCCTTCTGCACGCACGCCGGCGGCTCGCTCCGGTACAACGCGGAGGCGAAGCGGCTCGAGTGCCCGAACCACGGCTCCCGGTTCAACCTGGACGGCTCGATCATCAACGGCCCGGCCGAGACTCCGTTGCTCGTCTACAGGGCCGAGGTGCGCGAGGGCAAGCTGCACCTGTTCCCGCAGCCGCTCAGGAAATTGGGCTGGCCCATGAAAAAACGCCGGCGGCCCTGTCCAGGCCGCCGGCGCCGCTTTCGACTCTCAACTTCCAGCTCTCAATCGCCGTTAGAAGTCCTCGTCCCCGCCCATCCCGCCCATCCCGCCCATGTCGCCCATCTCGCCACCCGGCATCCCGCCGCCGGCGGCCTTCTTGCCCTTGATCTCCGACACGAGCGCGTCCGTCGTCAGCAGCAGGCCCGCAACCGAGGCCGCATTCTGCAGCGCGCTCCGGACGACCTTTGTCGGGTCGATGATGCCGGCCTTGATCATGTCCACGTACTCGTCCTTCGCGGCGTCGTAGCCGTTCGGGCCCTTGCCCTCGGCGACCTTGTTCTCGACGATCGACCCGTTCTTGCCTGCGTTGACCGCAATCTGCCGCAGCGGGGCGGACAGCGCGCGCCGCACGATGTCCACGCCCGTCGCCTCGTCGCCCTTCGCCTTCACCTTGTCCAGCTCCGCGATCGAGCGGTACAGCGCGATCCCGCCGCCCGGGAGGATTCCCTCCTCCATCGCGGCCTTTGTCGCGTGAAGCGCGTCCTCGATGCGGGCCTTCTTCTCCTTCATCTCGACCTCGGTCGCCGCGCCGACCAGCACCTTGGCGACGCCGCCCGAGAGCTTCGCGAGCCGCTCCTGCAGCTTCTCGCGGTCGTAGTCCGACTTCGTGTCCAGGATCTCGTTCTTGATCATCGCGATGCGGCCCTGGATCGCCTTGGTGTCGCCGGCGCCCTCGATGATCGTCGTGTTCTCCTTGTCGATCGTGACCTTCTTCGCGCGACCGAGGTAGCTCAGGTCGGCCTTCTCGAGGTCCACGCCCAGGTCCTCCGTGATGGCCTTCCCGCCGGTCAGGACTGCGATGTCCTCGAGCATCGCCTTGCGGCGATCGCCGTACCCCGGCGCCTTCACCGCCGCGCACTTGAACACGCCGCGCAGCTTGTTCACCACCAGGGTCGCCAGCGCGTCGCCCTCGACTTCCTCGGCGACCAGCAGCAGCGGCTTCCCCGTCTGCGACACCTTCTCCACCAGCCCGATCAGGTCCTTGATCGCGCTGATCTTCTTCTCGTAGAGCAGGATGTACGGTTCGTCGAGCGTCACGGTCTGCGCCTGCAGGTCCGTGATGAAGTGCGGCGAGAGGTAGCCCTTGTCGAACTGCATCCCCTCGACCCACTCGACCTCGGTCTTCAGCGACTTCCCTTCCTCGCACGTGATCACGCCGTCCTTGCCGACCTTCTTCATCGCCTCGGCGATCATCCCGCCGATTTCCTTGTCGTTGTTCGCGGCGACCGTGCCGACCTGCTCGACCTCCTTGTCGCCCTTCACCTTGACCGACATCTCCTTGAGGTTCTCGATCACGGCCGCGACGCCCTGCTCGATCCCGCGCAGGAGGCTCATCGGATTCGCGCCGGCCACGACGTTCTTGAGGCCCTCGACGAAGATCGCCTCGGCCAGCACCGTCGCCGTCGTCGTCCCGTCGCCCGCCACGTCGCTCGTCTTGGACGCGACCTCCTTCACCATCTGCGCGCCCATGTTCTCGTAGGGGTCCTTGAGCTCGATCTCCTTCGCCACCGTCACGCCGTCCTTCGTCACCAGCGGCGCGCCGAACTTCTTCTCGATGATTACGTTCCGCCCGCGCGGGCCGAGCGTCGTCTTCACCGCCCTCGCCAGCACCTGCACGCCGTCGCGGATCTTTTCGCGCGCCTCGGCGTCGTAGATGATCTTCTTCGCAGCCATCGTTGGTCGTCTCCCTTACTTGGAAAGAATCGCGAGGATGTCCTCTTCCGCCATGATCACGTAGTCGCGCCCCTCGACCTTGCACTCGGTGCCGGCGTAGGAGGCGAAGAGCACGCGGTCGCCCTCCTGGACCTGGAACGGGACGCGCTTGCCGTTGTCGAGGAGGCGGCCCTCGCCGACGGCGACGACCTTGCCCTCCTTGGGCTTCTCTTTGGCGGTGTCGGGGATGACGATGCCGCCCTTGGTTTTGGACTCGGCTTCGAGGCGCTCGACGAGGATCTTGTCGCCGATGGGCTTGACCTTCATGGGGAGGGCTCCTGTCAATGGGATGAAAGGGCTGCAGGCACGGATGGAGTCCGAGACGACCGCAGTCCTCCGCAAGGCTTATGCCCAAGAGTCGAAATGCGCAAACTAGTCTGCACTCGTCACTTGCGCTTCTGACATCCAAGGCGGGACCGGCCCCTCTGGCAGGGGCCTGCCAGTCTGACAAGCCCGGCGACGGCCCGCTGGTCCCCGGGAGGTTTTCCTTTCGGTCCGACCCCGCCCCATTGTTAGCATGCCCCCTCTTGCTCTTTTCGCATCTTCATTCGGGAGGGACCCCTCAATGCGTTTTCTCCACATCGCCGTACTCTGCCTTGGCCTCGCAGCCGCATGTTTCGCCGACAAGGTCACCCTCAAGGACGGCCGGGTCTATGAGGGCGTGGTCCTCGAGGAGACCGAGGACACCGTGAAGATCAAGACGGCCCGGACCACGCTGACACTGAAGCGCGAGCAGGTCGCCTCCATCGAGAAGCAGGAAGGCGGACCGCTCCAGGAGCGCGAAAAACGCCTCTCGGCGCTCGACCCGTCGAAGGCGGCCGGCTACCTCGACCTCGCCAAGTGGCTGACCGGAAAGGGCAAGGAGGCCTACGACCTCCAGACACTGCGACGCCTCTGCGCCGCAGCCTCGAAACTCGACGCCTCGCAGGCCTACGAGGCCCAGATGCTGCTCGGCCAGATGCTGGAGCAGGCGTCCATCCGTCGCGAGGCGGCGACCGCGTACGCGCGAGCCCTTCTGGCCAAGCCCGGCAACCCGGACGCCCGCGTGCGCATGGAGGACCTGCACCAGGGCCTCGTGCAGGATGCGAAGGCCGAAATGAAGGACCTCGCGGCGGCGCTCGATCTCGTCGTCCAGGGGGACTACGCCAAGGCCCTTCCCAAGCTCCAGAAGTCGGAGACCCTCGCGATGGCGGAAGAGGCGCCGTCGCAGATCGGGATGAGCATCGAGGCGCTGACGCGGGACGTTGCCCGCCGGGTGAAGTGCACGACGTGCGACGGCGTGGGCGAGTCGCGGTGCCCCGCCTGCGACGGCGACGGGCTCATCATGTGCAGCGCCTGCGGCGGGACGGGCAACAAGAAGGGGTTCACGGCCGGAAAGGAAAAGGAGGGGATCAGCAGCTCGGTGTGCAGGACCTGCTACGGGTGCGGCTCGGTGCTCTGCGTCAAGTGCAAGGCCGAGCGCGACATCCAGATCCGGTTCTGGTGGACGGGCACCTACAAGGAGTACGTCACGGTGCACGCCAAGGCGGGACGTGAGGCCGAGGCGCTGAAGACGGAGATCGAGCTGACGAACTACACGCACAAGAGCAGCAAGTGGATCGTCCTGGCGATCTCCGGGCAGCCCCCGACCGTGGGCGGGAAGACGCCCTGCGGCACCTGCCAGGGGGTGAAGTACGATCCGCCGCTCTCGCAGCCGCCGGTCGACCGGATCCGCGTGTACATGACCGACATCAACGACCGGGCCAACGGGCAGAAGCCTTACGAGGTGCTGCCGAAGGTGTCGGAGGTGTACGATCGGGCGGTCCTCGCGGACGAATGCCTGCGGTACGTCAACGGAAACTGGGTGAAGTAAGAGAGCCCACCAAGGCCTCAAGGAGCGTGACGTGAGAACTGCCCTCCGGATCTTCCTGCTGGCCGCCTGCGCGACTGCCGCGTTCGCCGACAAGGTCGTGCTCAAGGACGGCCGCTCCTTCGAAGGCGAAATCGTCGAAGAGACCGCGGAGCAGGTGAAGATCAAGACCGCCCGCTCGGCCCTGACCTTCAAGATGGAAGAGGTGGACCACATCGAGCGCGGAATGTCGCCCCTTCAGGAGCGCAACAAGCGCCTCGAGGCGCTCGACGGGGAGGACGGCGGGGCGTACCTGGAGCTGGCGAAGTGGATGGCCACGGCGCCGAAGGAGGTGCAGGACGAGAAGGTGCTTCGGCGGCTGTGCAGCGCGGCGGCGTACCTGGATCCGGAGACGGCGGCGGCGGCGCAGAACCTGATCGGGGCGTGGCTGCTTGCGGCCGGCAAGCGCGAGGACGCGGCGGACGCGTTCGCGCGGGTGCTGAAGGCGGACCCGGCAAACGAGGAGGCGAAGAAGCACCTGGAGACGCTGAACTCGGAGATCGTGGCCCGGTGCCGCAAAGACCTGGACGCGCTCAAGGCGGCGATCGAGAAGGCGCGGGACCTTCAGTACGCGGCCGCGATTCCGCTCCTGCGCAAGGCCGGGAAGCTGTACGTCGCGGACAAGTGCCGGGACTTCGTGAAGCTCTCGATCGAGGAGCTCGCCGACGACTGCCAGCGGCGCATCCCCTGCCCGACGTGCAAGGGCGCGACCACGCGGCAGTGCACGATCTGCAAGGGCAAGGGAACGACGGAGTGCGTGCAGTGCAAGGGAACGGGAGTCCGCAAGAGCGCGCCGCCGAACCCGACTTTCGCACAGGAGATCTGCTCGCACTGTTATCACACGGGGGCGCTTCTGTGCACCGGCTGCGACGCGGAGCGATGGCTGACGATCCACTACCAGACGGAGGTGAAGGGGAAGAAGAACGTGGACGTCAAGGTCTCGGCGGGGGTGGAGAAGGTGGAGCTCTCGAAGGTGGTTTCGCTGTCGAAGTGGACGAGCCGGGACGGAAACGTGAAGGTGACGGCGCTGACGGCGGGCCAGGTGGTGAAGGGCGGGACGTTCACGTGCCGGGACTGCAAGGGGATCAAGTTCGACCCGCCCTCGGAGCAGCCGAACACGTTCGGGATGGCGGACTACCTGAAGGCGATCGAGGCGCGGATGTCCGGGGGGGAGACAATCGAGGGCGTTCCCGTCCCGGAGACGGTGTGGGACCCGGCGGAGCTTGAGGGCGGGAAGCTCAAGTGGAAGGCCGGGAAGTGGGAGTAGCCGCGCGGGGGGCGCCTGCGGCGAGGCAGGGCTAAAGGTCGAACGACTGCCCGAGCTCGGGCGCCTCGACTTTCGCGAACCCCGCCGCCTTCATCGCGTCGCGCATGGCGCCGACCTGCTCCTCCTCGCCGTGGACGCAGAACGCGGCGGACGCGCGGCGCTGGGTGACGGCGTAGTCGAGGAGTTCCGAGCGGCCCGCGTGCTGGCTCATGCCTTCGAGCCGGACCACCTCAGCCTTGACGGGATACTCGACGCCGTAGATGCGCGCCACCGGGGCGCCGTCCGCCAGCCTGCGGCCCAGCGTGTGCCGGGCGCAGAATCCCACGATGAGCACGGTGTTGCGCGGGTCCATGATCCCGTGCTTGAGGTGGTGCAGCACGCGGCCGCCCTCGCACATCCCGGAGGCGGCGATGACCAGGAAGGGGCCCTGGCGGTTGTTGAGCGACTTCGAATCGTCGGGAGTCCGCAGGTACGTGAGCGACTGGAACCCGAAGGGGTCGCCCGGGATTCCGTCGTCCAGGAACGCGACCGTCTGGGCGTCGAAACACTCCGGATGAAGCCGGTAGATCCCCGTCACGTCGATTGACAGCGGCGAGTCCACGAAGAGCGGCATCCGCGGCAGCTTCCCTTCCACCCACAGCTCGTGCAGCAGGTAGGTCAGGCTCTGCGCCCGGCCCAGGGCGAACGCCGGGACGATCACGTGACCGCCGCGCGCCGAGGTGCGCTTCACGACCTCGAGGAGCTTCGCTTTCGCCGCGGCCACGTCGCCGCCGTGATCGCGGTTTCCGTAGGTGCTCTCCGTGATGAAGACGTCGGCCGGCTCGACGGGCTGGGGGTCGCGGAGGATCGGGAACCTCTTCCGTCCGATGTCGCCCGTAAAGACGACGGTCTTTGAAGCGCCGTTTTTCCGCTCTTTCAGCACCGTGACGGCGGATCCCAGGATGTGCCCCGCGTCGGCGAACGTCGTGGTGACGCCCGGCAGGACGTCGAATGTCCGCCCGTAGGGGACGGCCGCCATCTTCCGGATGGCCGCGCGCGCGTCGTCCGGCGTGTAGAGCGGCTGCACGTCCGGTTCGCTCGGCCGTTTCTGGCGATTCAGGAACGCCGCGTCCGACACCTGGATGTTCGCGCTGTCCAGCAGCATCGCCGCCGCGATGTCGCGCGTCGCCGGCGTGCACCAGATCGTGCCGTCGAAGCCGTTCTTCACGAGAAGCGGGAGGTTGCCGGCGTGGTCGATGTGTGCGTGCGACAGGATCACCGCCTCGACGGACTTCGCCTCGAACCCGAGGTCGCGGTTGCGCCGCTCCGACTCGCGCCTCGGCCCCTGGACGAGCCCGCAGTCGAGCAGCACCCGCCCCGAGCCGGTCTCGACGAGGTGCTTCGACCCCGTCACGCTCCGCGCCGCCCCATGAAACGTGATCCGCATCGCCCCCCCTCTACTTGTCCGCTTCCACCAGCCGGTTCTTCCCCCCGTACTTCGCCCTGTACTGCGCCGCGTCGGCCCGCGCGATCAGGCTCTCCGGCGTGTCCCCCACCCGCATCTCCGCCAGCCCCATCGAGGCCGTCATCCGGATCTTCGCCTTCGCCCCCGAGTCCACCTCCGCGGCGCGCACCGCTTCCAGAACCGCCCCGCACACGGAGCGCGCCTCCGCCAGC
>JADLHC010000226.1 GCA_020849035.1 Planctomycetia bacterium
GACGGCGTGGTGCTGGGCGTGTCGGACAAGGTCAACCTGATCCTGATCTCGGTCGGCGGCAAGGACAAGGTCCAGGTCGGCTTCAAGTTCACGGTTTACCGGGGCAGCCAGTACGTCTCGAAGCTGGTCGTCGACCGCGTCGAGGACGGCTGGGCGGCCTGCCGCGAGCTGACCGACTTCCGCAAGGACGCGATCCAGCAGGGCGACAACGTTTCGACCCGGGTGTTCAACTAAACGTCGGCCCCTTTCAACGAACCACAAAAGGAGAACCGACGATGGCGATGCCCGATGATGTGAAGCCCGCGAACAACATCTACACGTTCCTGCTGATCGTGGCGTTCTGCTTCATGATCGGCGGCGTGGTCTTCAACATGATGGAGCTGAACCAGAACTACGGCCTGACGTTCGGCGGGCTGATGAGCCCCCCGGCGAAGGCCGCGGTGGAAGCGCCGAAGTAGGATCGAGGACTCTCAACGCCAGAGCCCCCGCCGATGAGGCGGGGGCTTCTTTTTTGGTTGGTGGTTAGTGGTTGGTGGTTGGTGGGGCGGGAGTTTCTTCGGATTCCGCTGAATTTCGGGAGGCGGGCAGCGTCTCATCTCCAGAAACAGACATCGCACAACGGAGATCGCCATGACGCCCGCTTCACGCCGCGCCGGACTCGTCGCCGGACTCGTTCTCTCGCTCCTCTGCGCCCTCGGCTTCGCGCACCGCAACACGGGCGACATCGCGGACCAATGCCGCGCGGAGATGGAGGCGCGGGACGCAAGGGACGCGGAGCTGGAGTCGGCGCGCGCGTCGCACGCCGCGGAGATGGAGGCGGTGAAGCGGAGGATCGCGGAGCTGGAGAGCGACGTCGCGCGCGAGCGCGGCCTGCGCGAGGAGGCGGACGTGCGTGCTGCGGCGGCGGCGCGACCGGGGGCGGAGCTGGAGGCAACGAAGGCGGAGCTGGCGCGGGCGTACGACCGGATGCGCGAGATGGAGCGAGGCGCGACGGGGAGTGCGGCTGCGGAGCTGGCCGGCGTGCAGGTTCTCGAGGGCGAGGGCGGCGGATCGGTGGAGGAGCCTGCCGGGAACGGAGCCGTCTTCGGGACGCGGCTGGTGGTGGTGAGCGGAACGGAGTCGCGGATCCGGGACGCCAGGGGGAAGTACCTGACCATCGAGACGCGGGCGGGGTTGAACCAGGGCGTGGACTACGTTGCCCCTGAGAAGCCGCAGGGTTTCGAGGGCGGGCTCAACCAGGGCGAGTCGTACGTGGATCCGTACGAGACCGGGGAGAAGCTGGAGGAACTCAGGGCCGTCATCGACGAGCTTCGACAGGTCCAGAAGGAGCAGCAGTAGGGGGCGCGAGCCGCGTTTCGGGGGCGTAACAGGGACGGGACGGGTAACGGCCGTTGCGCACGGCTCCCCGGGACACAGGGGCACGCGCCTTGCATCCCGGTTGCCCTTCGACCGGAATTCCCCTTAGACTGGGGGCCCCAGGAGAATCTCATGAAACGCGTTCTCGTCTCGACCACGCTCATGGCGGCCGCCGCCGTCGTCTCCGTCACGATCGCGCCGCCGCTTCAGGCCGGCCCGCCCGTTTCCTCCTATTCGTTCCAGGAGCTCGAACAGATGGAGTCGGAATCGAGCGCCGCGGCCCTTGCCTGGCTGGCGCGTCACCAGGAAGCCGACGGGAGCTGGAAGGCGAGCGGCGGACCCGGGCACGGATTCGAGGTCATGTACGAGCCCGACGCGGCGAAGTCCTGCGACGTCATGGCGACCTCGCTTGCGCTCATGGCGTTCTTCGGCGACGGGAACTCGCTGTGGATGGGCCGCTACTCGGAGGCGGTCCGGCGCGGCTGGAACTGGCTCGTGGCGCAGCAGGCCGAAACCAGGTGCGGCAGCCTCGTGCCGGTCGGCGGGGACGCGGAAGGCGGGTCGCTCTCCGAACGCGAGAAGGCGGCCCGGCGCGGCCACATCGCCCGCCTGAACCACCTCTGGGGCACCGTGGCGCTTCTGGAGGCCGTGCGGTCCGCGGAGTTCGACGAGCGGCTCGTGCCGGTGCGCGACGCGGAGAAGCTGAAGCGGCACAACCAGGTGCTGAAGCCGGCCGAGGCGGCGGTGAAGTTCATCACCGACGACCCCGCGACGAAGCCGGACAAGTTCGACTTCCTGAATCCCAAGACCGTGAACATGGACGAGATCGTGCTGCTGGCGGCGGTCCGCTACGTCTTCGGGAAGCAGGGCATCGCGGGGGACAAGGAGTGGTTCACCGGCGTGACGGACGCGATGACCGCGGTGCAGAAGGGGATGACGGAGGCGCTGGTGCCCTTCCGCGCCTCCGAGGACGGCGAGTACTGGTTCGGCGGCATGATCTCGACGCCGCAGAGCATGATCGGATTCGTCTACACCTACCACCGCGGCAGCTCTTCCCAGATGAAGGCCGCGTCCCCGGCGCTTCTCGCGCGCCCGCCGGTCTGGAACCCGTACTACGAGATCGCGCGTCCGTCGAGGCATCCCGAGACGGCGCTGTCGCACTCCGGTGCCTCCGAGCTGCCGCAGGACCTGCGCTCGGTGGCGGGGTCCTGGCGCGACGACATTGCGAACGAGGCGTCGTGGTTCTGGCAGGCGATGGCGTTCCGCTCGTTTGCGGCGATCGGAGGCGGCGAGTGGGACAAGTGGCGCGCGTCGTTCGTCCCGATGGCGCGTGAGCACCAGCGCCGGAGCGGCCCGGAGGCCGGGTCGTGGGACCCTGTCGGCCCGCACGCGCGGGTGTTCGGCCGGGAGATCGGCACGGCCTGGATGGCGATCTCGATGCAGGGCGGCCGGTGCCGGCTGCAGATGGCGAACTCGAACTGGCAGGACCTGAAGGAGGACCCGCGGTGGCGGTCGCGGAAGGAGATGCTGGACAACGCGCCGGTGTTCGCCGTGAAGTGCCTGATCTGCGACATGGAGATCCTGTCGAACACGTCGTTCAGCAGGGGCGACGGGGCGAAGACGTACTACTTCTGCTCGCAGGAGCACCAGGACGTGTACGAGATGAATCCTGAGCCGTGGCGGCAGGGCAAGAAGCCGGACCCGGACGCGGGGGGCGGGCACGAGGGCAGCCACAAGTAGGATCGCGGCAGAACCGGACGCGGGGCCACCGGCCCCGCGTTTTTCATTTCGGGTCGGCGGTTCGCCGGGCACGCGGCGTGCATGAAATCCGGAGATCACCCTTCCGGAGACCTCCGATGAATCGCCGCGCGACCGCCGCCGCCCTCGCCCTTCTCCTGGGCCTGCCGTGCTTCGCTTCACCTCCCGTCGCCGAGGAGTCGTCCGTCCGGGACGCTCTCGCCTGGCTCGCGCGACGGCAGAACTCCGACGGATCCTGGAGCGCCACGGGCGAGACCTCGCACGGTTTCGAGGCGCTCTACGAGCCCGACGCGGCGCGGGAGTCATCCGTCCTCGTGACGGCGTCCGCGCTTCTGGCCTTCCTTGGCGCGGGGCACACTCCGTGGTCCGGGGCATGGCGGGAGTCGGCGCGGCGCGCGTGGGAGTGGCTGGGGAGGGAGCAGGCGGGGCGGGGGGGTGGGGCGCTGGCGGGCGATCCCGGGGAGGCCGGGGCGGGGACGCTCGAGGAGAGGGAGAGGGCGGCGCGGCGCGCGCACGTGGCGCGGCTCAACCACCTGTGGGGGACGCTGGCGCTGCTGGAGGCCGCGGCGGCCGCGGGCGACGGCCTCTCGCGCGCGGAGGAGCGGCGGCTTGTCGAGGCGGCGCTGCCGCCGCGGAGGAGGCGGTGGCGTTCGTGACGCGGGACGCGGCGGAGAAGCCGGCCGCGTTCGACTTCCTGGGCCCGCGCCAGGTCACGATGGACGAGCTGGGCCTGCTTGCCGCGATCGCCTTCGACTGCGGCATGCTGCGGGCGCGGGTGGACCTGGAGTGGTTTCGCGGCGTCGCGGCGGCGATGAAGGAGGTCCAGCGGGGCATGACGGGGCCGTTCGTGCCGCGGCGCGCCACGGAGGACGGCGAGTACTGGCTGGGCGGGACGGTCTCGACGCCGCAGTGCATGGCGGGATTCACGTGGATGCTGGAACTCGGTAGCGCGGAGCAGCTGGCCGCGGCGGCGCCGGCGCTTCTGAAGCGGGAGCCGCGGTGGGTGCGCGGCGGGCCGGTGGGGGCGCCGGCGGGGCATCCTGCCGCGGGGCAGGTTCCGGCGGGAGAGGGGGCGGCGAACGAGTACGGCTGGTTCTGGCAGGGGATGGCCTTCCGCGCGTACGCGGCCCTGGACGCGGAGACCTGGCGGAGGTGGCGCGCGGCGTTCGATCCTGCGGCGACGGGGCAGCAGCGGAAGTCGGGGGAGGAGGCGGGCTCCTGGGATCCGACGGGGCCGCACGCGCGCGTGTTCGGTCGCGAGGCGTCGACGGCCTGGATCGCGGTGACGTTGCAGTCCTCCTGTCGGCTGCTGATGGCGCGAACGCCCTGGGCGCGGCGGGCGAGGGACCCTCGAGGGATTTCGATGCTGGAGGTTTTCGGAAAGGGCGCGCCGACGCGGGAGAGCTGCGAAGTCTGCGGGATGGAGGTGGACTCGAAGACGATGTTCAGCAAGGGGGCGGGAGGGAAGGTGTACTACTTCTGCGGGCAGGCGCACCTGGACGCGTTCGAGCGTGGCGGGGGATTCCTGCGCGGGGCGGCGGAGGGCGGGCACGAGCGGGGCCACGGAACGGGCAGGTGAAAACGAAGACGCCGCCGGGAGGATCCGGCGGCGTCCTGCGGGGGAGTCTAGAGGCAGACGGTGCCGTAGGTCACGCTCCCGTCGCTCGGCGGCTCGGGGAAGGTCTCGCCGGAACCCGTGTCGTCGCCGCCGGTAGGCGCGCCCGCGCCGGGGTTGGTCGGGGCGGACGACTCATCGGGCGTGGGGCCCGTCCCGACCTCGCCGCCATCGTAACCCGGAGCCGGCGGGGGAGGGCAAGCGGTGGCGAGGATGGGGGAAGCGACGCAGGCGAGGGTGACGAGGGCGATGATGATGAGTTTCATGGGTCGAGTCTCCTGAAGAGTGTTGTGTATTGTTTTTGACGACTCGTGTCTCTATTGCAACATTGGTGCCATTCAGCCTGGATTCCACTCAAGTCATACAAAATGTTGTGCCATAATAAGTTAAGATCACTTCTTGGAATCGCTGGAGTTCACTCCATGGCAGGGAGGTATTGATTAGTTACGGACACATGCGCTTCTGTGAACGGAAATCGTTCGCGGTCCCCGGGCCTGCGCGAGCTCCCGAAACGCGCTTCGAGCAAGCAACAAAATCGCGGAAAATTGGCCATGATTGCAAACCGTGTATTATCAATGACTTATGTTGACTTCAACGCCTCGTGACGTATTGACATTATATATTTTATAAAGTATAAAACTATGGACGGTCGCACGGCGACCGCCGCTTTCGTTCATCAAGGGATCTCGGAGAGGGGATCGCCATGATCAGCCTGATCGACCGCGTCATCGGTGTCTTCAGCACCGATATGGGCATCGACCTGGGGACCTGCAATACGCTCGTCTGCGTCCGGGGCGCCGGAATCGTCCTGAACGAGCCCAGCGTGGTCGCCGTCAAGAAGGGCACGAACCAGATTCTCATGAACGGCCAGGCCGTCGGCTCGGCCGCCAAGGAGATGCTCGGGAAAACCCCCGGTAACATCGAGGCCATCCGCCCGATGAAGGACGGCGTCATCGCCGACTTCGACATCACCGAGGCGATGATCAAGTACTTCATCCAGAAGATCCACAAGCGCAAGGGCTGGTTCCGCCCCCGCGTCATCGTCGCGCATCCTTCCGGAATCACCGGCGTCGAGAAGCGCGCCGTCCTCGCCAGCGCCGAGCGCGCCGGCGCCCGCCAGGTCTTCCTCGTCCCCGAACCGATCGCCTCCGGCATCGGCGTCGGCCTCCCGATCCAGGAGCCCCGCGGCTCCATGATCGTCGACATCGGCGGCGGCACGTCCGAAATCGCCGTCCTGTCCCTCGGCGCCGTCGTCGCGTGCAAGTCGGTGCGCGTCGCGGGCGACGAACTCAACGATTCGATCATCAAGCACTGCAAAGAGAACTACAACCTGTACATCGGCGAGAACACCGCCGAGCGCATCAAGGTCGAGATCGGCTCGGTGTCGCCGATGGAGAAGGAGCTTCAGATGGAGGTGCGCGGGCGCGACGTGGTGACGTCGATGCCCCGATGCATCATCGTGTCGAGCGCGGAAGTGCGGGCGGCGCTCTCGGAGCCGGTGCTGAAGATCGTGAAGGCGATCAAGGAGACGCTTGAGCAGATCCCGCCCGAGATCAGCGCCGACCTCGTCGAGAGCGGCATCACGCTGGCGGGCGGCGGCGCTCTCCTTCGCGGCATCAAGCAGGCGATCACGCGCGAGATCGACATCCCGGTCGCGGTCTCCGACGAACCGCTCACGGCGGTCGCGCGCGGCACGGGCGTCATCCTCGACAACCTGGACCGCCTCCGCGACAGTATCGAGTCGTCCGAAGACATCGACTAGGAGGACGACGCGGTGCGCCGCCTCCCGATGACCTGGACCGTCCCGGCCGCCCTCGCCCTGGCCTCGGCGGTGCTGATCCTCCTGCAGTCCCGCCTCCCCGCGGGACCCCGGTACGCCCCGTTCGCCATCCTCCGCCCCCTCGCCTCCTGGCGCGGCGGCGGACAGGAAGTCGACCGCCTCCGCTCCGAAAACGGCGAGCTCCTCGCCGAGCTCCTCCGCCAGCAGCAGCGCGCCGCTTCCCTCGAAGCCCAGCTCCGCAAGGTCAGCGCCTTCCGCGACGTGCCGATCGCGGAAGCGCCGCGGGTACTTCCCGCCTCCGTCATCC
>JADLHC010000227.1 GCA_020849035.1 Planctomycetia bacterium
CGGCGGCGAGGAGCGCGGCAGAGGCGGCGTGGGCGCGGCGATCGCTCATCGCAGGGCCGCCTTGGCGCGCCGGAGGAGCGCGACGAGGGAGCGGTCCGCGGGGCAGACGTACTGGCACATGCCGCACTCCATGCACCGCCGCAGGGCCGCCGAGGGGTGCAGGATGAGGTGCCGCGCGCTGAGGCCGACCGGGCAGGCCTCGAGGCAGTCGCCGCAGCGGATGCACGGGTTGTCCACGGGGCGCCGCACCTCCTCGGGCGTGAGGGCCAGGACACCGCCCGTCCCGGGCTCCACCACGGCGTCCTGCGGCGACTCGACCCCCATCATCGGGCCGCCCGCGATGAGCGCCGCGACCAGATCCGGCTGCGCCGCGGCGACCGCGAGCAGGTGCGCGAACTCGGTGCCGAGCGGGACGGTGAAGTTCCCCGGGCGCGACACCGCGCCGCCGTCCACCGTGACGACCCGGTCCAGCAGCGGCCGCCCGAGGCACACCGCCTGGTGGATCGCCCGCGCCGTCTGCGCGTTGATCACGATCGCCCCCGCGTCCGCCGGCCGGCTCCCCACCGGGACCTCGCGGCCGAGGACCTTCTTCACGAGGAAGCGCTCGTAGCCTCCGGGATATCCCCCGTCGTCCTCGACGATGACGCCGCGCGCCGCGCCGACGGCGCGCATCGCGAGCCGCATCCCGCACTCGACGTCCCCGCGGAACTCCGCCAGAACCCGCGTGTCGCACGCCAGGTACGGCTCCGACTCGCAGCCGTTCACGATCACGCAATCCACGGGCTTCCCCGGCGAGAGCTTGACCCACGTCGGGAACATCCCGCCGCCCATCCCCTCGATTCCCGCGTCGCGCACCGCGGCGACCACGTCGCCGGGCGCGGCTTCGCGGTGCGGGGCGGAGGGAAGGGGCCTCGGTCGACCCTCGATGCGGATCTCGCCGGGACCCCTGGGTTCGATCACGACGCCGTCGTAAGGAGAGTGCCGCCGGCGCGCGAGGGGATCCCCGGGGGCGGATTCGGCGATGAGCCGGCCGGCCTCGACGCGGTCGCCGGGCGCGACGCGGGGCAGGAGGCCGGCGATGCGGACGCGCACGGACGGCGCCGGGGGCAGGGCGCGGATCGCGTCGCGCGCGGTGAGCTTGAGCGCCGGGACGGTCATCGCACCGCCCCCTGCATCCACGCCTCGTCGGGACGGTGGCAGCGCCCGCACTGCGCCGCGAACCGCGGCGCGTGGCACTCGGCGCACGACTCGCGGCGCTTCGACGCCTCCCGCACGTGTTCCTCGCGCTCCTCCCTTCCCCGTCCCGGCGCGCGGAAGCCGCCGGCGTGCCAGCGCGGGCGTTCCTTCGCGTGGCAGTCGTCGCAGGAGGCGGGCTTGTGGCAGCCGAGGCAGGAGTCGCGGTTGAGGCGGGCGGCGGGGCCGTGGGAGGAGGCGGCGAAGTCGGCGACGTGCGTGGAGGGCGGGGAACCGGCGTGGCAGGAGGCGCAGTCTCCGGATTTCGCGCAGGCGCGCCCGCCGGCGCCCGCGAGGGCGAGCCACGCGGCCGCGGCGAGCGCGACCACGGCCAGGAGCACGACGCCGATGCCGCCGCCTTTCATGGCTGGGCTCCCAGGTCGATCCAGCGCCAGATGGCGCGCAGGTCCGCGTCGGGAAGTTTCCCCGTCGGCGGGTGCGCTTCCGGCGGCGCGGCGCCCGGCGCGTGCAGTTCGCGCCCCTCGAGCAGTTCCGCCAGGCGCGACACGACGGCGCGCCGGTCGTCCCGGTCCACGAACCGCAGCAGCGTCCCGTAGGCGCCTTCGCCCGACAGTTCCACGCCGGCCAGCGCCCCGGGGCCCTCGTGGCACTCGAGGCAGCGACGCTCGAGGATCGGGCGGACCGTGGCCTCGAACCCGGCCTCCGTGCGCGCCGCCGGGAAGGACGGCCGGAGCTTGCGCAGGCGGGAGGCGTCCCAGATCGCCTGCGTACGGGAGGCGGACGTCACGATGTCCGGGCGCCGGAGGACGTCCACGGGCGCGCCCGTCAGACCGCCATGGCACCCGCCGCACGTCTGTGCGTACAGCGCCCGCGGGATCGAGAGCGTGTGGCGCTCGCCGGGAAGCGCGTAGAGCCAGCGGTTGGGGGAGCGGAGCGCCATTCCGAGCGGGTTGACGGACTCGATGTCGAACGCGACGCCGTCGGGAAGCGCGGCCTGGACGGAGCCGTCGGGGGCGAGGGGGACTTCGGCGATGAGGAACCGCCGCGGGGTCCCGGCGGGATCGCGGAGCGGCTCGAGGCCGACGACGCGGGCCGAGACAACCTGGTCGACCTCCGGAACGGGATCGCCGCAGGAAGGGCAGACCTCGGCCATGAGGTGGCGGATACCGACGGGAGTGGACTGCGTGAAGAAGGCGTCGAGGAGCGCGACGTCGAAGACCTGGAGGACGGCACCTGTGCCCTCGGAGTAGCGGGTCAGGCCGCGCTCACGGGCAGGGGGGCCGAACAGGTCCTCCTCGATCTTGAGCGACTTCGCGAGCGGCTCCTTGAGGCGCGCCACGACGGGGCGCGGCCAGAGCTCGGACGCCGGGCCGCCGGCGACCGGTTCGCGGCGGAACGTCCCCGCGCGGAGGCCGTCGGGCGACTGGAACGCGGGCTCCGGGACGAGGCGGATCACGTCGAAGTCCGGCGCGGCCGCGGAGTCGTGGAGGTCCACCGGCCCGGGCGCGAACGAGGCGAGGATCGTCCCGTCGGGCATCGGGAACAGGTCGTGCCACGCGCCGCCCCCGGAGATCCCGCGATCCGAGGCGCCCGGGTCCAGCGCGATCCACGCCGACGCGAACCGCGTCAGCGCCGTCCGCGGAGGCCCTTCGCGCCACGGATGGTCCAGGTCGTCCACCGGGTTGCGGTCCTCGACGTGCGGCCCGAACTGGTGGTCCACGAGGATCGGCACGCCGCCCCACCACGAGTCCGCGCTCCGCCCGATCCGCAGCTCCAGCCCGTCGCACGCCTCCTGCCCCTCGGAATGGATCGCGAGCCCGGAGCGGTTGCCCCCGTGCGTGTGGAAGTTCGAGCCGTCGACGTGCGTGCGGAAGATCGCGCCGTTGAAGAACGGGCGGCCTTCCTGCCAGCCCGTGCGGAGGAACGTCGCCATGATCTCGCCGCTGGAGCGGAGATGGGGGCGCCGCGCCTGCGACGGGGACCAGGTCATGCGGCGCAGGGACGAGGCGAAGGCGTCGCGCTCGCCGCCCGGGGGCGCGAGCGGGAGGCGGTACAGGTCGAACTTCGGCGCGAACCGGACGGGCGCTTCGATGCGGAAGTGCGAGGTGCTGTCGCACGGCGCCGGGAGCGGCCGGTCCAGGACGAGACGCCCGGGCTCCTGACGCGCCACCGCGCGCTCCTCCCCGGCGTTCGCCCCGCGGAGGATGCGGATGCGCCGCCCGTCGTACGTCCCCGCCTTCTCGCGCAGCTCCTCGTCGACGATCTCCGCGGCCGTCCCGCCCTCGGCCTCGCCGAGGATCCCGTCCGGGCTTACCTCGCAGACCTCGCCGGAGAGGTTCGAGAGGACGACGAGATCCGCGCGGTCGAGGCGCAGGCCGTCCGGGTCGCCGGGATCCGGGACGTAGAGGGGGTCGAGGAAGTGCACCGCGGGGTCCGCCGAGAACGTGAGCTGCCGCGCCGCGCGCGTCTCGAGCTCCAGTTCCCACACGTTGAACGGTTCCCCCTCCGCGCGCCGCATCGCGAACGCGATCCGCTTTCCGTCGTAGCTCACCTCCGCCGCGCGGATGTCCGCCGGTCCGTCCGGATGCAGCCCCGCCGTCAGGCACGTCTCCGTCCCGTCGCGCCGCCAGAACACGTCCGCCCCCGGCAGCCACGCGAGCGGCTCCAGCGCGCGCTCCGGCGTCGCGCGCGGCCGCCGCACGAACACGATCCCCCGCACGTCCCCCAGCGCCGCCCCCGTCGCCTCCCGCGCCTCCGCCTTCTCCTTCTCCAGCCACTCCTTCAGCACCGCGTAGTCCGGGTCCCCCTTCGACAGGAACGCGTTCCCGCCCTTGTGCACGATCCCGCCCTGCTCGACGGGGATGCTCTTCTTGAGCTGCTTCGACTGTTCCACGTCGCCGGAGAGGTTCACGAGGCGCGTGACTTCTCCCAGCATCGCGCGGCGGTTGGAGCGGTGAAGGGCCGGCGTGAAGCGTCCGGGCAGGGCGGGGATGCCGGGGTCGAGCTTGAGGTCGTTGAAGGCGAGGCGGCCGTGGCAGTTGGAGCCGAAGCAGGTCTTGCGTTCGAGGACGGGGACGACTTTGTCGGCGAAGAAGGTCTCGGCGCCTGGGGCGAGCGCGAGCGGCGGTTCCGGCCGGGCGGCGATCTCGAGGTCGGCCCAGCGGAGGAGGGTGGCGAGGTCGGGATCGGAGAGCGAGGAGAAGACGACGGGATGGACGTAGCCGCCGAGAGACTCCGCGAGGGGGGCGCGCAGGAGGCGGCCCGCGAGGGCGGGGCCGCGCCGGTCGAGCGGGTCGAACCACCTGCCGCCGCCGGCCGCGGGCTCGGTGCAGCGCCGGAAGGCCTCCCGTTCCTGGTCCGGCGTGGCGATGCGGCCGGAAGGGTCGGCGGGCCAGCGGAGGAGGGTGCGATTGAGCGGCTCGGAGAGGAGGGCCGCGTAGTCCTCCGCGGGGACGGCGTGGCAGCTTCCGCAGCGCCGGTCGAGCACGGGGGCGACGTCGCGGGCGAAGACGTCGAAGGACGTGGCGGGGGCGGGGGGCGGGGCGGCGGCGTCGCGCGTCGCGAGGGCGCGCCACCCGAGGAACGCGGCGGCGACGGAGGCCGCGGCGAGGACGACCGCGCCGCGAAGCTGCTCGAGGGTCACCGGATCACCTCCAGCCGGTCGCCGCGCCGGCGCAGGTTCTTCGTGAACAGCTCGCCCCCGTCGTCGCGGACGAGGAACGCGTGGACGCCGGGGAAGCTCTCCGCGAACGCGAGGCCGCGTTCCGGGCCCATGGCGAACACGGCGGTCGCGAGCGCGTCCGCCGCCGTGCCGTCGGGCGCGAGGATCGTGACGCTCGCCAGGCCGCGGGCCGGCCAGCCCGTCCGCAGGTCGAGGATGTGCGAGTACCGGACGCCGTCCACGAACCAGAACCGCTCGTAGTCGCCGGACGTCGCGATCCCGCCCGGAGCGGCGTCGATCATGGCGAGGTATCCCTCGCGGCGCGGCTCGCGCACCGCCACCGCCCACTGCTCCCCGCCGCGCGTCCCGCCGACCCGCAGGTCCCCGCCCGCGTCCACCACGAAGTCCGGGAACCCGCGCCCCTCCAGCAGCGCCGCCACCCGGTCCGCCGCCCAGCCCTTCCCGATCGCCCCCGTGCCCAGCGACATCCCCGCCTTCGCCAGCCTCACCGTCCCCGCGCCGACCTCGATCTTCTCCCAGCCCACCGAGCCCCGCAGCGCCTCCACCTCCTCGCGCGACGGCAGGTTCTTCTCCTTGCGCGCCCTCTCCCACCGCCGGAACAGCGGGCCCCCCGTCGGGTCGAACGCGCCCCCCGTCCGCTTCGCCCACTCCACCATCGCCCCCACCAGGTCCCGCACCTCCGGGCCCGCCGCCACCGGCGCCCCGCCGGCCGCCGCGTTCACCGCCGACAGCCCGCTGTCCGGCCGCCACTCGCTGATCTTCGCCTCCAGCGCCGCCACCAGGTCCAGCCCCGCCTGCGCCGCCTCCGCCCCCTCCGGCTCCCTCCCCGCGGGCGCCCACACCGCGATCTCGAAGACGCTCCCCATGAGGGGCCTCGAAGCGCGCACGACGGTGCCGGCGCGCGGGGCCGGCGCGGACGGCGCCGCGGCGACGGGGGCGCGCCGCGCCCACCAGCCGAGGCCGGCGAGCGCGACCGCCGCGGCGGCGGCGAGCCCTACTCGATGGACCGCAGGTAGCGCAGCAGGCATTCGATCTCCCAGACGGAAAGGTGCGACGTCACGCCGTGCGTGTCCGGCACGCCGTCGCGCTCGTTGAGGCCCTGCTCGTGGCGGCCGTACGGAAGCGGCCGGAGCGCGGGGTGGCCGGGGGTGCAGACGACCTCGCGAAGGCTCACCGCGCGCCCGTGGTGCAGGAGCCGCGGCGGCCGCGCCCAGAGCCCGCGCAGCGACGGCGCCACGAAGAACCCCTCGTGCTCCTCCACCCGCCCGCCGTCCAGCGGGTCCCATGCCCGCACGTACCCGTTGATTGCGTCCAGCCGGTCCGCGCTCACCAGCGTGTGCACGTTGTCCCGCGGCGCCGCCGTCACCAGTGGCGGGAACGACCGGTTCCCGTTGTACACCCGCACCTTGTCCGTGAACGCCGGCGCCGGGTGGCACTGCGCGCACCCGACCCTCGCGTCCTCGAACAGCGCCTTCCCCTGCGCCACCATCGGGTCCGCCGGGTCCTCAGGGTTCGGAAGCAGCCGCGGCTCCTCCCCCTGGTAAGCCCCCACGAACCTCTGGCAGTCCCGCAGGCTGAACGCCCGCCCCCAGTGCTTCTCAGAAATCCGCGCGAAATGCAGCTCCCGCCTCTTCAGCAGGTCCGCCAGCGTCACGTCCGGGCTCGACCACTTCCCCGTCGCCACCACGATCGCGTCCGCCGACTTCGCCAGGCTCTTCGCATCCTCCGGCGTCGCCCGGATCCCCGTGAAATCCCCGACGGGCGTCACCCCCTGGAAGTCCACGAGCGGGTTCTGCTCCATGATCATCGTGAGCGGCTCGTCCATCGTGAGCGTGCCCTCGGTGAAGAACGGCACGTCGTGGAACAGCCCGCGCATGTCGGGGACCTCGCGGCTGCCGCCGACCCGCTCCTCGCCGCCGCGGCTCTGGCCCATCACCTGGCTGACCGACCACTTCTTGCCGTCGGAGGTGTCGCGGAAATGGCAGTGGACGCAGCTCTGGTCCTGATCGACGGAGAAGATCGAGGTCTGGACGAAGAACTCGCCGCGCTCGAAGTCGGTGGAGGGGAAGGGTTCCGGGAGGTGCGAGAGCGAGAGGGTCGAGGTGGCGGCGGAGTCGAGGTCGACGAACGTCACGCTCTCGTGAAGGAGGTTCGCGACGACGAGCGTGCGGCCGGCCGCGGCGATGCCGGTGGGCTTGAAGCCGGTGTCGAAGACGCGCCCGGGGACGAGGAGGGCGCCGTCGCGCGACCATTCCTGCACCTGGAACGTTCCGGACATCGTCACGTAGAACCGCCCGCCGGCGGAGGCGATCTGCTCGGGGAAGGCGCCCACGACCTTCATCAGCCCGGGCGGCACGTCGCCCTTCTTGTCCCCAGGCAGGGCCTCGAACGTGTCCGACGTGTAGCGCGCCCACCGGTCCGTGGCGGCGTACGCCGCAACGTCGTCCACCGCGGGGTCGAGCAGCACGATGTCGTTGGTGATGTCGCGGAACTTCTCCTGCGCCGTGCCGTCGACGTCGTCGTCCGGGCCGAGGGGGTCCTGCTTCTCGAGCGGAAGGGGCTTCCCGGTCGCGAAGTCGCGCTTGAGCGTGAACTCCGTCTCGGGGCCGTCGCGGTCGAGGGACTCGCGGGCGGGGTTGCGGGCCTTGGGGTGGCCGGAGCCGACGCCGAGGGTGGCGAAGACGAGGCGGTCGCCGGCCCAGGCGATGTCGTTGACGGGAGAGCGGGTGAAGATGCGGCGGACCTCGCGGAGGGAGCGGAGGTCGACGACGGAGACGTCGAGGGAGCCGGTGTTGGCGACGAAGAGGGTGCGGCCGTCGGGGCTGAAGGCGAGGTCGCGGGGTTTGTCGCCGACGGAGATGCCGGGGCCCTCGGTGCCGGAGGCGATCCAGCCGCGGAGGAGGGCGACGTCGGGGTCGTTCGCGGGGTCGGCGTAGACGACGCCGCCGGCGTGGTGGCGGCCGTCGACTCCGTCGGCCCAGCCGCCGTGGCGGAAGGACGTCACCTGCCGCAGGAGGGAGCTGGCGTCCGGGTCGCCGGGGACGGCGTGCGCGGCGGCGCTGCGGAACGACTCCTCGACGTCCGGGCCGGCGTGGAACCCCCCGAGCCCGTAGAGGTGGCAGTCGGCGGTGCCGCAGCCGGCGCGCAGCGCGGAGGAGACTCCGCCGGGACGCGAGGCCGACCGCGGCGCCTCGACGGCCGCCGGCCCCGGCGCGCCGCAGCGCGCGCACCGCGCCGCCGGCTCCCCGCGCCAGCCGCACGCGCCGCAGGCCGCTTCCCTCGCCGGCGCCCCCGCGACCTCCCCGCGGAAGGCCGCGCGGTCGAATCCCAGCTCGCGCATCCGGCCCGACAGCACGCCTCCCGATTCGAACAGGTCCACCACGAGCACCTGGTTCTTCCAGAAGTTCGAGACGCAGGCGAGCGAGCCGTCGGGCGAGAACGCGATGTCCTCGCAGTAGAACGGCACCGGGATCTCCGACACCACGCGGTCCTCGCGGGCGTCGATGACCGAGAGCACGTTCGACAGGCGGTTCGTGACGACGACCCAGCGGCCGGAGGGGTGAAGCGCGAGGCCGAGGGGGAAGCTGCCGACCGTGATGCGCGCGACTTCGCGCCGGCCGGGGACGTCGAGCACGGCGACCTCGGACCCGGGGTGGATCTCCTTGCCCGAGAGCGTGACCCAGGCGCGCCGGCCGTCGGGGGAGGCGGCGACGCGGAACGGCCGGCAGCGCGCCGGCTGGGGGACGGCGCCCGGGTCCGGGTTGGGAACGGGTCGGAGGGAGGCGCGCACGAACGGCTGCGGGGTGCGCTGGGCGGGGGCTGCGGGCCCGGAGGGCGCGGAGGACGTCCGCGCGAGGGACACGGCGATGCCGGCGGCGATGGCTGCGGCCGCGACGCAGGGGACGAGCCGGTCCAGGACCACGGGCGACCTCCGCGAAGGAGTCGCCAGAGCTTAACCAGCTTAATTAACGATAGCAATGTCCATTATCGGCAACCGCCCCGTTTCGCGCCCCCGCGGCCCCCGGTCCCCTGTTCCCGCGCCGGAAGCTTCGGAAAAAGCGAAGCGTCCATCGCCTACGCCGATGCTGCGTCGCCCTGCGGAAACGTCAGCGTCACCGCCGTCCCCTTCCCCGGCTGGCTCTCGATCTCCGCCGTTCCCCGATGCAGCGCCGCAATGCTCTTCACGATCGCCAGCCCCAGCCCGGTGCCGCCGGCTTTCGAATTCCGCGCGGTGTCGGCCCGGTAGAACCGGTCGAAGACCTTCGAGACGTGCTCGGGCCCGATCCCGGCCCCCGTGTCGCGCACCTGCACGACGATCTTCCCCGGTTCCGGGAAGGCGCGCATCGTGATCGTCCCGCCGCCCGGCGTGTGCTTCAGCGCATTGGTCACCAGGTTCGACACCGCGCGCTGGAACAGCGTCCGGTCGAGACGCGCGGGAAGCGGCGACGGGCACTCGACCAGGAGCGACACCTTTGCGTCCTCGGCCTGGGCTTCGTGGTAGTCCCGCATCGAGGCGAGCTCCTCGGCCACGTCGAAGTCCACGGCCTGCGGCTTTGTCCGGTCGGCCTCGGCGCGCGCGAGGAACAGGAGCGAATCGACGATGCGGGTGAGCCGCTCGGCCTCCTCAAGGCACGAGGCGAGCACTTCGGCGTACTCCGCCGCCGACCGGTCGCGGCCGAGGGCGACCTCGGCGGTGGTGCGGAGGTTCATGAGGGGCGTGCGGAGCTCGTGGGCGATGTCGGCGGAGAAGCGGGAGACCTGGTCGAAGGCGCGCTGGAGGCGGTCGAGCATGGCGTTGAAGGTGGAGGCGAGCTCGGCGAGCTCGGTGGGGAGGCCCTGGAGCGGGATGCGTTCGCCGAGGGAGGTGGAGCGGATGCGCTCGGCGGTTCCGGCGATGGCCTGGACGGGGCGCATGCCGGCGCGGGCGATGAGGTCGCCGGCGAGGGCGCACGCGAGGAGGGCGAACGCGGCGACGACGATGGCGAAGCGGCGGAAGGTGGCGGTGAACTGGGAGTCGCGGCCGCGGTCGAGGACGGCGTGGAGGGTCCAGGTGCCGAGGGCGTCGGAGAAGGTGGTCGTGAGGACGCGGAGCGGGCGGCCGTCGGCGGCGATGACGTCCGTGGGGCCGAACGGGGGCGCGGGGATCACGGCGGGGTCGAGCCGGGCCGAGGCCCCGGGCGTCTCGAATATCCCGCCGGCCGGCGAAATGGCCCGCAGGTACAGCGGCTCGGACTCGCGCGACCCGGCGCCGCGCTCGATCTCCTCGCGCAGGGTCACGATGTCCCCGCGGCTGAGCTGGATCCTCGCCCGCGCCAGGTCCAGCCGGTCGCGCAGGAACTCGTCGTCCTCGCGCTCCAGCGCACGGGCCAGCGTGAAATAGCAGGCCACGATCACCGCGAGCACGACCGCGAACGACGTCCCCGCGTACCAGAACGACAGCCGCACCGCCAGCGATCGCCGGCGCCCGCCCACCGCCGCCGCCGGGACCTCAGGCGTCGAGGGCATACCCGACCCCGCGCACCGTCCGGATCAGCTTCTTCTCGAACGGGTCGTCCACCTTCGAGCGCAGGTGCCTCACGTGCACGTCGATCACGTTCGACACCCCGTCGTATTCCACGTGCCAGATCTTCTCGCTGATCTGCGCACGCGAGAACACCTGTCCCGGCGCCTTTGCCAGGAGCGCGAGAAGCGCATACTCGCGCGGCGTCAGGTCCAGCGCCTTCCCGCCCCGCGAAGCGCGCTGCACCGAGTCGTCGATCTCCAGGTCCGCCACCTGCACCTTCGCCGGCCGCGTCGAGCCCCCCCGCCGCACCAGCGACTTCAGCCGCGCCACCAGCTCCGCGAACGAGAACGGCTTCACCAGGTAGTCGTCCGCCCCCAGCTCGAACCCCTTCACGCGGTCCGGCACCTCGTCGCGCGCCGTCAGCACCAGGATCGGCGTGCCGCGCCCCTCCTTGCGAAGCTCCGTCAGCACGCTCCAGCCGTCCCGCTTCGGCAGCATGATGTCCAGCACGACCGCGTCGTAGGCCTGCTCGCGCGCCCGCCGCAGCCCCTCCTCGCCGTCCGCGGCATGGTCCACCTCGAAGCCGCTCTCGCCCAGGCCCTGCCGGAGCGCCGCGGCCGCCTTCTCCTCGTCCTCGACAACCAGGATTCTCATGGTTCGCCCGGTATTCTACCGGCTCCCGTGCGTGGCGGCGTTCATCGCTTAGGCGTCGGCGGCTTCGGCCGCGTTTTTTCGCGCCAGGCGTTCCACTCCTCGAAGGTCGTGTGGGGCTCCCCGGCGAATTCCTGGAGCGCGCGGATCGAACAGGCGCGGGCCATCTCGAGCGTCTGCGAGGGCTTCTGGCCCTCGGGAAGCGGCTGCAGGACGAGGACGAGGGGTTCGGCGGCGGCGGCGTCCTTGGTGCGGAGGGCGAGGATCGCGCTGTAGATCCGGAGGCCGGCGTCGGCTTCGAGGCTCCACCACTTGCGGACCGGCGAGAGGGCCTGGGCGACCGGCGGCTGCGCCGCGTGCGTCCGCCCGGGATCGCCGGCGATCGTGCCGTCGGGGTTCTTCGCGATCGCCACGCCCTTCTTCGCGAGCAGCTCCCGGCAGTTCGCGTACGGCAGCTTCAGCGCCGTCGCGGGATTCCAGGTGCGGCCCGGGGTCGCGTCGCCGGGATCCCACCAGGCGTCGAGGGTCCCGAGGTCGGCCATCGAGGCGAAGAGCCCGCTGACGGCCGACTTGCGCACGGGCAGGTTCTTGTCCTTCGACAGCGAGGCCAGCACCTTGACGGAGGTTTCGGTCCGGAAGCCGTTCCACGCGAGAACCTCCAGCATCCGGGCGAGCTTTGCCCGCTTGACGTCGTTCGTCGCTGCGGAGGGCCACACTTCGAGGATGGGGGGGACGGCGTCGGGGCCGAGCCAGGCCGCGTGGAGGATGAGGGTGTTCACGTCGGGGTCGGGCACGAACAGGGCCGCCTGGTAGGAGTCGCGGACCGCCTTGTCCTCGGGCACGGGGGCCTGGCGGCCGCACCCGGCGGCGAGCGAAAGGCAGGCGACGACGGAAAGCGCGCATCGGGCGTTCACGTCCGAACCTCCTGTTGGACCGGCCCGGAAGAATAACCGAGGCGGCCGCGGGCCGCACTAGGGCGGCTTCTGCGCCCGCTTTTTCGCCTCCTTCAGCCGGTCCAGGTAGCCGCCCTCGGCGGGCGGCGGAGCGGGCGGCGCGGGTTCGGCGGCCGGCGGGGCCTGCGCGGGGAGCGCGACCTCGGGGGCCCGGAAACCGTCGGCGGGCGGCGTCACGGGGACCTCGCGCGGGGACTGCGGAAGGGCCTGGGCCTTCGCGGAGCGCAGGCGGCTCACGAGGACATCCGGTTCTTCCGCGGCGGCCTGCGTGCGGCGCCGGCGCCAGGCGTCGGGGACGCCGAGGCGGCGCGAGGCGACGTCCACGAGGAGCGCGGCGAGCGCGAGGCCGAGGAGGAAGCGCCAGATTTCCCGCGGGACGCGGGCGGGGGCGGCGGTGTGGCGGAACAGGTCGGGCTGGTCCTCCAGGGCGATGGTCCGCCCGCCGGTGAGCTCGGCGAGGCGCTTGAGGAGGGCGTGGTTGGGCGACGTCGCGCGGAACTCGGCCGGGTAGGGGATCAGGATCGGCACGCTGGCGCGCGCCGCCCACTGGCCGTCCTCCTCTTCCGCGACCGTCACGAACCACGATCCCGTCTGGGTCGCGGGGACGTCCGCCTCGTAGCGTCCCGGCCCGGTCTGGCGCACGGGGACTTCGCCCGACCCCGGGGGGCCCGCGACGAACGCGCGGAGCTTGAGGAAGTCGCGGAAGCGGCCGTCGGAGCCGACGGCGTCGATGGTGAGGTGGGCGCCCGAGGCGGTGAGCGAGGTGGCGACGGAGTAGGCGTTGGCGTCCTGCCGGCGGAGCAGCCAGCGGACCATCTGCGGCCAGAGCGTCCTGTAGCCGGGCCACGCGAGCCAGTTTGCCGACCAGCGCGACGTCGCGTCCGACGTCCAGGCGATCGACCGGCCGAGGCCGTAATGCCATTTCGCCAGCAGCGGGTCCTCTTCTTCGGCCTCGAGGTGCACCTCGGCGGTGGGCTTGGCCACGGTGGAGACCCAGCCCAGAAGCGAGGGGGTGCGGTCCCAGGGGACGCCCTCCATGAACTGCGCCGGGCGGGCGATGACCGGGGTGAACTCGCGCTCGATGACGGTGGAGCGGGCGGCGTTGACGGTCTCCTCGGAGAAGAGCCTGGGGAGGTCCATGGGGTCGTCGGTGATGTAGTAGCGGCCGCCCCCGCGGGCGGCGATGGTCTCGAGCCAGGCGGCGTCGCCGTCGGTGGGTTTGCCGATGGCGACGACGGACAGGGTCATCCCCTCGGCGAGGGCCTTGTCGATCAGGTCCTCGACGCCCTCGTGCTGCTCGGCGTCGGCGGCGTCGGCGAAGAGGATGGCGTGGCGCGACTGGGCGTTCGACTTGCGGAGCTCGTCGAACATGTCCTCGATGGCGCGGGCGCAGTAGATGCCGCCGCCGCCCTGCTTGAGGCTCATGATGGCGCTTTCGAGCTCGTCGCGGTCGGCGACGGGCTGGAGTTCGACGACCCACGTCGTGGCGGTGTCCGTCGTGCACACGGCGAGCTCGTCGCGCTCGTTGAGGACGCGGAGGCACTCCGCCGCGCCCTCGCCCGCGAGCTCGAGCTTCGTCCGCCCGTCCGGCACGCGCGCCGACATCGAGCCCGACGAGTCGATCGCGACGGCGACGGCGAGCGACGCGAGGCGCTTGAGCTGCCTCACGTCCATGTCGACCGGGAGACAGGCCTCGACCGGCGTGCGCTGCCAGACGCCCGACCCGAACGACCGGTCGCCGCCGATCATGGCGAAACCGCCGCCGAGGTCGTGCACGTACTGGCGGATCGCCTCGTGCTGCGCCTTCGAGAGCTGCCGGGAGTGGATGTCGCACATCAGGATCGCGTCGAACGCGTCCATCTCCGCCAGCGACAGCGGGAAACCGGCCGGGCCGCGCACCTCGACGTCGAGCCCGGCGTCCCGCAGGCAGCCGGCCAGCGCGTCGGCCTCGTCCGGACGCCCCGCGAGGAACAGGATCCGGCTCGGCCCGGACACCCTCGTGTGCGCCCGCCCCACGTTGTTCTCGCGCCAGGTGTCCCGCCCCTCCGGGACCTCCACGAAGACCTCGAAGTCCAGCGCGCCCCCCGCCTCCTGCTCCGTCGCCTTCAGCGCGAACACCTGCGGCCACGTTCCCTTCTTCACCGCCCGCTTCACCGGCGCCATCGGCACGCGGTTCTTCAGGATCCGGAACACGACCTCCGTCTCCTGCGTCGCCGTCACGATCGCCGTCAGCTCGTACGGCTCCTTCGGCGATACCCGCCCCGGCGACAGCACCCGGTCCACGCGCACCTCCGCCCGCGCTTCCTTCCCCAGCGCCGCCGTCCACACCTCCGCGCCGCGCGCCCGCGCCGCCAGCGCCTCCGCCGCCGCGTCCCCCGAGTTCTCATTCCCGTCCGAAAGCAGCACGATCCGCTTCTGCGCCCACTCCGGGCACGCCGCCGCCGCCAGCCGGATCGCCCGCGCGATGTCCGTCGCGTCCGGCGAGATCACCGAGTGCACCTTGTCCAGCTCCAGCTTCGGCGTCGGCGACACCTCCACCGACGCCTCCCGCCCGAACACCACCAGCCCCGCCGTCTCCCGGCTCCCCGCCGCCTTCGCCGCCCCCAGCACCCACTCGAGCGCCCGCTCTTCTTCGCCCTCCGGCATCGACCTCGAGCGGTCCACGACGAACACCACCGACAGCTCGTCGGAGAGCCGTACGAGCCTCAGCCCCGCGACCGCGAGCGCGAGGGCGGCGACGGCGGCGAAGCGGCAGGCGGTGGAGGTCCAGAAGCGCGCCGGGGCGAGGCGAAGGCGTGTGGAGCGCGCGAGGAGGATGACGGGGACGAGGGCGGCGAGGGCGAGGAGCCACCAGGGGCGGGTGAAGTCGAAGGGAATCATGCGCGGATCCGGGCCTCCAGGGCGGAGACGGCTCCGGCGAGGCAGGCGGCGGCAACGGCGGCGGAAGCGGCGACGAAGAGGGCGGCGGCGGGGAGGGAAGGGGCGGCGAGGGAGCCGTCGGACGCCGCGGAGACACAGCGCAGGAGGAGGCCGAACGGGTTGAGGGAGGTGAGGGGGACGGCCTGACTGCGGAACGGAAGGGCCGCGAGCGAGGGGACGGCCCAGAGGCCGAAGAGGGCGGCGGTCGCGGCGGCGGAGGCGCGCCGGGGGTCGCCGGCGGCGAGCGATGCGGTGCAGGCGATCGTGAACGTGGCGCCGACGGCGGCGACGAAGACGGCGAACGCGAGCGGGCCCCAGCGGCCCATCGTGAGCGCGGCCAGCGCGGCGTGGGCGATACCCGCGACGAGGACGGGCGCGATCGAGCGGAGCGACGCGAGGAGTTTTCCGGCGAGGATCTGCCGGACGGGGAGGCCGGTCGACAGGAGGATGGGGAGGGTACCGTTGAGGCGCTCGGGGCCCAGCGTCGAGGCGCCGGCGCCGATCGCAAGGACGACGCAGAGGACGAGGTCGAAGACGAGCGTGTACGCGCCGACGGCGGCGTTCTGCCGGCCCGACGACGACAGCATCGCGGCCGCGGCGAACAGTACGTTGCACCCGAGCGCGCCGGCACAGGCGATCGTGCCGAAGAGCGTGAGGACCTGACGGGCGGTCGAGTCGTCGAACTGCCGGTCCTTCCAGTAGACGGGGTTGCCCTGGATCGGAAGCCGGCGGCTGCCCGAAACCGCGGGGCGGAAGGCCGCGATCGGCGGGAGGACCGGCCCGGCCGGGGCGGGCCGGGAGCCGGGCAGGAACGTCGGCACGATCGGGCCCTGCGCAGGGATGGCCGAAGGGGGGAAGAACGCCATCGGGACGCCGGAGGCCTCGACCGGGGCCGCGAGTGGCCGGCGCCCGCGCCCCCGGGGCGACCGCGCGTTGCGCAGCACGACCGAACTGAGCCAGAGCGCCGCCGCCGCTTCCAGCAGATGCGCCGTCCAGGCGAGCCCGCGATCGAGCCAGGGGGCGGGCGCGGGGGCGACCGCGTCGCGGATCGTGGCGCTCCAGGGGCAGAGAAACGCCATCACGGAGAATGGGAGGGACTTCGTTCCCCCGCTCGAGACGAAGCCGGCCGCGACGCCCCCGAGCGCCCCCGAGACGGCGAGGAAGACGATGAGCGTGACCAGCGTCAGGCCGGTCGCGGTCCCCGCGCGGTCGCTCGTCGCGGACATCAGGATGGAGACCGAGGCGGCGAAGAGCCCGTTGAGGAGGAGGGCGACGACGGTCGCGGCGAGGACCTCGGGCGTGACGCCGCCGAGGAGGAGCGCCGCGAACCCGACGGGGAGCCCGGCGGCGAGCGTGGTGGCCGTGAGGGCGCCGTTGGCGAGGAGCTTCCCCGAGACGATGTCGAAGTCGGTGACGGGCGCGACCGAGAGGAGGTCGAGCGTCGCGCGCTCGCGCTCCCAGGCGATCGCGGGAGCGACCATGGCGGGGACGAGCACGAGGCCCGCGACGAACTCGGTCCAGAAGAAGACCTGGAAGAGCGCCCGGCCCGCCGCATGGAACCCGCCCGCCGCGCCCGACCAGGGCCACGCGAGCGCCGCCGCGGACGCGAGGAACATCACGAATCCCGCGCGCAGCGCCCACGTCCGCGGCGAGCGCGAGAGGTGGATCATCTCGCCGAACAGCAGCGGGGCCCGGGTCACGCGCGCACCTGCCTCTCGAGCGATCCCGCTACGGCCAGCAGCGGCAGGAGTGCGAAGGCCACTCCTGCCGTCGCGTAGACCCGGAGTTCCGCCTCCGGGAACACCCACCGGAAGTCGAAGGCGTACCTGTACACCGCCGGAATCAGGCCAAGGGGGCTCACCGCGCCCGCGCCCGCCGCTTCCGGCCACCTCCCCTCCACCGTCCCCGGCAGGAGCCAGAGGGCCGCGACACCGGCGGAGGCGGCGACGAGCGCAAGGCGCGAATTGCGCGTGAGGGCGGAAGCGCCGACGGAGATGCCGAGGGCCGCCAGGATCGCGAGCGCGGTCGCCGGGATCAGGAGCAGGCCCGGAGCCCCTGCGGGGATGCCGATCATGAGCACCTGCAGCCCGAAGGGCACGAACACCGGCGTGCACCAGCGCAGGGAAGCGAGCGCCTTGCCCGCGACGACCCGGACCGCCGGGTACCCGGTCGACAGGAGGACCGCGAGCGTCCCCGAGGAGCGTTCCGTGCAGAGCGTCGCCGAGCCGGCGACCGTGACCGCCATGACCGCGAGCGCCAGGCCCGCCGTCAGGTCGGGACGCTCGCGTTCGATCCGGTCGAGGGCGAACATCTGCCCCAGCGCGTGGATCGCCAGCAGCCAGGAGAACCCCGCCAGCGCCAGCCGCGCGCGATTCAGCGCCGGCGACCGCGGCCACGACGTCTCCTTCCAGTAGATCGGATCACTTCCCACCGGCAGGTACGGATTCAACCGCGTGGGATTCGTGACGTCGGCGCGCGGGTGAAGCACAAGCTGTACCCGGGCCACGCGCTCCCCCGAATCCCGCTCTCCGCGCCGTTCGGCCTCCTCGCGGCGCTTCCGCTCCCTCCACTGCGACACGAAGTGCTCCGGCCTGCCTTGCTGAGCTTCCGCCGCCGCCCGCGCGCCCAGGAGGATCGAGTCGGTGGAGTGCAGACGGGAGGAGCTTCTCAGCAGGAGTGCCCCCGCCGCGAGATGGACGACCCATGCCGCGGCGAGGATTTCGATGTCGACGTGCCGGGAGTCGAGGGTGGCGCGCGAGTAGAGGAACCACGGGCAGAGAACGGAGAGGGCGGCCGGGGGGCGGCTGCGGAGGCGGGAGGGGAGGGCCATGGAGGCGCACGCGGCGACGAGGAGGACGAGCAGGACGGAGACGGCGAGGCAGCCGCGCGGGAACTCGCCGCTGGACCGCCAGCGGGCCCAGGAGACGACGCCGAGCCCGCAGGCAAGGCCGCTGACGATGCACCAGGCGCCGGTCCAGAGGAGCGCATGGATCGCCAGCGTCGCCAGGAAGGAGGCGAAAACGGCGCCGGCGTGAATGGCCACAGCGGCGGACGCGGCGGCGAGCGGGCTCTCCCAGACGAGGGCGCAGCGGATCCCGATGCAGGCGGCAAAGAAGGCCGTGACGAGCACGTGGACGCACGCGAGGCCCGCGGCGGCCAGGGAGACGCCCCCGAGGAGCGTACACGCGAAGGCGACCGGGAATCCGGCGGCCAGGACGGCGAGCGCCAGGAGCCCGTGCGAGAACAGCTTTCCCAGGACGATCCCTCCCTCGCTGGCCGGGCAGGTGACGAGGAGCTCGAGGGTCCCGGAGGCGCGCTCCGCAGGGATGGTGGGGGCGATGAGCGCGGGGACGAAGAGGACCGCGAGCAGCATCTCGCAAAGGAAGAAAATCCTGAAGATCTCGGCGCTTCCGCCAAGCATCTCGGAATGACCGCCGGTCCAGGGCCAGAGGAGGGCGCCGAAGGCCACGAGGGTGCCTGCGAAGAGGAAGCGGACGAGATGGGTGCGGGGGGCGCGCGCGAGGCGCGTCAGCTCGAAGGCGACGTGGGGAGAGCGCAGTGCGGGGAGCGTGGCGAAGAGGCTCATGCGCGGGCGCTCCGCTGGAAGGACGCGGCGGCGGCGATGAACGCGACGGTGCCCGCGAGGAAGTGGACGAGGAGCCAGGGGAGGAGGGTGGGGACTCCGGGCCGGGTCCCGCCGGTCTTCTCGATGACGGCGACGACGAGCGTGATCGGCGAGGACCACACGGGGGCGCTGGGCAGGACGTCGAACGCCATCAGCAGCGGCGCGGTCGCCCACAGGGCGAAGCCGGCCGCGAAGGCGGCGGCAGCCCCGGCCCGCGCGCCGGGGACGATCGTCGCGGCGGCGGTGGAGATGCAGGCGAGCGAGCCGAGGGCGACGGCGAAGAGGGCGAGGACGGCGAAGCTGGCCTGCACGCTGTCGATCGCCAGGAGAAGGATGCGGAGAAACGTCAGGGCGAGAAGGGCGCGGAGGTGCCACGCCGTCGCGAGGATCTTCCCGGCCAGGATGGAAGAGACCGGGAATCCGGTCGCCGCGAGGATCGGCAGGTTCCCGCTGGTCCGTTCGCGGGATACGGCGGTTGCGGTGGCGGGCGCGAGGATCATCGCGAGGGCGGCGAGATCGACGACCAGGGGCAGGTGGGCCTCACGCGAGCGGAAGAGGCTGCTGGAGGCCATCAGGGTCAGGAGCGTCAGCAACCCGAACAGGGCGACGGCGAGCCCGATGAAGCAGCCCGACACGGGGTTGCGGGCGATGCGGACGTCCATCCAGAGGATCGGGTTGTTCCAGACGGGAAGCGAGCGGGAGCGCCGCGGCGCCGCCACGGCGGGGGACGCGGGCGGAGGCGGGGGGACGGGGCGTGGCGGGAGGTCGCCGTGGAGAAGCGAGCTGGGCGACGGAGCGGACTCCAGGATGTGGACCCGGGAGGGGGATGCGGGAGGAGAGGGCGGGCGAGGAGGGGCCGGCCGCGGGGCGACGTTGAGCGGCGGCCCGGCCGGCGGCGGAGCGGGGGCGGCAGGGAGTTCCAGCCCGTTCCGGCGCAGGGAGCGGGCGATCAGCGCGAGGAAGACCGCCGCGTACAGCGCCTGCGAACACCAGCCGATCGCCCGCGTCGTTCCGTCCAGTGGCCGGTCGAACAGGTCCGTGAACGACACCGCGGTCGGGCAGAGGAACGCCACCACCCGGTCCATGGCGACAGGGTGCGCCGTCGAGCCGGACCAGAACCGGATGTTCGCCACGGCGTAGCCCATCAGGCCCGCGATCCCGATCAGGAATGCCCCGATGGCGCCGATGACCCGGCTCCCCGCGCGCAGCGCAACGCCCGCCAGGACCACGCCCACCCCGTAGAACGCGACCAGGTAGACCAGGCTCCTGTCCCGATGCGCGAGGATTCCCAGGCTCACCCAGGCCGTCGAAAACCCCATCCCCGCCACCGAGAGGATCCACAGGAACGCGTCCGAGACGGCTCGTGACGCCGTCGGCGCGTGAAGCGACACGCGCAGCGCGACGGCCATGGTGAAGACGGCCAGCAGCCCGATGTGCACGCTCGCCGTCACGGCCCGCACCACCGGCACGCCTCCCACCGTCGTGGCCGCGACCGCGAAGGGCGTCCCGGACAGCAGGAGCGCCATTGCCCACACGGCGTGCGAGGCGCCGCGGCCGAAGACCAGGTCCGCGTTCGAGTGCGGGCACGCGGCCAGCAGGTCCAGCGTCCCCCCCTCGCGCTCCGACGCGATCGCCCGCGCCATGAACGCCGGCGCGAGCACCGCCGCCCCGAACAGCTCGCACCACAGGAACACCGCCATCATCCGCGCGCCCGTCTCCGGGTCCACCCGGTCCCCGGCCCACGGTCCCTCGAACGACGACGCGACGAAGAAAACCCCCACGAACGCGAACCGCGCCGCCCACGTCCGCCCGCGCTTCGACAGCCGCGCCAGGTCCCCCCGCAGGATCGCCGCGCCGATCACGTCACCTTCCCCTTCGTCAGCGTCAGGAACGCCTCCTCCAGGTCGACCTGCGATTCGCGGAAAAGCGTCACGCGGAGCCCCGCCTTCACCAGCGCCTCGGGGACGACCGAGATGTCCCGGTCCGGACGGTCGAATTCCGCGCGCAGCAGCCCCTCCTCGTCCCAGGCGCGCTTCACGCCCTCCAGCGCGCCGACGGCGTCGAGCGCCTTCTGCGGCTCCGCGGCGACGCGGAACTCGACGGCGAGGCCGGCGGCGGCGAGCTTGAGCGCGTCGGAGACGGGGCCCTTGTAGACCAGCCGTCCCGCCTCGATCACCGCGATCGAGCTGCACAGGTCGCTCATCTCGCGCAGGATGTGGCTCGAGACAAGGATCGTTTTGCCCATCCGGCCGAGCTCGCTCACCAGCGCGCGGATCTCGATGCGGGCGCGCGGGTCCAGCCCCGAGGCGGGCTCGTCGAGCAGCAGCACCTCCGGGTTGTGCACGAGCACGCGCGCCAGCCCCAGCCGCTGCTGGTTCCCGCGCGACATCGTCCGGATCAGCGCGTGCTTCTTCCCCGTCAGGTCCGTCAGCTGCAGGATCTCGTCCACCACCGTCTCGCGCTTCCCCGCCGGGATCCGGTACATCGCCGCGAAGAAATGGAGGTACTCCTCGACGAGCATGTCCTCGTAGACGCCGAACGTGTCGGGCATGTAGCCGAGGAGCCGGCGGACCTCCATGCGGTCGTGGGTGACGGAGTGGCCGCCGATGGTGGCGTCGCCCTGGGTGGGCTGGAGAAGCGTCGCGAGCATGCGGATCGTCGTGGTCTTGCCCGCGCCGTTGGGGCCGATGAAGCCGCAGATCTCGCCCTTCGCAACCGAGAAGTTGAGATTGTCGACGGCGGTGAGCGCGCCGTAGCGGCGCGTGAGGCCGGTGACGGAGATCACGGGGACTTCTCCAGATGGAAGCGGACGAGGAAGAAGGCGCGGGCGGGGGGTTCGCCGGCGAGGGAAGGGGCGGCGGCGGGGCGCTCGATCCAGCCGGTGAGGACGGGGTGGTCCTCCGTGCCCTCGACGGCGGTGAAGAAGGACCGCTCTCCGTCGCGGACGTTGTCCGCGAACCAGCGCTGCACGGCGGCGCGGAACGCGGCCTCTTCGGGGGAAGCGCCGTTCGGGCCGCCGGGGAACGCGCCGCCGGGCTCGATGTCGCCGCCGTCGCGGGACCCGGGGCCGGCCTGGAGGCGGGTGGCGCGCAACGGGCCGGGGGCCTGGACGACGATGCGATCACCTTCGCGCCGGGCGGAGAACGCCCCGGGCGGGAGATCCGTCGTGGCGACCACGGGCTGCGCCTGCCAGCCCTGCACGGCGAGCCTGCGGAGCGCGGGTTGCGGGCCCCAGGCGAGCTCGGGGAGGATCTCCTCCTCGCCGCGGACCCTGCGCGGCGCGTCCGGGTCCGAGGCGGGCCAGAGGCGGGAGTCGGGAGAGGCGGTGGAGATCTCCTGGGTTCCCGACAGCGGGGCGACGACGAGGTAGACCGCGGTCTCGCGCGTGCCGTCCGGGAAGACGTCGATGGTGCCGATCGCGACGATGTGGGAGTCGCGCGCCTTCGTCCGCTCGGACAGCCCCCACGCGGCGGCGCAGAAGGCGGCGATGGCGAGGGGCAGGGTGACCCACGTCCAGGCCTGGCGCCGCAGCGCGCGGAGGACGAAGTAATCCACGGGCCCGATGACGATGAGGTACCCGACGAGGAGCGCGAAGAACCAGCCGAGCTGCACCGTCCGTCCCGCGAGCGCGAGGTCCCGCGCGCTGCGGATCCGCTCGGCCTCGACGCGGGTCCGCTCGTTGCGCAGCATCGAGCTTTCGCTGCGAGCTCCGGCGAGCCACGCGCGTCGCGCCTTCTCGTCCCCCTCCGGCGGATCGGTGTCCGCGCCGGCATTGGGGCGGAGCGGAAGCTGGACCTTCCAGAACCCCGCGAGACCGCCCCATTCGGCGACGGGGCGGAGCAGCGGGTCGAACCCGAGGAAGAGGGCGCGTCCGAGTCCCGCGGGCCCGGAGGCGCCGAACGGCGCGGGGTCGGCGCCCGGCCGCGGCCGCGCGTCGGCGACGGGGAACGGCGCCGCAGGGGCGGCGAGCGCCGGGTCGATCGCGGCCAGCGACGTGACCTCGGTGGTCCCGGCGATGACCACGGGCAGGACCGAGGCCAGCCGGGAGTCCGCCGCTTCCTTCGCCCCCATCCCCGCGCACACCGCCAGCACGCCTCCTGCCTGCGTCCACCGCCTCAGCGCGTCCGCCGCTGCGGTCGGCAGGCCGGGGTTCGGGAAGCGGACGACGACCGCGTCGAACATGCCGTAGGCGTCGGAGAAGTCGGGGAGGTCGTCGCCCGAGGCCAGGACCGTCTTCCACAGTTCGTGTTCCGGGAGACCGACGGGGGCGTCGGAGACGGCGAGGAAGAGGCGCTCGCCCGCGCCGGACACCGAGAGGGACAGCGTGTCCTTGAACTCCACGGGGCCGCCCGTGATGCGGCAGTCCATGCGGACGCGGGCGCGGACCGGGATCCAGTAGGCGTGGCGGCTTCCCGCGGGGACGGTGATGTCGCGCACGGACCGCGCCCCTTCTCCGTCGATCTCGACGTGGAGGCGCAGCTCCGCGTCGGGGTTCACGACCTCGACGCGCACGGCGGTCCACGCGCCCGTGCGGGCGACGCCGCCGAACGCGGACTGCGCGGAGACGCGCGGCTCGGCGGCGGCCGGGACGGCGGCCAGCGCGAGCAGCGCCAGGGCGCGGAAGGCGTCTCTCACGCGATCCTCCGGTGGAAACAGAGCCACTCGACGACGAACAGCCCCAGCGCCGCGAACGCGAGCCACGGCCAGACGTCCCGGTTCTCGCGCCCCGCGGTCGCCACGCCCTTCACTTCCGACTTGCCCGACCCGAGCGCCGCCGGCGGCGCCAGGTTCGATTCCGTCTCCGACAGCAGGTTCACGCCGAATTCGCGCGCCCCCTGCGCCGACTCGAACCGGTACAGCCCCGCCCGGTCCGCCCCCGCCCACACGAACTCCCCCGCCGCCGTCGCCGCCAGCTCCTCCGCCGCCCCGTCCGGGCCCTTCACCGCCGCCTTCTCCATCCCCGGCGCCACGAACCGCGCGGGCCGCCCCGCCACGACCTGCGGCGGCACCTCCGCCGCGCGCGCGTCCGCCACCGCGCGCACGAGGTTCGAGAAGAAGATCGGGAACGACGGACGCAGCGGCCAGTCCGACTCCCCCGCCCGGAACCCGATCGCGATCCGCAGGCGACCCCGCTCCGTACCCGCCACCACCAGCGGCCCCGCGCTTCCCTGAACCAGCACCGCTGCTTCCGGCGGCGGCGTCAGGCGCGAGGCGCGTCCGACGTGGACGTCCGAGAAGCGCGCGAAGCGGAGGAGCGGGTGCGTCTCGTCCCACGAGAGGATGCGGAGGCGCTCGACCTCCTCGCCCGGCGCGATGCCCGCGACCGGCTTGTCGGGCCGGAACCACACGGCGTGCGCGTCGGGAGGCGCGTCCTGCGCCGGCCCCTCGCAGATCCACAGGTCGGGCTTCTCCGTCACGAACTCCACGCGCGGCCGCGTCTCGAGGAAGGCGCGGAGGAAGCGGTGCTCGCCGGCCATCTGGACGCGGACGCGGCCGGGGGCGGGGAGCCGCGTCCACGCGCGGTCGTCGGCGGCGAGCGCGTCGGCCTCGTCGAGCGCGACCTCGGCGACCGCCTCGCCGGGGAGCATCGCGGAGAAGCTCGCGCCGCCGGTCTCGCCGGTCGCGAGCTCGACGGCGCGCGCGGCGACCGTCTCCCCGTCCACCTTGAGCGACGCGTAGACCTTCTTCGCGTTCGCGGAGAAGTTCGAGACGCCCGCGAACAGCGAGTACGCGTACAGCGTGCGTCCCCCCTCCGTCCGCGACCGCACCCGCCCGTCCGGCTCCACCACGGCCTCCGCCCGGAACGCCGTGATCCCCACGTTCCCCGCGGGCTCCCCCGCCTTCACCCACGTCAGCCCCTTCTCCAGCACCGGGTGCGACGGCACCTTCGCCCCCGCCCCGTCCGACAGCAGCACCACCGCCGCCCCGTCGCGCTTCTCCACCGCCGTCGCCGCCAGCCGGAGCGCCTCCTCCATCGCGCACTCCGTGTCGTGCGCCCGCAGCCCGTCGAGCGTCCGCTCGACCGCGGCGCGGTCCCGCGTCAGCCCGCACGCGACCCGCGCCGCCGGGCCCGCCTCGACCACCATCGCCTCGTCCGCGTCCCCCATCGCCGCCAGCGCCCGCTTCGCTTCCCGCCGCGCCACGTCCAGCCGCGTCCCCGAGCCCTCCTTCGCTCCCATCGACGCCGAAGTGTCGACGACCAGCACCACCACCCGCCCCGGCGAGGCCGCCCGCACCATCGCCGGCCTCGCCAGCGCGAGCACGAGAAGCGCCAGCAGCAGCAGTTGCAGGAGCAGCAGCAGGTTCGCGCGCAGCCGCTGGAACGGGGCGTTCGCCTGGACGTCGCGGACGGCTTTCTCCCAGAGGAGCGTAGAACTGACCGTCACGTCCCGGCGACGGAGCTTGAGGATGTAGAGCAGCACCAGCGGGACGGCGAGCGCTCCGAGCGCCAGGAAGGCGGGATTGAGAAGGCTCACAGGGCCCCGATCATACCCCCGGGCGCGCCCCAATTCCCGCGTCGCACCGAACGCAGGAACGCAGAGACGCAGAGAACGACGGAGAGCCGGAGCCGGGCCGGGGGCCCGGCGGACCCGGACGCGGAGCCGAAAGCACTCCGCGATCCCCGTGCCCTCGCAGGGCAGTCAGCGTCCCGCCGGCGCCCCGGGAGCTTTCGCGAGCCGGTCGAGGAAAGCCAGAAGCGGCGCGGGGTCGGCGAGGCTGGAAAGCGCCAGGTCCGGACGGCTTGCGCGCAGGTCCTCCATCCGGTGCCCGCCCGTCGCCACCGCCACCGCCTTCGCGCCGTGCGCCCTCGCGCACGCGACGTCCCGCGTCGTGTCGCCGATCACGACCGTCCGCGCGGGCTCGAATGGCCTTCCCCTCTCCCGGAACCGCCGCAGCGCGTGCGGCAGCAGGCGATTCCGATCCTCGTCGTCGCTCCCGTACGCCCCCACCTCGAAGTACTGCCAGATCCCCGCCGCCCTCAGCTTCGTCTCCGCCCCGTGCTCGAAGTTCCCCGTCAGCAGCCCGCTTCCGATCTCCGGCCGCCCCGCCAGCGTGTCCAGAAGCGCCGGGAGCCCCGGTTTCAGCGTGATCTTCGCGGAGGCGAGCCGCCGGGGAAGGGCGGCGCGGTACTCCGCGTCGAACCGGGCGAGTGCCGTTTCGAACGGTTCCGTCACGCGATGCCTGTCGTAGCCCTGCCGGAAGATCCATGGGTCCGTGCAGCCCGACATGGCGACGTCGTCGAATGCGTTGGCAACGCCGAAACAGGCCTCGAAGGCGTCGTTCATCGCCTTCGTGCCGGCGCCCTGCGACGACATCAGCGTGCCGTCGATGTCCCAGAGGATGCAGAGCATGGGGTGGGCCCGGGGTTGGAGGTCGGAGGTTGGAGGTTGGAAGTCGGTGGGTCGGGCGGCGAAGTCGTTGCATGAATCCTAGGAAGGAGGTCGACGGGCGGCAAGACACCCCGCGCGATTTGGATGGGGAGGGGGGTGCGTCTTTAATGTCAAATGCTGCAATGGTGATACATCAAAGAAAGGGAGGACGTCATGCAGGACTTCCGGAAGCTCGTCGTCTGGAGGCACGCGCACGAACTCGACCTCGAAGTGTACCGATCCACCCGGGGATTCCCGGACGAGGAGAAATACGGCGTCACGTCGCAGCTGCGCCGCGCGGCGGTCTCGGTTCCCTCGAACATCGCGGAGGGGTCGCGGCGACGGACCGCTGCGGACTACGCGCACTTTCTCAACATCGCCCAGGGGTCATTGTCCGAGGTGGAGTACCTCGTTCTGCTCGCCGCCGACCTGCGCTACCTCGACGAGCCGGCGCGCCGTTCGATCGAGTCCCGCATCCGCCCGATCGGAGCCATGCTCGAGTCGCTTCGCCAGCGCGTCGACGCCAGGAGGACCGCGGCAGTCCGCCGGACGACCTTCCCGCTGACATCCCTTTTCCTCGCCGTAACTCTCCCCATCCTGGCGCTGCAGTTCGCGAATGCCGCCTTCCGCGCCAGCCCCGCCTCAAGCGCCGTCACCTCCGACCTCCAACCTCCGACCTCCAACCCCCCACGCAAGCCGACCCCCTACCGCTTGACATACTGCCCCCCGCTCTCCTCCGCCAGCCTCTTCAGCAGCGCCTCGTCGTGGTCGCCGATCCCGACGCAGTGGATCCGGATCTTCCGGACGGCGTTCCACTTCTGCACCGTGTCGCCGATGACCTTCGGGTCGAGCGACTTCCCGATCGTCGGCTTTCCGTCCGTCATGAACATGATCGTGTCCACGGAGAGCTTGTAGTTCTCGTCCACCTGCATCTTCGCGCCGCCGGCGAGCTCGAACGCCTTCTCCAGCGCGTCGAAGATGTTCGTGGCCTCCTGGGGCTCCAGCTTCTCCGCGAACGCCTGCGCCTGCTGCTTGGCGGACTTCGTCGCGATCACCATCTTTGTCGGCGAGTAGACCTTCACGTCGCTCGAGAAGGTGACGATGTTGAAGCGCGCGTCCTCGGGGAGGCCGCCGATCGCCTTCGCGAGTTCCCAGCGGGCGATGTCGATCTTGCGCTTGCCCTTCGGGCCCTGGCCCGCGGGGGCGCCGCCGCTGTCGGTGTCGGGGGTCCACTTGGCCGGCTCGGCCATGCTTCCCGAGACGTCGACGACGAACACGAGGTTCTTGGACTTCGTGCGGATGCCGTAGAACTCCACCGTCGTGCCGCCGCCCGCTGCGGGCGGTTCCGGGTTCACCGGGGGCGGATTCCCCGCCGCCGCGCCGCCGTCCTTGCCGTCTTCCTTCTTGTCGTCCTTCTTCGGCTCCTCCTTCTTCGCCAGCTCCCCGCTCTCCCACTTCGCCTTGTTGATCTCCCACCAGCCCTTCCACCCCAGCGCGTCCGCGTTGAACGTCAGGCCCGTGATCGCCTTCAGCGCGCGGTCGATGTCCTCCTTCACGCGCCCGTCCTCCTTCTCCATCCGCGCGATGAGCGGGCCGACCGTGTCGCGCAGCTCGAGCATCGCGAGCGCGTCGCACGCCGAGACGCGCACCTGCCAGCGCTCGTCCTCCAGCGCCTTCAGGATCAGGTCGCGCTGGTCCTTCGCCTTGCGGCGCCCGAGCGCCTCGATCGAGGCTCCGCGGACCCGCGCGTCCTTGTCCGCCGCCGCCGCGACCAGCGCCGGCCCCGCCTTCGCGTCCTCGGCCGGCGCGTAGCCCAGCGCCCCCGCGATCGCCGCCCGCGCCCGCCAGTTCTTGTCCTTCATCCCCTCGTCGCACAGCCATTTCACCGCGTCCGCGTCCCGCGTCTTCTTCAAGGCCTCCGCCACCGCGTCCGGCACCAGCGACAGCTCGTTCACCTTGTCGTTCAGCTCGTCCATCCGGGCTTTCTTCTTGTTGAAGATGTCCGCCTCGCTCGCGGCCACCATCCCGTTCCCCTGCTTCGCGAACTTGTTGATCCGCTCCACCGCCGCGAGGAACTCCGGCTCGAACGCGTCCCGCTCCGCCTCCGCCCCCTCCAGCGCCTTGTCCGGCATGTCGATCAGCTGCACCAGCAGCTTCACCCCCTCCACGCAGTCCGCCGCCCCCACCGCCTGCGCCGCCTTCACCCGCGCGTCCCCGTCCTTCGTCGAAAACGCCCGCTTCGCCTCCGCCTCCAGCTTCTTCCACTCCTCGGGGGTGGGCTTGGCGAACAGCGGCAGCGCGGCGAGGGAGAGCAGCAGCGCACAGAAGCGGCGAAGGCGCATCGGGAACCTCCTGGGAGGGGAGGAACGATGCTAGTCCCGCGGGGCGGGGGGGCGAAGCGCTTTTTCGGCGGCTACTTCTCGAGGGGCGGCGCGGCGTCGAGGCAGGCTTTCGCGGCGTCGCGGGCCTCGTCACGGAGCTTCATGAGCTGCTGGAGTTTCGCGACGAGGTCCGGTGCCACGTCGATCTCGCCAAGGCGCCGCGGGGCGTGCTCGGCGGAGTCGGAGCGCTCGTAGCGGCCGGCTTCGGGGTCTCCGGGAACGGGGGCTCTGCGGGAATGACGCCACCCGGGCCCCCGATTCCAGTTCGATCCTCACGCCTCCAGCATCACGACCCTCAGCGTCCGGAACACGAACTCCTCGAAGTCCGCCGCCGACGAGGCGAACGCGTACGGCATGGCGTGCTTCGTGCACCAGCTCTCGACTTCGCGCCGGAACCCTTCCACGCGTCCCCGGTAGGCGCGGAGGACCGCGGCGTTGAGGGAGAGGTCGACGGAGGCGCCGGTTTCGGAGTCGATGAAGCGGACGTCGTCGGCGTCGGGGGGTTCGAGTTCCTCGGGGGCGAGGACGTGGACGACCATGGGCTGGAAGCCGGCGTGGGCGAGCTGGGCGAGGGGTTTCTCCCAGCCGGCGGGGTCGAGGAAGTCGGTGAGGACGAAGACGGGGCCGCGGCGGGGGTTGCGGGCGAGGAACGACCGGACGGTCGAGGTGAGGGACGTGGTCCCGGAGGGCTGGATTCCCTCGAGGAACTTCAGGAGCTTGAAGACGTTCGAGCGGCCGCGCTCGGGGCCGATCTTCTCCTGCTGTTCGGCGGCGTACGGGACGATGGAGACGCGGTCGAGGTTGGCGAGGCTGACGTACGAGAGGGCGGCGGCGACGCGCCGGGCGAAGTCGATCTTCGCGGGCTTGCCGAAGGACATGGAGGCGCTCGCGTCCACGAGGAAGTTGACGCTGAGGTCCTCTTCCTCGACGTAGAGCTTGAGGTACAGCCGGTCCATGCGCGCGGCGGCGTTCCAGTCGAGGTAGCGGGGGTCGTCGCCGGGGACGTACTCGCGGTAGTCGGCGAATTCGACCGAGACGCCGCGTTTCGTCGAGCGCCGCTCGCCCTGCATGCGGCCTGCGAAGGCGCGGCGGACGCGGATGGCGAGGCGTTCGAGGCGGCGGATGAAGGCGGGGGTGAGGAGGTCGCTCATGCGGCCGGCTCCGGAGCGGGCGGCGCCGGGCGCGCGACGGCCGCGCGGCGCGCCGACTCGCGCAGCGCGTCCGCGATCCAGCCGACCGCCGACATCACGACGCCCAGCCCGTAGTGGAACGCCACGAACGGCACCCAGACCGGCGTCGCCAGCCCCACCTTCGGCATCACGTGCACGCCCGACCCCGGCCACGCCGTCGCGTAGAACACCTTGTACAGCACCCATGGGTAGCACAGGTACCCCGGCGTCCCCCACGACAGCGCCTCGTCGTCCGGATACCCCCCCGTCGCCGCGAACTGCCAGACGGCGCTTCCCACCGGCACCGCGATCATCAGGAATCCCGCGAAGCCGCGCGCCAGCGCCGCGGGGAGCGGAAGGGTGGAGAGCCAGAGGCAGAGGCCGCACCCGAACACGACGGGAGCGAAGGCGACGAGCGCCACGAGCCACAGCGCGGAGTCGGGGTTGCGGGCGTCGAACCCGAGCGTCGCGGTCGCGAGCGCCCCGCCCGCCGCGAGGACGGCGGCCGTGACGCCCAGCGTGAACACCCAGCCCCGGCGCGCGCCCGGGGCGAACAGGCGCAGCGGGAGGAGCGGGCCGCGGAGGCGGTCGAGGAGCTTGAAGAGGCGGATCCCCTCGAGGGGGAGGTCGGCCGCGAAGAACGAGAAGAGCATCCCGGTGAAGGAGACGAAGATCCACCAGGAGTAGAGGGACATGTAGCGCTCGGAGAGGTCGCGGGGCCCGAGGAAGTGGTTGAAGTTCCAGAGGAGGACGCCGGTGGCGGCGGGGATGAAGAAGAGGCCATAGATGCGGAGGGCGGTGGAGCGATTGGAGCCCCAGGGCTTGAGGCGGTTGACGGCGAGGATGAACAGGAACGCGAACGGCGCCGCGAAGGCGTAGGCGGCGTCGCACGCGAAGATGCCGGCGTGCTGGGTGACGGCGCGGAGGATCTCGCTGATGTCGTTGCGGCCGCGCATGGCGCGGTCGATCACCTCGGTGAGGACGCCGCCGACGGGGAAGCCGACGACGAAGATGAACACGTAGGACATCCCGACGGCGCGGGCGACGGTCTGGGAGACGGCGCTGGCGTAGACGCCCCACATCGCGACGACGAGGGCGAACAGGAACAGGCCGCCGTACGCGGCGACCGGCTCCCACCCGGAGAGGCCGCCGTACCAGAACGGGAGCGCCATGAGCGGCAGCCCGGCGAACAGGTACACCGCGACGTAGCCCATCGCGGCCATGAGCTGCCCCCAGACGATCTCCCACGGCCGGATCGTCGTCGTCGAGAGCAGCTCCAGCGTCGACTTGTCGCGCTCGCGCACGATCGACGTCCCCGCGAACCCCGGCACCAGGAGCGCGATCAGCCCCGCCTGCACCGTCACGAGGATCCCGAACGTCGCCTGCCCGATCGCGCTTCCCGGCATCCCGTCCTGCTCCATCGCGAGGGCGGTCATCCAGAGGACGAACAGCGAGAGGGCCTGGGCGCCGGTGAAGAGGAGGACGAAGCGCCACCCGCGGAAGGTGGCGCGGAGTTCGCGGACCGGGATAGGCCCGGCGGCGAAGTCGGCGAGACGCGCGGCGAGGCGGCTCACTGGACCTCCCCGCGGGTGATGCGGAGGAAGAGGTCCTCGAGGTTGGCCTTCTCCTCCTCGAGGCCGGTGACGGGGACGCCGGCCCCGACGAGGGCGGCGACGATGTCCGCGGCGGCGCGCTCGTCGCCCTGGTGGCGGAAGCGGACGGAGGCGTCGAGGGTCTCGAGGATCTCGAGGCCGGGGAGGGTGACGAGTTTCTCGACGGCCTTGAGGGGCTCCCAGGTCCGGAGGACGAGGGTGCATCCGGGATTGAGGCGCTCGACGATGGACGCGATCGTCCCCGCGGCGACGAGGGAGCCTTTCTCGAGGATCCCGACGCTCGTGCACATGTCGGCGAGCTCGGTGAGGATGTGGGAGGAGACGATGATCGTCTTGCCCATCGAGCCGAGCTCCTTGAGGAGGGCGCGCAGCTCGATGCGGGCGCGTGGGTCGAGGCCGGCGGCGGGCTCGTCGAGGATGAGGACGGCGGGGTCGTGGAGGAGGGTCTTGGCGAGGATGAGGCGCTGGCGCATGCCCTTGGAGAGGCTCGTCGCGAGCTTGTGCCGGAGGCCGCCGAGGTCGGTGAGGTCCATGACGCCCTCGATCGCGGCCTTGCGGCGCTCGCGGGGGACGCCGTAGGCGCCCGCGAAGAAGTCGAGGTACTCCCAGACGTCGATCCCCTCGTAGACGCCCGCGTAGTCGGGCATGTAGCCGATGGTGCGCCGCACCTCCTCGGGGTACTCGAGCACGTCCATCCCCGCGACGCGCGCCGAGCCCGACGTCGGCTCCAGCAGCGTCGACAGGATGCGCATCGTCGTCGTCTTCCCGGCGCCGTTGGGGCCGATGAAGCCGAAGATCTCCCCGCGCGGCACCGTGAACGTGATGCCGTTGACGGCCCGGAAGGGGCCGAAGGTGCGGACGAGGTTGGAGACTTCGATCATTTCACCAGGCGCTCGACGGGGATGATGAGCACGGTCACGTCGCGCACGGTCTCCGCGGCGGCGCCGTTCACGAGCGGGACGTCGCCGCCGCCCCTCACGATCGCGATCACCGCCGTCTCGGTGGTGAGCATGAACTGCGGGTCGAGCGCGCGGAGGAGGAGGGCGTCGGGGGAGTCGTCGCCGTAGTCCGTGAAGGGCGTGGGGCGCCGCGGGAAGAGGAGGGAGCCGCGGTACGAGCGTCCCGACGGGATCGGTCCGAGGTCGGCGATGCGGGCGCCGGCTTCGTAGTAGAAGGCGCGCTCGATGTCGATGCGCGAGCCGTTCACGATGGAGAGGTCGCCCGAGGCGACGGCCGAGATGGTCCCGAAGTCGCGCCGCCCGACGGCGGCGAAGTAGGCGGGCTCGTTGGGCTGGAGGGCGCGCCGCACCGGCGCCCCGTCGGCGCCGCCATACGCGGAGTCCATCGGCGCCTCGTTGCGCCCGTCCGTCATCGGCGCCAGCCGGCCGAGCGGCGAGGCGAGGAGCGCCTCCTGCCTCCGGGCGGACAGCGCGACGACGTGCTCGCGCGCCAGCCAGCCGCCGCCGTCAGGGCGGGCGATCGTGACGCGGTTGACGCGCACCGCGCGGTCGCGGCCGATCCAGCCCGCGGCGAGGAGCAGGACCGATACGGCGACGGCGGCGGCCGGGACCGTCACGACCGTCAGCGCCGGCGCGTGCCGCTTCCGGAGCAGCCAGAAGTTCGCGGGGCCGATGGCGACGACGTAGGCGAACAGCGCGAGCAGGAGCAGCGCGGTCGTCGGGTAGCGCACCAGCCCCTGCCCCAGCGCTTCCACGAACCCGCGCCAGTACCACGTCCCGTGAGAGTCGTTGTAGAGATCCCACGGCGTCGGCGGGGGCGCCATCACGTCGAGCACGTTCTCCGCGAACGCCGCCATCCCGAGCGCGCCCGACTCGTTCCGGATCGCCGGCGCGTTGGCGTCGAACGTCAGCGCGGCGACGCGGCCGCTGCCCACGCGCCACGTCTTCACGAGGTTCCCCGCCGCCGGCAGCAGGTCCTCCCCCGGCCGTCCGAACGAGAGTACCGCGCGCGGGCCCGACTTCCCGAAGTACCTCGACGGGAACTGGTCCGCGTCCTCCTCCGACACCTGCCCCAGGTCGATCAGCTCCTTCACCCCCGGCGACTCCAGCCACTTGCGGTCCGTCCCCGGCACCAGCAGCACCTGCCCGCCCATCTCCACCCAGGCGCGAAGCGATTTCCGCTGCTCCGCCGACCACGTTTCCAGGTCGGCGCCCGCGATCGCCACCAGCCCCGCCGCGCTCCACCCCTCCGCGTGCTCCGGCAGGTGCGCCTCCTGCGCCTCCCACGCCGCGTACCCGCCCCGCATCTTCCGCGCCGCAAGGAACGCGAACATCGTCACCGGTTGCTCCGCCCGCGACACCACCGCCAGCGTCCGCTCCGGCCCCTGCAGCCAGCCCCCCGCCACCTGCTTCGACGCCGCCTCCTTCCCCTTCCCGTCCACCAGGCGCAGCAGAAGCTCCATCCGCCACCCGGCCGTGTTCGCCATCACGAGGAAGAACCTCTTCCGCGACCCCGGCGCCACCGCGACGTCTCGCCGCGCCGAGGGGCCCGTCTCGGTGCGCGTCTTCAGCACCGCCTCCAGCGTCCCGCGGAACTCCGCCCCGTCGGTGTTCTCCACCTCCGCCCACACCTCGATCCACGGATCACCGGGGCGCGGCGGAAGGCAGTAGCCGCCGTCGATCGCGGGGGAAGCGGCGGCGGCGGCGGCGCCGAGCGCGAGGACCGCCGCAGCGGCCAGCAGGGAAAGAGGCCGCATCACGGGGCGCTATTTCAGCGAGTCGAAGTAGTCTTTGACCGCGCGACGGTATTCCTCGGGATAGGCCTCGTCGTCCATGGCCTTCTCCATCTCCGCGCGGTATTTCACGAGCACCTTCTCGAACGGCACGCTCGCGGTCCCCTCCTCCGGCTCCGCGAACCCGCCGTCGCCCACGACCTCGCCGGGATCGCCCGGCATCATCGGCACCTCGACCTGCTCGTCGTGGAACTTCGTCGTCTTGCGGTCGCGCTCCTTGCCGAACAGCTTCTCCTTGTGCCCGCCTCCCGGCCCGGGGCCGCCCTGGCCGTCCTCCACCCACTCCGGGTCCGGCTCGCCGTTGTCCGCCTCGTCGCCCGGTGACTTCCGGCCCGCAAGCTTCCCCTGCGCCTTCCCCGTCGCGCGCCCCGCCTTGCCGAGCGCCCGCTCACCCTTCGATCCGAGGCCGCGAATCCAGCGGCCGAGTGCGCCGTTGCCCTCTCAGGAACCGCCGCCGCAGTCCTTCTGCAGCTTCTTCGCCAGCTCCTCCAGGTCCTTCTCCGACATCTTCTTCAGCATCTCCGCGAACTTCTTCAGCTCCCCGGGATCCATCCCCTCGAGCTGCTCGATCAGCTTCTTCAGCTCCTCGTCGTCCAGCGCCCCCTGCTTCCCTTCCTTCCCCAGCTTCTCCGACAGCTTCGCCAGCCGGTCCAGCGCCTTCTTCACTTCCTCGTCGTCGAACCCCTTCGCCTTCAGCAGCTCCTCCATCTTCTTCAGCAGCTCCGGGTCCAGCTTCCCCGTCTTCGGCCCCTTCGCCTTCGCCGCCGCCGCGTCCTTCCGCGCCTGCTCCGCGCCCGCCTTCGAGAGACCCTTCCAGCGCTCCTTCGCCGCCTTCATCGCCTCCTCGAACGCCTTCTTGTCCCCGCGCCGCGCCGCGTCCGCCGCCTTCTTCAGCGCGTCCGCCAGCTCCTTGTCCTTCCCCGCCACCTTCGCCGCGCGCTCCAGCATGTCCGCCAGCTTCGCGTCTTCGGAGGGATTCTGCCCGAGGCGCGCCGCGCGCTCCGCGACCGCGTCCGTCGCCTTCCCGGACGCCATCCCGTGCGCCATCTCGTGCCCCTCGCCGTTCTCGCCCATCGTCGCCAGCGCCTCGCGCCGCGCCGCCGCCTTCTCCTTCTCCTCGCGGATCCGCTCCCCCAGCTCCCCGATCCGCGCCAGCGCCTCCTTCCGGTCGATCTTCCCTTCCTTCCACTCCTCGCTGATCCGCTCCAGCTCCTTCCCCAGCTCCGCCAGCTTCCCGTCCCCCTCCTCCGCCCCCGCCTCCCGCAGCTCCTCCGCCGCCGCCGTCAGCTCCGGCGGCGCTTCCAGCCCCTTGAGCTCGTTCGGGGCGGCGATCACCGGGAGCGTCCGCGCGGGCACGAACAGGAGCAGCGCCGCGACCGCCGCGGCCGCCGCGAAGGACCATTTCGAGAGCCGCGGCACGTGGGTCGCGAAGATCTTCTTCTCGTCGGGAAGCGGCTTCGCGGCCGCGTCACGCTCGATGAGCGCGGCCCATTCGGAGCCGTCGAGCTCGAGGGCCGTGGAGAAGCGGTCTTCGCCGCCGCAGGCGCGGTCGGCGGCCCGGGCGACGTCGGCGAGCGGGATGCGGCGGGCGATGCGCGCGGCGAAGGCGATCGCGGGGACGGCGGCGAAGGCGCCGAGGGCGACCCAGAGCGGCTGCGGCCACGCCCAGAGCTTCGCGCCCCCCACGTACGCCGCGGCCAGCGCCGCCCCTCCGAACGACCCCCAGACGGCCGCGCGCACCGCGGCCTGCAGCCGCAGGCGCTTTTCCCAGGAGACGAGCCGGTCACGGAGGAGGGCGTTCATGGGTTCCCCGCATTATAGGTACGGCGCTGCCGGGTTCGTTCGGCCATTCTTTAGACGCGCGGCCCGGCCCGGACGTCACGAAAATCGCCAAAAACGGGTTGAAGGGCGGTCTGGATTTGGGTACAAAGCCGCGCCGCAGTTCAGCCGTCGCAAGAGCCCCCATCGTCTAGCGGCCTAGGATACGAGATTCTCAGTCTTGGGACCGGGGTTCAAATCCCCGTGGGGGTATGAGAGGCGCGTCCGCAACCGGGCGCGCCTTTTTTGTTGGCCGGTGGCGCTTCAGGCGACGGCCTGGGTTTTCCGCCCCCGGAACGCCCTCGTCGCCAGGACGGCCAGCAGGCTGAGGAGGATGGCGGCGCCGGCCCAGGCGAGGATCCGATAGCGCTGCTTCCGGGCGTGTTTGCCGGTCATCCGGGCCAGGTAGTCCTTGATGTCCGGGTGATGTCCCTCGTCGCTGTTCCGGATGACGTCCTTCACGAACCCGTCGTCGGGCGACAGGCCGTACTGGAGGACGACGAACGCGCGCTTCGCGACCTCAGGCAGGATGGTCGGGTTCGAGCAGCTTCCGCACGGCCCGATGAAGGTCCCTCCGAATCCCGCCAGCCACGACCGGGTCTCGTGGACGATCCTGTCTTCAAGCCGTGCCTCGAGGACAGGATCGCGCAGGAGCGCGGCGGCGTGATAGTCGATGGCGAAGAGACGACCCCAGTACGTGCGGAAGTACCAGAGGTCGCGCCCCGACTCGTGGACGAATCCCGACATCGCGAACTGCTGCCAGAACGTCCCCGCCGTCGTGAAGTCGGCGTACTCCTTGATCTCGCTCCCGGGGAACTCCCGCAGCGGCGAGATCACGGCGTGGGGGTTGCCGGCCGGGTCGAACACGTGGAAGGTGTCCCACGCGTCCTCCATGATCACGACGCCGTCGTCTGAAATCACGAGCGAGACGGGGCTGGCCGCGCCGGACGGCTGCTTCCAGGACCAGAGCGTGCGGCCCGTGGCCGCCTCGGCCAGCGAAACGGTGAACTCGTCCTGGAAGGCGCGGCGGCCGCCCCCGGCGTTCTGCGGGGACACCGCCTCGGCACGGTACTTCCCGTTGCCGCTCGAGGCCTTCACGTCGTCGTAGAACCGGTCCGTGGCGGACGCCGTCGCCGCGAGCCACAGGAAGGAAACGAGCGTGGTCCAGGTCTTCATGACGGGCTCTCCCGACGGATCCCCTGTTCCATAGACGTCCGGCGGGAGATCCGGATCAGAAAAAGCGGCCGGTGATCCGGATTCTGCGCCACTTCCCTTCCGCCCGGTTCACTCCAGGTCCATCGGCCCCTTCCCGAAGCGTCGCCGCAGGGCGTTGATCGCCCGCTGGATCGCGGGCCTTCGCGCGATGGCGCGCTCGAGGCGGCGGACGCCCGGGAGGTCGGTGAGCATGAGGCCGACGAGGATCGTGAGCACGCCCTGGCCCGGGATTCCGGGAAGGGACAGGACGACGCCGACGGCGACGAGCGCGATGCCGATCAGGTTCTTGAGGACCGCGGTCGTCGCGCGCAGCCACGCCGGCCCGCCGGGCGGCCGGCGGCGCGGCGACAGGTAGTCGGCCGGCATGCGGACGACGAGGAAGGTCACGATGGCGATGCTCCCCCCGAACGTCCCCGCGAACAGCAGCGCGAACGTCCAGGCGTCGCCTCCGGAGAAGCGCGGCAGTGCGGCGAGGGCGGGGAGCATGGCTCCAGCGTATCGTCCGCCCGTTTTTTCCGCCCCTCCCCGCCGCGCCGCCCGCTAAAGTCGGCCGCATGCTCTCCGTCCGCACCGGCTCCTACCGCTCGCTCGAGGACGAGCTCGTCGGCCGGCTGCGCCTGCGGCCCGGGCTCGAGCCGGGATGGGTCGTCGTGCCGTCGCGGCACGTGCGCGGCCGCCTCCAGCGCGCCGCCGCCGCCGCCGGCGGGCTCGCCGCCGTCCGCTTCCCCGACTTCCACGCCCTCGCGCGCCTCATCGTCGAGGACGCCGGCATCGACATCCCGCCGCTGGTCGAGGACGCGGGGGAGGAGGAGGTCTTCCGCGCGTTCCTGCGCGAGCCGGGCGCTCCAGAGCGGTACCGCGTGCTCGCCGACCGGCCGGGTGCGGGCGCGCTGCTGCGCACGGTGCTCGACCTCCGCGCCGCCGTCGTCGCCCCGCCGCTGCTCCGGGCCGTGAAGGAGGAGCTTCCCGAGGACGCGAAGCGCCTCGCGGAGCTCGCGGCGCTGCTCGAGGCGTACGGGCTGTTCCTGAAGCGACTCGGCCTGATGACGCGCAACGACGTGGCGCGGGTGGCGGCGGCGGAGGCGGAGAAGTCGCGGCTGGTGAAAGGGGCGCCGGCCTGGAACGTCTACGGTTTCTACGAGTTCCTGGGGGAGCAGAAGGACCTGCTGGACGCGATGGCGCGCGTCTCCGAGGTGACGGTGTACCTTCCGTACCGGGAAGGACCGGCCTACGCGCGGGCCGAGCGCACGCTCGACGAGGACTTCGGGGCGGCGCGCGCCCCGCGCGGCGGCTTCATCGCCCCCGGCGCCGGCGGCTCGGCGATGGAGGCGCTGCGCACGAGGCCGCCGCGCGGGGGGATGCCGGCGACGGGGATTTTCCGGGCGACGGCGTTCACGCAGCGGCTGTTCGACCCGGCCGAGGGGCCGCGCCGGGGGGACCCGGCGATCCCGGCCGTGACGTGCGGCGGGATGGCGGACGAGATGTGGTACGCGGTGAAGGAGGCGCGCCGGGTCCACGAGTCCGAGGGGGTCGCGTGGCGCGACATCGCCGTCGTGGCGCGCACGCTCGACCGCCGGCTGCACCTCGCGGCCCGCTTCTTCCGCGACGAGTGCGTCCCGTGGTGGACGCCGGCCGCGCAGCCGCTGGCGGAGCGGCCGCTCGCGCAGGCCGTCGCGCTGGCCGCGCGGATCCTGCTCGACGGCGCCTACCACATGGACGTGCACGAGTGGTTCGGGTCGGCGATGGTGAAGGAGGACGGGCGGCCGGACCGCTGGGGGGAGATCGCGCGGGCGCTGGGGATCGTGTCGGGGGACGACTGGAAGAGGCTGGCGGCGGCGCGCGGGTCGGACCTGGAGGACGCGGACGGGGAGGAGGTGGCGCCGGCGGCGGCGGTGGACGCGTTCGCCGCGGCCGTTGACGCACTGCGTCAATCGCTCCCCGGCGCCGGCGGGCGCCGCGGCTGGGCCGCCCTTGCGGCCGACTGGGAGCGCTTCCTCGCCGACCGCCTCGACCCGCGGCGCGACGAGGCGGCGTGGAAGGCCGTGCAGGACGTGCTCCGCTCGCTCGCGGCCCTCGAGGGCGCGGGGGCGCCGCCCGACGGGCGCGCGTTCGCCGCCGCCCTCGCCCGCGGGATCGCCTCCGCGAGCATCCCTGTCCACCCGGTCCCCGCCGACGGCGTCGCCCTGCTCGACGCCATGCAGCTCCGCGGCCAGCGCTTCCGCGTCGCCGTCCTCCTCGGGCTCAACGAGGGCGAATGGCCCGTCGTGCCGCGCGAGGACCCGTACCTTCCCGACGCCAGCCGGCGGCGCATCGCGGGCGCCACCGGGTGCCGCCTCCGCGAGCGGATGGACCGCGAGAGCGAGGAGCGGATGCTGTTCGCGTTCGCGCTGGACTCCTGCGACCGCGCGGTCCTCCTCTGCCGGCGCGTCGACGACGAGGGGCGCAAGGAGGCGCCGTCGTCGTTCCTCGACGAGGTGCGGCGGATCGTGCACGTCGAGGACAAGCCGGGGGTGCCCCGCCTGCCTCTGCGGAAGTTCGAGCGCAAGCAGGAGTGGCTCACGTGGGGCGAGCAGCGGCTGCGCGCCATCCTGACCGGCGGGACCGACGCCGATCCCGCAGTCGCCAAGGCGAGGGCCCTCGAGGACTTCGCCGCCTGGAACGCCTTCGACCACCTCTCCGCTGCGCCCCGCGCCCACCTCGACCGTGCCGCGGAGCGCGGCCTCTCCCCCACCGCGCTCCAGGACCTCGCCACCTGCCCCTTCCTCTACTGGGCCCGCAAGGTCGCCCGCCTCGAGGTCCTCGACCCCCGCGAGGCCGAGGAGGACGTCGCCGCCCGCGAGGTCGGCTCCGTCCTCCACGAGGCCCTCGCCGACACGAGCGGCGCCGACCCGGTCGAGCTCGCGCGCGACATCTTCCGCAGGCGCGCCGACCGGCGGCCGCCGCTGAGGTACGCGGTGTGGGAAGCGGCGCGGGACGCGGGGCTGAAGGCGCTGGCGGCGCTGGTGGCGCAGGATCGCGAGGAGCTGAAGGCCGGCGGCTGGAGCATCGCCAGGACGGAGATGGTGCTGCCGCTCCTCGCGGGGCCCGCCCCGTTGCCGGGGCTGTCGGGGCGCGTCGACCGGGTGGAGACGAGGGACGCGAAGGGCGCGCTGCAGTTCCGGGTGACGGACTTCAAGTACAAGATGACGAAGCGGGCGCCGATGGAGGGGAAGGACGCGAAGGTCGAGGAGCGGGTGCTGGCGGACGTGTCGCGCGGGCGGCAGGTGCAGCTCGCGGCGTACGCGCGGCTCGTCGCGGCGGCGCTCGGGCCGAAGGCGGCGTTCGCGGGGGCGCAGTTCTACTTCTTCGGGCCGCGCTTCACGCCGGTCCGCCGCGGGCTCCTGGTCTCGGACGGGGGCGCGGAGCTGGCCGACCTCGCGCCGCGCGCCTGGCCGATGGCGGCGCACGGGCGGTTCGTGGTGGTGGACGACGACAAGGTCTGCCCGGGCTGCGACATGCACACGATCTGCCGGCGGGGACATTTCTCGACCCGCGCCCGCGCGCTGAACGACGCCCGCGCCGCGGAGTTCCGGGCGGGGAGGTTCGCGTGACGAGCGACGCGAAGCCGAGGCGGGACGCGGTGGTGCGGACGGACGAGAACGTCGTCCTGCGGGCGTCGGCGGGCACGGGGAAGACGACCGTTCTCGTCGAGCGCATGGTCGTGCTGCTGCTGCGCGACGGCGTGGACCCGGAGCACCTGGTCGCGATCACGTTCACGGAAATGGCCGCGGCCGAGATGAAGACGCGCCTGCGGCGGAGGCTGATGGACGCGTTCCGCTGGGGCCAGGGCGACGACCTGAAGAACGGGTTCGACGAGACGGTGACGGCGAAGGGCCGGGACGCCGTCGCCGCGCGGGCCGCGGAGGCGCTCGATCGGCTCGACCGCGCGGCGATCGAGACGATGCACGCGTTCGCCGCGCGGCTGCTGCGCATGTTCCCGGAGGAGGCCGGGGTGGACGCGGCGTTCGCGATCGAGGACACGACGGCGGTGCAGGAGTCGCTCGAGCGCGACTGGGCGGCGTGGTCGCGCGAGGAGTTCGCCGCGGGCGCCCCGAACCACGCGCGCTGGCGCCCGGTCCTGGCCGCGCTTCCCTGGTGGGCGCTCGAGCAGCTCGCCTTCCGCCTCGCGGACTGGGAGGACGTCCCTGACGATCCCGGCGCCGTCCCCGCGGACCTCCCCGCCTGGCACGGCGCCCTCCTCGCGGCCGTCGGTCCCCTCGTCGCGGCCGCGGAGGCGAAGACGAAGCGGGTCACGCGCGTCCTCGAGCAGGCGCGCGCCGCCGCGGACGTGCTGGCGCGCGCGAAGGCCGGCGGGTGGAGGCCGCTCGACGAGGACGACGACCGCTTCGAGGACTCCTTCAGCGACAGCTACGCCTCCACCGGCTGGACGGAGGACGAGTGGAAGGCCGCGCGGGCCGCGTACGACGCGGCGCGCGCCTGGGCAGCGACGCGCACCGTAGCGGTCGAGGCCGTCCGGCTCCTCTCCGGCTTCGCCGCCTACCACCGCGGGCAGGACCTCGCCGGAAGCCGACTCTCGTTCAACGCCCTGCTCCTGCTGGCCCGCGACCTCCTCCGCACCTGCCCCCACGCCGCCCGCCGCTTCGAGAAACACCGCTTCCTCGTCGACGAGTTCCAGGACACCGACGCGCGGCAGGCGGAGATCGTTCTGCGGCTCGCGTCGCCGCCGCTGGCCGGCGCGTCGCGGTGGCAGGACCTGCGCCCGCGTCCCGGGGCGCTGTTCATCGTGGGGGACGGGAAGCAGTCGATCTACGCGTGGCGAAGCGCGGACCTCGGCGTGTACGACGCGGTCGGCGCACAGCTCGCGGCCGCGGGGGCGCTGCCGCTGGAGCTCAGCGACAACTTCCGGTCCCAGCCCGGCGTGATCGACGCGGCCAACCGCGTCTTCCGGCAGGCGTTCGTGGAGGAGCCCGGGATCCAGGCGCCGCCCGCGGATCTCGTCGCGGCGCGGGAGGCGAAGTCGCTGAGCGGCCGCGTGGTGACGCTGCGCACGGCGCGCACCGAAGGGCGGGCGCCGGAGCTGGCGCGGGACGAGGCGTCGGCGATCGCGAACTGGATCGCGGACGCGCGCGGGAAGCTCCGCATCGAGGTCGAAGAGGGCGGCGCGCAGCTCACCAAGCCCGTGCGCCTGCGCGACGTCGCGATCCTCCTCCGGGCCACGAGCCACCTTCCCGAGTACCTCCGGGCGCTGCGCGACGCCCGCATCCCCTACGTCGTCACGCGCGAGCAGCACTTCTACGAGGCCCAGGAAGTCCGCGACGCGATCAACCTGCTCGTCGCGCTCGTGCGCCCGGACGACGCGCTGTCGCTCGCGGGCGTCATGCGCTCCCCCGTCGGCGGCCTCACGTTCGACGAGATCCACGAGGCCGGCCGCCCCGACTTCCGCCGCAACGCCGCCGGGCGCGCCGGCGACCTGTTCGCGCGCCTCCGCGACCTCCGCTCGCTCGCGCTGCGCCTGCCGGTGCCGGAAGCGGTCGACATGATCCTGGAGGAATCCGGCCTCCGCGCCGCCGCGGCCGCTTCCGCCCACGGCGAACAGGCCCTCGCCAACCTCGACAAGGTCGCCGCGCTCGCCGCCCGCTGGGCCTCCCCCGAGCTCACCCTCGCCGCCTTCGCCGACCGCCTCGGCCGCCGCCTCCGCGACGTCGAGCGCGAGGCCGAGTCCCCCCTCGGCGAGCCCGACGACGACCTCGTCCGCGTCTCCACCATCCACGCCGCCAAGGGCCTCGAGTGGCCCGTCGTCATCCTCGCCGGCCTCCACACCCCCAACCGCGGCGGCTCCGGGGACGACCTCGTCCTCTCCGACCCCTCCGGCTTCGCCGCTCGCGCCGGCGACGCCGTCACCCCGGGCTGGGCCTTCCTCGCCGACCGCCGCCGCCGCCGCTCCGAGGCCGAAAACACCCGCCTCTTCTACGTCGCCTGCACCCGGGCGCGGGAAGCGCTGGTCCTGTCGCGCGCGGGCCCGGGCGCCGGGCCGTTCCTGAAGATGCTCCCGCCCGGGATCTTTGCCGAGGAGGACGCCGACCCCGTGCGCCGCGCGGCCGCTGCGGCGCCGCAGCACGTGCCGTTCCCGGAGGACGCCGTGCGCGAGAAATGGAACGCGGCGCGCGCGGAGTACGACCGGCTCATGAAGCTCCCGTCGATCGACTCGCCCACGGGCATGATGCACCGCGAGGACGACGCCCCCGACAGAGTCGGCCACGCGTGGGATTCGCACGGCGCCCGCGAGGTCGGCATCCTCGTCCACTCCGTCCTCGAGCGCTGGAACTTCGCCGGCGACGACCTCGACCGCGCCCTCGAGCGCGCCGCCGCCGGACTTCCCGCCCCCGCCCGTGCCGCCGCCCTCCCGAAGTCCCGCGCCCTCCTCCAGTCCTTCCTCAAGTCCCCCGACGCAGCGGAAATCGCGGCCTCCGCCATCCTCGGCCGCGAAATCCCCTTCACCATGCCCCTCCACGACGGCCGCTGCATCGTCGGCGTCATCGACATCGTCTTCGAGAAGGACGGGAAGCTCCACGTCCGCGACTACAAGACCGGCGGCGAGAACCGGAAGTACGAGACCCAGCAGGGGATCTACGTCGCCTCCATGAAGAAGCTGTTCCCGGTGAAGGAGATCGTCTTCCGCTTCCTTTACCTGGGCGAACGGAGTTCGTGAACGGCGTCCTTCCTGCGACGCGCGTCTCGGGTCTTGATGCTGCCCGTTCGCCGGACTCGCTCGATTCGCTCATCGGGCCACCTCGAGACGGCTCGTAACCCGCCGGATTGAGGCGTGCAGAGCCCGAGCGGGAACCCCGCGGGTCGGGCGGAGTCGGCCCGGGTGACGTCAGGCTCCCGACGACCAACCACCGGGCCGACGCAGCCTGGCCCGCGGGGTTTCCACTCGGGCTCTGAAGGCGTAGTCGGCGGCGCGCGCCCGGGGCGTTATCATGCGCCCCGTGAGACGCGCCCTCTTCGCCGTCCTCCTCGCCCTCCCCTGTTTCGCGGCCACCGACACGCTCCAGCCGGTGAAGGAGGGCCTCGCGCGCGACGCCGCCCGCGCGGCCGTCGAGGACATGCGCTTCCGCATCCGCGGCCGCACGCTCGCCGTCGCGCCGTTCCGGAACGACCCCGAGGGGATCGTGACCGCGGCGTTCAAGGAGGCGATCAGCGGCAAGGGCGACTTCGAGATCAAGGAGCCGTCCACCTGGCGCGAGGTCTGGGACAAGATCGTCGGGAACGACAAGGACGCGCCGCTCACGTGGAAGCAGGCCGTGGAGCTCGGCGAGAAGCTCGAGGCCGAGTGCGTCCTGTTCGGGCGGGTCGAGACGATGCTCGTCGAGGAGAACCGGTCGTTCGCGGACGTGAAGTTCCGCATCGTCTACGTGAAGGACACCGGCGCGGGCCAGAAGGCCGGGGACGGGCTCTTCATCGGCCGATACCACACGAAGCTCGAGGGCGGCATCACGTCGCTGCCCTACTTCCGCGTCTGGATGGGCGAAACCTCCACCTGGATGCGCATCTTCATCTGGTGCGTCGTGCTGCTCATCCTCCCGTTCCTCACGCTCCTCGCCCGCGACTCGCTCTCCCAGGCGGCCCCCATCGTCCCGATCGGCCTCGTCCTCCTCATGACCGGCGTGGACCTCTTCCTCGCGCTCCTCCTCATGGGCTTCCAGGCGAGCGGCATCCTCTCGTGGGGCCTCCTCGTCCTCGCGCTCGCCGTCTCCATCTTCTACAACCTCACCATCCTGGCGAAGGTCGCCCAGCTCCAGCTCCCGGGACGCGACTGACCGTGGAACGCCACCACCTCGCCTCCCTCGGCGCCGCGGCCCTCCTCCTCCTCTGCGGCATCGTCCAGGTCGTCCTCTTCGCCACCGCCGACCCCGACCTCCTCGGCCTCTCCCTCTCCCAGTCCGCCGCCGCCGTCGAACCCCCCGACCAGTCCCCCCCGCTCCGCATCGCCGTCTTCGCCCCCGCCGGCGAGGAAACCGGCGCCGTCGAAAACGCCCTCCGCGCCCGCTTCGGCGACCGCGCCGACTGGAAGGTCCTCGACCGCGAGCTGCAGGAGGAAGCGCTGAACGAGTACGGCGACGTCCCGCGCCGCCCGAAGACCGAGGCGGAGGCGCTGGCGGCGGGGAAGCGCCTCGGCGTGGAGGCGGCGTTCTGGGCGGACGTGCGGCAGTACCGGAAGACGGAGGAGAAGGTCGAGGTGGACTTTTCGTGGGGGCTCGTGAAGGTCCCCGGCGGCGAGAAGGTCGCCTCGGGCTCGGCCGCGCGCGCGATGGACACGGGGTTCTTCGCCGTGGACCGCTACCGGGCGAAGGTGGACCACACCTCGGCGCTGTTCCGCATCTTCTTCTGGGTCGTCTCGCTGCTCGTCCTTCCCGCCGCGCTCGCGCCGCTGAACGAACTCGTCCTCGGGCTCCGCACGAACGCCGCCGCCGCCGCGCTCCTCTCCGGCTACGCCGCGCTGGACTTCGTCCTGATGCTGCTCCTCAACGGCTTCCGGCTGTTCTCCGTCTTCTGGGGAATCGCCGCCGTCGTCGCGCTCGCCGCCGGCGCGCTCTACACGCTCGCCGTCCTCAACGCGATGAACGAGAGCTAGCCGCCGGCAGTCCCCAGCGTCGTCATCGTCGTGATCCGCGACAAAGTCGTTCCCTACGACGTTGTCACGGATCAC
>JADLHC010000228.1 GCA_020849035.1 Planctomycetia bacterium
GGAAATTCAGTCGGGAGATGGGGCGGAGGAAGGGGTTGGCGCGGATAAATTTTCTTAATGTCTGGCGGGAGCGTACGTATCACCTGCTAGAATCCACACCGCTGTCGCACAGGGGCCACCAACTATCGGAGCAACCGCCGTGAAATTCCTGATGACTGCCCTCTTCGCCGGCCTGCTCGCCGGCGCCGTCTTCGCCCAGGACACTCCCCCCGCCGATCCCCCCAAGCCGCCGGACGAGCCCGCCAAGCCTGAGCCGATTCCGGCTGTCGAGTGGAACGCCAGCTGGCAGGCCGCCCGGAACGTCGCGCAGAAGCGCCAGGGGTACGCGCTCATGTGGGTCCAGGCCGACAAGGTCAACGGCCAGGACGCGCCGCACACCTCCCGCATCAACGACATGTACTTCGGGCGCCCCGACGTGTTCGGGCCGCTCAACGAGCAGTTCGGATGCTGGAAGGGGTCGTTCGCCGACGCGCAGCGCGAGGGCGGCAAGCACCTGCAGGACGCGGGCGTGAAAGAGGGCCCGGCCGTGATCTTCGTCAACCCCGAGAACGGCGACGTCGTGGACGCCTACATCGGCAAGTTCACCTACCAGGAGATCGGCGAAGTCACCAATGCGGTCATGGCGGGAGACAGCCGTCTCAAGGTCGAGGAGCGGCTGAAGGAGAAGGAGAACAAGGACAACCCGAAGCTGAACCTCCTCTATGGCAATGCGCTGCTGCGCACCGGCGAGGCCGCCGAGGCGCGGAAGCATTTCGAAATCTCCGGCAAGTCCACCGACATGAAGGAGAAGATCATGTCGGACGTGGGGATCGCGTGGTGCGACCTGAAGGAGAAGAAGTACAAGGCCGCGATCGAGCAGGCGGAGAAGGCGATGGCCCAGATGCCGCCGATGATCGACCCGCGCGGGACGTGTCTTTACATCCAGGTGTATGCATATCACGAGATGGGGAATGCGGCGGACTGCGCGAAGGTGGCGGGGACGCTGCGCGAGACGCTGGTGAGGACGACGCACGGCTGGAAGCTGATGGACGACATCGTGGACGGCGGGTACTGCTTCATCTGCCAGAAGAAGTTCACGCCGGCGACGGCGCACACCTGCGAGCCGACGGAGCCCAAGTAACCTCCCGGGACGGATTCGACGAAGGGCCGGGGCTTCTGTCCCCGGCCCTTCTCTTTTTGTCGAGCGGGGGTGTTCACGCAAGGTGACAGCGTTCGGCCGGCCGGCCCGTTCCCCGGGGCATGGTGAGGCACGAGGCTTGCATGCATGCCCTCCACGCGACCAATGCTGTCCACTTTTGGGGACCTGCTCCATGGCCCGCCTTCTCACCCTCGCCGCCCTTCTCGCCCTGTCCTCCGCGGCGGCCGCCGACATCATCACGCTCAAAGACGGGCGCGTCATCGAAGGAGACGTGATCGCGGACGACGGCAAAACGGTCAAGGTCAAGGTGCGCTTCGGGGCCCTCACCTTCGACAGGGACCAGAGTCTCTCGATCGAGGAGAAACCGACCCCCGAGCAGGAGTACGAGGAGCGGCTGAAGCAGCTCGATGAAAAGGACGTGCGGGCCCAGTTCGAGATCGGCCAGTGTGCCGAGTCCGTGAAGCTGGAGAAGGAGGCGGTCCGGCACTTCATCGCCGCTGCGAAGATGGACCCCGGATTCCAGGCGGCGCTGGAGGAGCTGGCGTCCCGGGACTGGCACCTGCTCGACGGCGAGTGGGTGGACGCCGACACCTGGTATCCGACTCGCGGCTGGGTGCGCTTCGAAGGACGCTGGACGCACCCGCTGGAGTACTCGTGGCGGCTGTCGCAGCAGATCCGGAAGAAGATGGAGGAGCGTCTCGCCTCCGCGAAGGCGCAGGTGCTGCGGTCCCGCCAGGCCCGCGAGCGCGCAGAGGCGGCGGGCGCCTCGGCACGCCGGACGATCGAGACGAAAGGGGAGCAGCGGTCGGAGGTGGAGCAGGAGATCCCGGGCGCCGAGGCGTCCGTGCGCGCGGCGGAGCGTTCGAAGGACCGGGCGGAGCGCTCGGTCGAGCGGGCGCAGTGGACCTGGGACCAGGAGCGGCAGAGGCTGCAGCGCGGGGAGCCCAATGCGGCCGGCCAGGCGGACATCGACCTGAGGGAAGCGAAGCGGGTGTTTGCGCAGGCGAGTTTCGACCTGTCGCAGGCGGAGCGGCGGCTCACAGACCTGGAGAAGCTGTCGGCGTCGCTGGCGGGGGCGATCGAGGCCGCGCGGGACGCTGAGAGCCGCGCGTCGGAGGACGCGGCGGCGGCGTCGGAGCAGGAGAAGACCACGGCGGCCGGCCTGCAGGAGCTCGAACAGCAGGTCGAGGCGGCGCAGGCCGGGGAGCTGAAGGCGCGGACGGAGTGGGAGAAAGCGAAACCCGGGAAGTCGCGCGCGGCGGGGGACAGCCGGCGGGCGGGGGCGTACAATGCCGCGCATGAAGCGGCTGGCCGCGTCCCTCGCCGTGCTCGTCCTTGCGATGCCCGGGTGCGGGAAGCCTCCTCCCCCTCCACCTCCCGCGGCCCCGCCGGGCCCGGGCCCCGTCGCACCGCAGCCCGAGGGCGGGTCGAAGCCGCCCATCGACAGGAGCTTCGCCCCCGTCGATTCCTACCAGGGCCGGAACGTGGAGCAATGGGCGGGCCTGCTCCAGTCCGCCAACCGCGACGAGCAGCAGGCGGCCATCGTCGCGCTCGGGCGCATCGGCGAGGCGGCCGTGCCCGCCCTGCGCGCCGCCCTGCGCCACGACCTGCCCGACGTGCGCGCGGCGGCGGCCATGTCTTTCGGCGTCATGGGGCGTGTCGGCGCCGCAGGAGTCCCTTCTCTCTCGCTCGCCCTGTCCGACGAGGACGCCAGGGTCCGGCTCGCCGCCGTCGAGGCCTTCCGCGCCATGGGGCCCTCCGCCGCCCCCGCCTCCGCCATGCTCGTCCTCTCCCTGTCCGACGACTCCCAGCGCGTGCGCGAACTCGCCCAGCAGGCCCTCAGCGCGATCGGCTCCGCGGCCGTGCCCGACCTCGTCGCGGCGTGCAAGGAGAAAGGACGGGCCATCCGCGAGCGCGCCCTGGTCGCGCTCGCCGCCATGATTCCGTCCGTGACTCCCCCCGTGGAGCCGTTCCAGGAAGCCATCAACGAACCTTCCACGCCGCTCCGCCTCGCCGGCGCTCGCGGCCTGGCCCGCATGGGCCCCGCGGCCGCGCCCGCCGCCGCCGACCTCGCCGCCATCCTGGGCGATGCCGACGCCGTCGTCGCCGACGTCGCCGCCGAGGCACTTCTCAGGATCGGCCCCCCCGCGCTCGAAGCCGTGCGCGGCGTGATGGCGGGCGCCGGTCCCGAGGTGCGGATGCGCGCCTGCAAGGCGATGGGCGGGTTTGGCGCGGCGGGGGTTTCGGGGCTGAAGGAAGCGCTGGCGGACGGGGAGGCGCGGGTGCGGCTGGCGGCGTGCGGGGCGCTGGGCGTGATCGGGGCGCCGGCGGCCGAAGCGGCTCCGGCGCTGGTGGAACTGCTCGCGGACGCTGACGACGGGGTGGCCGCGCGCGCGGCCTGGGCGCTCGGCCGCATCGGCCCGCCCGCGGTCGAGTTTCTCGAGGGCGCACTCGCACTGCCGTCGGCCGCCGCGCGGCGCCGCGCGTGCGACGCGCTCGGCGAGGCCGGTCCGGCCGCGGCGCCCGCCGCCGCCGCCCTCGTCCGCGCAATGACCGATCCCGAGAAACCGGTCCGGGAGGCCGCGGCCGCGGCCTTCGCCCGCATCGGCGAGGCCGCCGCCCCGCAGGCCCTCGAGGCCCTGGCGTCCCCCGACCCGTTCACGCGCGACGCCGCCGTCCGCGCGCTCGGCGTCGCAGGCGGGGCGGTCGTCCCCAAGCTCCTCGAGGTCCTTCGCAGCCCCGCTTCGGAAATCCAGGGGCTGGCCGCGCGCGAGGCCCTCAAGGCCATCGGCGCCCCCGCCGCCCCCGCCGTCGCCGCGCTCGTCCGCGGCGAGGACAAGGCGATGCGTGAAGCGGCGGCGGACATCCTGGGCGGCATGGGCGCGGGGGGCGTGGGGCCGCTCGTGGAGCTGCTGGAGGAGAAAGACCTCGAGCTGCGCCGACTGGGCGCGCGGAGGCTGGCGGGATGCGGGGCGTCGGCGGGGACCGCGATCCCGCTTCTCTGCCGCATCCTCACGCAGGATCCCGACGTGGAGATGCGGCGCGGCGCGGCCGCCGCGATCGACTCGATCGGCGCGAAGGACGCGGCCAGTTCGGAGGCGTGCGCGAAGGGGCTCCTGGACGCCGACGGGGAGGTGCGCGCGGCGTGCGTGGCGCCCTACCTGGCCGGCGCCCCGGACGTGAGCGGCGCGATCGCCCAGATTGCGGGCCTGGCGAAGGACCCGGACCCCCGCGTCGTCCGGAAGGCGCTCGTCGCGCTGACGAGCGACGTCCCGAACATGCTCGCCAACATGGGGCCCCTTTACCACGAGGTGGCGATTCCCGCGATGGTCGAGGCCTCCCGCAACGAGGATCCCGCGACGAGGTGCGCCGCGGCCGCGGCGTTCGCGCTGGTCGCGGCCCGCGACGGCGCGACCATGCCGTTCCTGGTCCGCCTGGTCACAGAGGACAAGGATCCCACCGTCCGCGCCGCCGCCTGCCGCGCCCTCCCCGGCGTCCGGCGCGACCTCGCGGGCTCGGCGCGCGAAGCGCTTCGAAAGGCGGTCCAGGACCCGGACCCGGGCGTCCGGGAGGCCGCAAAGGAAGTCCTGGACAAGCTCGGCGGATAAAAAAAAACGGCGGGCCTCGGCCCGCCGCGATTCGCTTCCCGCCCTTCCTAGCCGAGCTCCCGCACCACCTCGATCAGCGCCGTCACCAGCTGCGCCGCCGCCCCGCGGATCGCCGGCACCGCCTCGTCGCGCAGCGCTCTCGGCAGCTCGATCTGCACGCCCTTCTTCGGCACCCGGTTGATGATGTTGTCCTTGTGGTGCCCCGACAGGTCCTCAGGGATCCGCCCGTGGTCGTCCACCACCTCGTACGCACCCTTCAGCGCGTGCCTCATCGCCCCCGCGCACAGCTCGACCGCTTCCGAGGCCAGCCCGCTCACGTACACCGGGCCCCCGTCCTTCGTCCGGCCGTGCCCGTGGATCGAGATCGCCACCCGCGTCGCCGCCACCGCCTGGTCGAGCTTCACCGAAATCCCGCTCACCATCCGCGTCACGGTCACGTGAAGCGCCGTGTTCCCCGTAGGCCGCTTTGCCGACAGCACGTACAGCGTCGCTCCGGTCGCCTGCGCGACCGCGCGCGCGATCTCCTCCGTGCCTGGCTCGATCCCTCCGCCGTGCGGCGCGAAGATTCCGACGCCGTTCCCCGGCAGGAACACCTCCCGGACCGCGGGATCCTTGAGCACCGCCTTGAACTCGGGCTCCTTCGAGGACTTCGCGGGCGACTTCGCGGGCTTGCTCTTCAGGGCTTTCATGCCTTTCTCTCCCTCTAGCGCGGAAAGGGAATTGTATCCGAAACGAGGGGGCGCCGGGAGGGGGAACTTTGCGGATTGCCGCGGTGCGTCAGCGGGCGTGCGCGGGTGTCCGGCCGGAGGGGGGGAGTTGCTGCGATTTAAGTTTTTGAAGCGGACCCGTCGCCGGGGCGTTGTGCCGCGCGGCAGGTTCGCGTAACCTGCCGGGCCGGCACCACGGCGGAGTGGCGGAACTGGCAGACGCGACGGATTCAAAATCGTTTCAAGTAGTTTAGCTGAGATTCGACCAGACGGGCCGCAAGGGGACTCTTCCCTCTGCGGCCCGTCTTCGTTTCGCGATGGTCGCTCGACCGGACTGCCGCCCACTCGACCCTCTTCGACTCGTCGAGTGGCACAAGTACGGCACAAGTGTGCCCCGGCGGCTCTGGCGAGTTAGAATCGAGCAACGGCGCGGCAGGGTCGCGCCCCCATTGGGTGGCGAGGGCTAGCCGGACTTCTGTACCGCCTTCCGCTTTCACGGAGGTTGACTGTGGACCGCAAGCTTCCCGCGACCTGGAGAGTCCCGTCTTTCATCGCGCTGCTTCAAACTCCCGAAGCGACGAAGCTGGAGTGGTGGCCGGGGATGCATGACATGGATCGCTTCTACTCCATGGTCGAGCGTCTTTTCGGGATTGAGAAGGATGACGTCCCCCGGAGCGGTCCTCAGTCTTCGCTCAACCTGAAGCAGTACCTTGAGATGCCTCGTGTAGAGGAGCGCAACCGCAAAGAGATGGCGAGGTTGATTCGTGCGGGAACGGTGTCCGTGCGCCCAGAACACAACACGGCACTCGCGCTCGAATTACTTGACCCGGACAGGTACGGCGAAGGAGTTGAGAGGTCTTCTACTGGAGAGAGTGGAGGAGTTGAAATGTCGAAAGGGAGGTCTGGGGGCGGTGAGGAGCGCAAACCGAAGAGGGAGACTGTTCGTTTGAGGGTCGCCAGAGAGGAAGCAGCTTCCCTCTTGAAGGGCTGTCTTGACGAAATGAAAGAGCACTACCTTCCCGATGTCGTGCTGATGAGCTTTCCGGAGCCGATCAAGACGAAGACGCAGACGTGGACTCGCAAGTGTGAGGCAATCCTCTCTCGCATTTTTGGGGAGGGTCAAGTGGTCGATGATTTTGTAGAGACCGGAACGCCGTTCTTTTCCCGAGAGGACTTCATCAAGCGATACAGGAATCTCCTCGGACTTCAGGAGTCACTCCCGTACTACGAGGTGGCAACCGCGCCCCTTCCCGTGGAAAGACCCAGCTATTCAACCACCAAGGTCTTCATCGTTCACGGTCACGCGCCGCTGAGGCACGAGGTGGAACTCTTCCTCACGAAGATCGGACTCACACCGATCATTCTTGAGGAACAGGCCAGCAAGGGGAAAACGGTGATTGAAAAGCTCGAACATTACGCCGATGTTGGCTTCGCCGTTGTCCTTCTCACGCCGGACGATGTGGGCGGCAAACTGGCCGAACATCACACCAAGCAGACGTTGAATCCGCGAGCCCGTCAGAACGTGATCCTGGAACTCGGGTACTTCGTCGGGAAGCTCGGAAGAGATCGCGTCTGCGCCCTCAAGAAGGGGGAACTTGAGGAGCCCGGCGACTTCGAGAACGTGGTGTACGTCTCGTACGACGATGGCAATTGGGGCATCAAACTTGTGAAAGAACTTGAGGCCGCAAAGATGGCGGTGAATCGCGCGGGGATGTAGCCAGCGAAAGCGCGAGGCCCGCCGTGCAACCGCAGGCCAACCGCTTTACTTCACCGTTACCCGAGCACCTTCCCTCGCTCCCATTGGACTCTGTAAAATTGCGTTCATCGGCGAGGTTAGCTACCGCGCCGCTTCGGACGGCGGGGGTTCGGCCCAACCCCGGACCTTCGCCGTCCTCGTTCACGGAGGTTGGCCGTGAAGACTCTCGACGAGACCGTTCGGCTCATTCGCGCTTGGCTTGCCGACGCTGAAGTGGTCGTGCGAATTGTCGACAGCGAAATTCCTGGTTGGCGTGAGACCGCACACGTTCATGCCGAGTCTTGCGCGCTCGCTGAGCGCACCGAGAGCCTGAAGCAGGCCGTGAACGTCCTACTTGCGACCGACCAGTCGCTTTCCCCGCCATTTCGAAAGGCACTTGATCGGATTTGCGACGCGGTTTGGACGGCAGCGAGTGTCTTGCGCCATGGCATAACCTCGCGCCTCGACAACGGCATGCTTCTGGAGATCCGCGAGGGTCTACAGATCTTGCCTCCGCCCTCGGCGGACAAATCCTCGGGACCGAATCGAGACGAAGCGCATGCGACCGGATTGCCTCGCGGCACGCAGGTCACGAAGAGCCGTCGCGAGGAGAAGCGCGAGTTGCACGAAAAGGCAGCACTTGCCGCGCTCGAAAGGCTTGGCAGGAATGGAAAGAGGCCGAAGCTGGCAGCCGTCGCCGCCGTAGCGGAAGTAACTCCGCGAACCTTGGGAAACTACCCCGCCTTTATGGTTGCGTGGAGGAAAGCAGGCGCTCCGCACCCGGAACGACTTCATGGCACGGGAAAGCGGCGAGGGCGCACGGGAGCAGTTCTGTGGGAGGGTGGCGAAGCGGAAACCAAGTAGGCGCGCTCGTTTCCGATTTTCGTTTCCGTCGAATTCCTAACTCGCGGTCTCTAGCCAACTTCGAGGCTTGTCAGAGGAAGGAAACGTCGCGGTTTCTTCCGGTTTCTCGGGAGGTATGCACCACTCCTCGCGATCTCCCGACCTTACCGCTCGCCGCATCGGTTCGTTCTATGACCTCGCGCACGCTCTCGCGTCAAGTGACTGGCCTCGTGCCCGATCTGCCCGGGCCGATCTGCGACTACTGGGTGTGACAGTGCGGATAGCACGCGCTGCTCGGCAGATCCGGAAGGCGGGGCGATGACCGAAACTAACTTGCCTCGATTGGTCACGGTCAAGACCGCCGCACCGATCCTCGAATTGACCGAGGGCGCGCTGCGAAAGGTCATCGCACGACGAGATCTCCCGCCCGGAGTCGTGGTTCGCTTCGGCGGGCGAGCGCTGCGTCTTGATCTTGAGGCGCTCATCGCCTGGGCGAGGAATTGTGAGCTTCAGAGAGCACGGTTCCCGGCGGACATACCGCGGAAGACCGAAACCTTCAAAAGTGAGAGAGGCGACTTGAAATGAACTCGAACCTCGCCGCGCTCGCAACGACGGTCACTGAAACGCTGCTCGCCAGCGGCGGGCAGTTGAAGGGAGAGGAGATTCTCTTCCGCTGTCTTCACTCCGGACATGATGACTCGCACCCCTCGGCGAGGTGGAAACCAAGCGAGGGCATCTACTTTTGCGATCCGTGCGCGAAGGGAGGCGGCACGGTTGCCCTCGCACAACTTCTCGGAATTCAGACCGGGAACCGAAACGGCGCGCAGGCGAGTAGTCCGAAGGGGCCGACCGGCATCTACAAGTACACGGACGCGAAGGGCAGCACCCTGTTCGTAGTCTGCCGATTCGACAAGCCAAGCGCGAGCGGGAAACCGAAGAAGACGTTCCTCCAGTGCCACTACTGCCCACAAGGCACGAAAGGCATCACCTGGAACCTTGGGGGCGATCCGCGCAAGTGCCGTTGCAAGCGAATCACTCCCGTGCTTTTCAACCTCCCCGAGCTTCTTGATTCCGCTCGCGGTGCCGAACCAGTCTTCATCGTCGAGGGAGAGAAATGCGCCATGCTTCTGAGCGCACTGGGAGTACTCGCGACCACCTCACCGGGCGGCGCAGGAAAGTGGAGGCCCGACGCTGCCGGCTTGGAACTCGCGAGACCTCTGTCAGGAAGGCACATCCTCATCCTGCCGGACAACGATGAGCCGGGGAGGAAGCACGCCGAGAGCTTGGCGCGAGCGGTCCAGCAAGCGGGAGCGGCAGATATCCGAGTCCTTGACCTTCCTGACCTTCCACCAAAGGGCGACGTAGCGGACTGGATGGAGGCGTGCAAAGAGGAAGACAAGATCGGAGCGCTTCGCCGCCTCGCTGAGAGTGCGCCTCGCTGGAAACCCACCTTCGCTGATGCCTCATCCGCTCAACTCGGCGAGTTGCTCGGCGACGAACGCTTCACGGACACGGGCAACGCCAAACGTCTTGTGTTGCGGCGCGGGAACGACCTGCGGTACTGCTACCAGGGGGGGAAGTGGCTCGTCTGGGATGGAAGACGGTGGAGAATCGACGACGGCGATTGCGTCATGCTCTTGGCGAAGGAAACCGCGCGGGCCATCTACACCGAAGCGGCGGCGACGGAGGACTCAGAAGACGCCGAGGCGCTCTCCAAACACGCGACCTCCAGTCTCTCTGAGAAGCGCCTTCGCGCGATGATCGCTCTCGCCTGCTCAGAGTGTCCGATTGCACCGCAAGAGTTCGATGCGGACCCGTGGCTGCTGAACGTCGCGAACGGCACACTCGACCTCCGATCAGGAGCACTGCGCGAACATCGAAGAGATGACCGCCTCTCGAAACTGGTTCCGGTCGCATTCGACTCCGAGGCCGCGTGCCCCACTTGGCACACCTTCCTGCTCCGGATCTTCAACGGAAATGAAGCACTCATCGCATTTGTACAGCGTGCGGTCGGTTACGGACTCACCGGGCACATTCGAGAACAGGTTCTCTTCTTCCTCCACGGTACGGGCGCGAACGGGAAGAGCACCTTCCTGGAAGCTCTGCTTTCGACGCTCGGGCCGGACTACGCGATTCAAGCCGCGCCGAACCTACTCATGGCGAAGAACTTCGACGCCCACCCCACGGAGGTCGCGGACCTGCATGGAAAGCGATTCGTGGCCACCGTCGAAGTGGGCGAAGGGCGCAAGCTCGCCGAGGTCTTGGTCAAGCAACTTACAGGCGGCGACACGCTCAAGGCTCGCAGAATGCGCGAGGACTTTTGGAGTTTCGCTCCGACCTTCAAGATCTTTCTCGCCGCGAACCACAAGCCTGCGGTCACAGGAACGGATCACGCGATTTGGCGGCGAATCCAGGAGATGTCCCGCGTCTTGTTGAAATTGGAGTGGCGGCTCGGTTCATCGAGCCAGAACAGCTGCAGTGAGGCAAGGATTCGCGGCCAACGCCTCACGCGCCCACCGCCTCCTTTCTGGCAGCCGGCTTCAACGCCACGGCGAGCAGCCTGAGGTCGTCATGGCCTTTGACCCTCCGGAACTTCTTTCCGGCGTGCGTCATGGCGGTTGCGGCCCAGCGGAGGACCATCGAGCCGGAGCGCCAGCGCTTCACGTTGCGGGAGACGTGCCTGAAGGACGAGAACAGGTTCTCGATGGCGTTGGTGGTCTGGAGGAAGCGGAGCAGCTTGCCGGTGATGCCGAGGTCGGCGACGGTGAAGAGATCGTCGACGCCCTCGCGCAGCGACGCCGCGGCGCCGGGGTACTCGTCCTGGAGCTTCGCCGCGAGCGCCTTGAGCCGCTGGCGGCCCTCGGCGCCGGAGGTGGAGCGAAAGGCTTCGCGCAGCGCCGAGCGCACGAGATGCCGCCGCTCCTGCGGCAGATGATCGAGCACGTTGCGCGTCTTGTGGATCGTGCAGCGCTGGATCGCGGCGCGCTCGCCGAAGAAGGCCTTGATCGCCTTTCTCAGCGCCTTGCTGCCGTCGATGACGAAGAGGAACGAGCCTTTCGGATCCAGTCCGCGCTCGATGAGATCCTCGAGGAGCGTCTTGACCACCTCGGAGTTCTCCGTCGCGCCCTCCTGCAGCCCGAGCACGTGCTTCCGGCCGTCCTGGGCGACTCCGAGTGCCGCCGCGACACAGCTCCCGCCGGCCTCCACGCCGTCGATCATGATGACGAGGAGATTCAGGTCGCCGATCGGACGCGCCAGGAACTTCTTCATCTGCTCCTGCGTGCAGGCGACAAAGTGCCGCGACACCGCGCTGCGCGTCGTGCCGAACTCATCGAGGCCGTCAGGAATCGGGTCAAGCGTCGAACCGTAGCGCCTCGTCGAGGCCCCCGCGAGGATCTCGCCCATGACGTGCTCCCGCAGAGGATCCTCCGACGCGAACATCTCCAGCGACCTGAGCCGGATCTCCTTGCCCCCGATCTGCCGGGCCCGGGGACGCCGAACGTGGACCTTCCGGCCGCCCAGCACGACTGTCGTCGGCGCCGTCCCTCCGCGCACCGCGTCCCGCTCCTCGTCATGCCGATAACGGGGTCCGACGAGGCGATCCAGCTCCTTCCCCAGAATGTCCTGCAGGGCCTGCATGCCGGACTGCACGCACAGGTCGAACAGCCCTCGACGGATCGTGGACTTCAGCTTCACGTGAAGGTCGAGAGACTCCGGCAGAATCCGTTGCCTCAACCTGCCCTTCGGGCGACTCTTGCGCATGGCGGCCTCTCCTTGATTTTGGGTGCCCGATTCTGTGAATCGGGCGGAGAGCCGCCACTTTCATTTTCAACAGACGCCGGGACATCTCCGCGAATCCAACTGATCGTGTTCGGAGAAACGATTTCCGACGCAGAGCAAGACAAGGCGCTTCCCGAGAAGCTCCGTGCGGAACGAGTCGGGATTCTGGCCTGGGCAATTCGCGGGTGCCTGGAGTGGCAGCGAATCGGGCTTGCGCCTCCCCCTGAGGTTTTGGGCGCGACGAAGGAGTACCGCGAGGAAATGGACTCGGTCGGGGACTTCATCGCGGACCGCTGTACCCTCGGACCAAACCTCCGCGCGTCCTCATCCGCTCTCTTCAACGCCTACCTTTCGTGGCATGGACTCGCTGAGGGTGGCGAAGCCCTCACGCCAACCGCCCTCGGTCGCAGGTTGCAAGAGCGCGGGTTTAGGAAGGCGAGAACCGGCACCGGGCGGTATTGGGTCGGGCTCGGATTGAACGCACCGCCGTCCCCGGCTCGCGCTTCGGGTGAAGAGGGATGGACGGGAGAGGGGGAACCGTGACGCGATGACGGGTTGTGTCGCAGATTCCGCCTTCACCGTCTTGAGAAGACCCTTCGCGAATGCGAAAGCGACATCTGAGACACAACCCGTCAACCCGTCACCATTCATGTGGGCGAGGCGGATCGAAACGGGCGTGTGAGATATATGTTTCTAGCGACCTGAGGGACACGTGACGTCCCGTGTCTCACTCGATTTCGGAGAGACGGAAGTGAGCGAATCCTTCGACCTCATGAAACTGATTGGGATGCAGCGCATTTGCATCCCGGTCGCGCTCGTCGCCTCGACGCTGTGCGTTTCCCCGAAGACGGTGTACCGGCTCATTCGGCTCAACCGGCTGAAGCACCTGCGGGTTGGCCGGACGATCCGCGTTCCGATGTCGGAGGTCATGGCGTTCATGGAAGCCGAACAAGCGAAGAACTGGAGCGCCCACGGGAGCGTCGTGCCGCAGCCGGTGCCTGCCGTTGTCCCGCAAGTGGTCGAAACGGAGGCTCCGCCTGGCTTGAAGGGAATGAGGTTCAAGTGTTAACCCTCGCGCGAACGAATGCCGCTTCTACTCGGGCGCGCGCCGACGATGGTCAAGCAGGCCGACGAGGACAATCGCACCACCCGAGGCGAATCCAACGATGAGGAATTGCACGAGAAGTCGAGTGAGGTCGATTTCCGCAACCCCGTACTCTTCCCAGTACCCTGGATCTTCCGGGCGCGAATACTCTCGACGCTCCCACTTGTCCGAGTCTTTCGGCACCCACTCTCTGTACGGCGGGCGCGAAAAGACCGGGCTGTACACCGTTCTCCCGTGCTTGGTGGACCAC
>JADLHC010000229.1 GCA_020849035.1 Planctomycetia bacterium
TCTGGCGGAAGGGCTGGAGGAGAGGGAGCGCAGCGAGGCCTGGGTGCGGCAGGCTGCGGCGTGCGTGAGCGCGGGGATGCGGGGGGGAGGCGGAGGCGATCTACCGGCGGGCGGCGGCGCTGGACGCCGCGCGCGGGGACGGGCGCCACCTCGGCGCGGTCCTGATGCACGTCGCGACGCTCTGCGAGGAGGTCGGCCGGCCCGCCGAGGCGGACGACGGCTACGCGCGCGCGCTGGAGCTCGTCCGGGCCGCCGGGGACCGCCGGACGGAGGGCGTGTGCCTGCTCAACTTCGCCGAGTTCCGGCGGAAGACCGGCCGGGTCCCGGAGGCGGAGGAGCTGGCCCGCCGGAGCCTCGAGTGCTCGGCCGAGACCGGCGACTTCCGCAGCGCCGGCGTCGCCGAGGGCATCCTCGGCGCGATCTTCCAGGACACCGGGCGCGTCGCCGACGCCGAGCACGCCTTCCGCCGCGCCCTGGACCTCCACCGCCGCGCCGGCCACCGCCGCGGCATCGCCGTCGAGCTCGGGCGCCTCGCGATCCTCCTGCGGACGACCGGACGCGCGCCGGAAGCGGCGTCGCTGTTCGAGCAGGCCATCGCCTTCCACCGCGAGAGCGGCGACCGCTGGTTCCTCGGCGTCACCCTCGGCAACCTCGCCAACCTCGTCTCGGACGAGAAGGGCAACCTCGCCGCCGAGCCGCACTATGCCGAGTCGCTCCGCCTCCACCGCGAAACCGGGAACCGCTACTCCGAGGGCATCCAGCTCATCAATCTCGCCTGCGTCTGCATCGAGACCGGCCGCGCCGCCGCGGCCGAGCCCCTCCTCCGCGCCGGCCTCGCGATCCACCGCGAACTCAAGTCCCGGCGCTTCGCCGGCCTCGCCCTCACCAACCTCTCGCGCGTCCTCGCCGCCACGGACCGCCTCGCCGAGGCCGACGCCGCCCAGGACGAGGCCCTCGACATCTACCGCGACCTCGGCGACGTCCACTCCCTCGGCATCGGCCTCTGCATCACGGCCGCCCGCCTCTGCGCGCAGGGCCGCGCCGCCGAGGCCCTCCCCGCCTGGCGCGACGGCCTCGCGCACCTCGAGGCCTACGGCGACGCGACGAGCGTGAAGCGCTTCAAGGAGGATCGGCGCGCGTGTTGCGAGCGGGCGGGGATTCCGGTGGAGGAGTGATCGGATGAGGCGCCGCCGGCCGCGGCAAGTGCCATCCCGCGAAGCGCCCGGAAGGTCCGGGAGTCCACCGGGTGCGGCCGCGCGGGAGTGAGCCTGGGTCGTGCTACCGCCGCGTCGACGCCTGCGCCGGCATCGCCCGCCGGCGCGCGAGGCAGACCCACGACCGGAAGTCCTCCCCGCTCGCGCCGAACTCCGCCGCCCGCAGCTCCACGATCTCCAGCCACGGCTCGACGGCGTTCGCGATGTCGCGCGCGCTCCGCCGCGGCGGGCCGGCCTCCCGCGGCGGGCCCTCCGTGCTCCCGACCAGGCTCAGCCACACCCCGCCCTCGCCCAGCGCGGCCGCCACGTTGCGGGCGAAGCGCTCCCGCTCGTCCGCCTCGTCGAACGCGTGGAAGCACCCGCGGTCGAACACGAACGCGAACGGCCCGCCCGCCGGCACCGTCGCGAGGAAGTCCGCCGTCTCGAAGCGGCACCGTCCCTTCGCCCGCTCCCTCGCCCGCTCGATGGCGAGTGGCGCGATGTCGACGCCGAGCACGTCGAACCCGCGCTCCGCGAGGAAGACCGCGTTGGTCCCGGTGCCGCAGCCGACTTCCAGCGTGCGCCCCGGGAGGATCGCGCGCGACTCGACCATCCCGACCAGCAGCGGGTCCGGCGTCCCGGTGTCCCACGGCGGCGGCGCCTCCGCGGCGTAACGCTCGTTCCAGGGGGGGCGTGGCATGGGGGAATGGTAGCGCCGGACCGGTCCCGGCAGGTGATGTTCGTCGGGTTCGCGAACTTCTCGTCCGTCGTGGACTGCCTCACGGAAGGTCTTCGGCGAGCTCAATCGGGCTGCCCAAGTGCTAAGCTCGCGCGGGGCGGGGAATCGCACCTGGAACGGCGCAACTCATGACGATCGCACGGGCACTCCTGGCCGCAGTACTGTTGCTCGTCTTCGCAGTCTTCCTGTCCGCTCGGAGACATCAACCGCCGCCGCCCGAGGCAATGCAGGACGCTCCTGCGATGCGAACGCCCGCCCCCTCCGGCACCGGGTCGCGCGAGTGCAGCGAGCCCCGGGAATCCGCGCCGCCCGCGGTGCTCGAGGCACTGGCGGCACTCGACGCCGATACGCTGAACCTGTTTGCCGTCTCGGACTGGACGAGCCGACCCCCGCCCGTTGAAACCAGCAACTTGCTTCGCGGGTTCGAGGACGATCGGCGGATCCTGGAGGGACACGCGACCGTCCTGGAGCTATCGAAGATCCTGGTCACGCGCGAGTTCCTGCAGGCGCCGCTCCCGGACGTCGTCTCCGTCCTGCAGGAACTCACCCAGCTGAACATCATGATCGATCGCCGGGCGATCGAGGGCCCGGACGAGCTCATCCTGACCTGGGACGCCCGCGAGTTGCCTCTCCGGGATTTGCTCGAGGGCCTGGCCGACCGCTCCGGCGTCGGCTGGCTCGTGGATGAGGGCGTCGTCGTCATCACGTCTCCGGCCCTTGCGAGGAAAGCCCGCGAGGAGGTCGCGGCCGCCGTCGCGGCGGCTTCGGAACGACTCGACCGCCAGCGCGAGCTCCTGTCGCGCACCGTCGTCCTCCGGGGCGAGAGTCTGCCGCCGCGGGCAGTGGCCGAGTTGCTCGCGCTGTGGCTGGGCGTCCCCTGGGACTTCATCGACCTGGACTGGGACAGCCCGCCGGTCTTCGCCTTCGACGGCGCGGAGAGCCCTGCGCAGGCCGTCGCCGATGTCCTCAGGAATCGTGCCGGCGTTACGACGATCTATCGCGACGGGGTGCTGTGGTTCGTGACCCGCTAGGAGCGGAGTCCGCGGCAGCGGTCTTCAACTCGAGTCGGACGCGTCATGAGGCCTCTCGATAACCTCCTGGCCCGGGATCATGACCCCGTGCCGGTCCGTCAGGGCACCTGGGAGCGGGGTGTCATCTCACGTCTCGCCCTCGTCGAACCGCGCCATCCCCGCGCGCCGGCACGCCGCCACCATTTCGCTCCGCTTGCCCGCCAGCGACGCCAGGTCCTCGGCCTCCTCGAGCATCGCCCGGCCGGCGCGCCAGCGCTCGCGGGCTTCGGCGGTCCGGCCGAGCGCGAGCTGGCAGAGCGCGAGGTCGCACCTGTGGGAACCCTCCCAGTCGCGGCTGCGGGTGCGGCGTGGAGGGCGAGGGCTTGCCGGAAGAGGTCCTCGGCCTCTTCGGCGCGCCCGGTGGCGGTGTAGAGGCGGGCGAGGTTGCCGAGGACGATGCCCTGGAAGCGGAGGTTGCCGGTGTCGCGGTGGATGGCGAGGGCCTGGTTCCAGGCGGGTTCGGCGAGGCGGGGGCGGCCGGTTTCGAGGTAGAGGTTCGCGAGACTTCCGAGCACGACGGCCTCGGAGCGGCGGTCCCCGGTCTTCCGGGAGATCGCCAGCGACTGGAGGGCGGTCCGCTCGGCCGGCTCGGCGCGGCCGGATTCCCAGAGGATGTTGGCCAGGTTCCCGAGCAGCGTCGCTTCCGCCCGCCGGTCCCCGATGCGCCGGATGGCCTCCAGGGCGAGGGCGTTCGCGGATTCGGCCTCGGCGACCCGGCCGGAGCGGCGATGGACGCCGGACAGGATCCCCAGCGAGATGGCGACGGCCCGCGGGTCGCCGCTGGTGCGCGCCCTCTCCACGGCGACCTCGAGGTCCCGGCGGGCCAGTTCCGGCCGCCCGGTCGCGAGGCGGAGGTTGCCCAGGCTGCCCAGCGCGAAACTCTCCGCGCCCCGCCGGCCCAGGCGCCGGTGGATCGCCAGGGCCATCTCGAAGGTGCTCTCGGCCTCGAGGACGCGCCCCGTCTCGACGTAGGCCGTGGCCAGGTTCTCGAGCGCGATTCCCTCCTCCGCGGTCGCGCCGGCGGACCTCGCCGCCTCGACCGCCTGCCCGAAGCACTCCTCCGCAGCGCGCGAACGGCCGTGCTTGAACGCCGCGTCGCCCGCCCTCAGCAGGACCCCGGGGCGCCCCTTCGCCGGCGTCAGCCCCGCCAGCTCCCGCCAGCACGCCTCCTCCTCCGGCCGGTAGTCCCTCCTCGCGACGTCCGCCGCGCGGCGCAGGTAGAGCGGCAGCACCGCGGCAGGGAAGCCCGGATCCGCGCCCCGGAGCGCTTCCCGGGCGTGACCCGCCAGATCGAGCGCGAAGGCGTCGGTCGCGTGCGGGGCGAACGGCGTCGCACGGTCCAGCGGCGGCGGCTCCGGCGCCCGGCCCCCGCCCATCGCCTCCATCCGCTCGAACGCCAGGCCGTGAAGGCGCGCGCGGTCGCCGGGGAGCTGCAGCTGGTAGGCGGCGTCGCGGAGAAGGGCGTGGCGGAAGAGGTACGCGGATTCCGCGTTCACCGGGCCATGATAGGCGAAGCGGCGCGGGGCCCTCAACGTGGCGCCGCGCGACTGACTTGCGTCCGGGTTCTCCCAGCTTGGACCGGGAATCGTCGGCTGTCGCCCATGGCGTCTCGACTGCGACCGCGCCGACCGGGTTCGACGAGCGGACGATGACCGGGAGCGACGGCTCGTTGCGTGTGGGGAACTTCACCACATCCCTGCCCTCGCCGGGTCGAACCCCGGTGCTCACTCTCCCTGTTCGTCCAGCCACTCCTGCAGAGCCTCTCGGCGGTCCCAGTCCTTAGGCGCGACCTCCAGGGCCTTGCGGTAGTCCGCGATCTGGCCCTCCACGTCCTTCAGTTGCCCGCGGCAGTTCCCGCGCGCCTCCCAGGCCGCCGGATCGTTCGGGTCGAGCGCCAGAAGGGCATCGACATCCTCGAGGGCCCCCTTCCAGTCCTCAAGCTGCTCCCGGCATGCCCTCCGGCCCAGGAGCGCTTCCCGGTCTTTCGGGTTTGACCGGAGCACGAACGTGTAGTCCGCGGCGGCCCTCGAGAAGTAGTGAAGCGCGAACAGGGAAGAGGCGCGGTTGATCCGGAAAAGCCGGTCCTCCGGCGCCAGGCGGATGGACTCGTCGAGCGCCTCCTGTGCTTCCCTCTTCCGGTCGAGCCTGACCAGGACGACGCCCCGGTACGAATGGGCTTCCGCCGACTGCGGCTCGGATCGCAGGGCCTCGTCGAGGAGTTCGAGGGCCGTCTTGTTGTCGCCTTCCTTTGAAAGTTCCCACGAGATCAGGACGGCGAGATGCGCCGTGCGCGGCCCGGCTTTTGCCGCCGCCCTGAAATCCCGGACCGCCGCCTCCCTCTTGCCCAGGCTCGACAGCGCCCAGCCGCGGTCGTAGAGCGCCGTGGGGTCGTCCGGCGCCAGTCGCACGGCCTCGTCGAAGTCCCTGTACGCCGCATCCGCCTTCCCCAGCCGGTGGAACGCATAGCCCCGATTCAGCCAGACTTCCGGGCGCCTCGGGTTGATCTCGATCGCCGCGCCGAAGTCCTGCACGGCCTTCTCGAGGTCCTTGTTCAGGTAGATCATGCCCCTGCGATTCAGCGCGTCATCGTCGCGCGGGGAGAGTCTCAGCGCCTGCGTGAAGTCCTCGATCGCCCGGTCCGGCTCGGACTTCGCCAGCGCCTTCCCGCGCGCGATCCACGCCTTCGCATCGCCGGGGCCGAGCCGCACGCCCTCGTCCAGTTCCTTGAGCGCCTCCTTCTCCTGCCCGGCCTTCAACAGGAGCGTGCCGTAGTAGCGATGCCAGTCCCCGTTCCCCGGTTCTCCCTTGAGTGCCGCGGCCATCTCGGGAAGCGCCGCTGCAACGTCCCCTTTCGCCTCGAGGCAATCCGCGATTCGGACGTGGAGATGCGGAAGATCCGGACCCAGGGCCAGGGCGCGCCGGTAGTCGGCGAGCGCGCCGTCGAGGTCCCCATTGCGGCGACGGGCCAGCCCCCGATTCGCGGGAATCCGGCCGTCGCTCGGCATGAGCTCCTCGGCCTCATCCAGGTCCTCAAGGGCCCCCTTCGGGTCGCGGGCATCGCTCTTCGCAATGCCGCGGTTGTGCCAGGCTTTCCACAGCTTCGGATCCAGGCGGATCGCCTCGTCGAACTCAGCGATCGCCGCGGCCAGTTGCTGGCGGTGCCACAGCACGTCGCCTTTCAGTTTGTGCGCCAGGGGATCTTTGGCGTCGATGGCCAGCGCCGCCTCCACGTCCTTCAACGACTCCTCGCCCTGCCCGGACCTCTCCAGCGCTTCGGCGCGCCCGTGCAGGGCGCGGACGCACTTCGGATCGCTCGCGAGCGCCTCGCCGAAGGCCTCGATCGCGGACTTCCAGTCCCTGGCTTCGAGAGCCTTCTCCCCGCGCTCGCAGGCGCCGTCGGAGGGTCCGTCCGCAGACACGGCGCCCGGGAGGAGGAGCAGGGCGGCCATGAAAACCCCGCGCGCACCGGCCCGTCTCATGTCCATGGGCGCGATTCTACTGCGTCAGCGCCACGAGACGACTGCGAGGTTGGCGTCGCCGACCTCTGGAAGGATGGCGAACGCCTCGCCGAGGTTCTCTCCGCCGCGCAGGGCCACCGCAGGGAGGCCGTGGAGTGCGCGTCCCGGAGCGGCCTGCTCCACCGCGTGCGTAAGAACCTCAACCGTGCCGGTCGAGACTCGATCAAGGAGCACGTCCTCCGCAGGAACAGGTACATGTTCGAGGTGCGCAACCGGAAGGCGAAGGCGCGCGGGTCACCAGAGACAGTTGCGCCCCTGAAATCGTCGACGAAGTTGAATGCAACTCCCTTTGACAAGGCTAAGTTCGAAGGGGGTATTGCGATATGTCCTGGAAAGCGCCCCACTTCTTGACCAGGCGACCCACGAGTGCTGCGATGCGTACCCGCTGAAGCTTTCCGGGTTTTGCGGCGGAGTGATCAACTACGGAATCGGAAGCGGCCGGCCGCACCCCCTCGGACGGGTCTCAGGTGTCGCGCAGTCATGGCAGGAGAGGACCTTCCGAAACCACGCAGGAGATTTGGTACGCTCGCCGCTCGAGTGTTCGGCGCGTCCGATGATCGGTCACCTTTGTGAACGGGGGAGAACGATGTCCTTCAGAGCAGTCTGCGCCGTGGCGATTCTCGTGAGCGGTTTTCTTCTGGCAGGGTGCAAGCACCAGGGGTCCGGCGGTGGGTCCTCCTCCGGAAGCAGTTCCGGCGGAAAGCCGTCGCCCCCTCCGCCCCCGCCCCCTCCGCCCCCGCCCCCTCCGCCGCCGCCCCCGCCCCCGCCGCCGTCGGCTCCGGTCCTTGTATCCCCCAACGGCGGGGAGTTCTGGCCGGTCGGAGCGTCCTCGTCGGTGACGTGGACCCCTGCGGACGCCGCGAGCCCAGTCGACCTGGAAATCTCAACGGACGGCGCGACATGGAGCCTGCTGGCGGCAGGGTTGACAAACGACGGGATGGAGATCGTGACGGCTCCGGGGACGCCGAGCACGACCGCGCGCGTTCGAGTGACGGAGACGGCGAGCGGCGCCAGCGACATTTCGGACGCCGACTTCGTCCTGTCGGGCATTCGCGTCCTGTTCCCGAATGGCGGGGAAACCTGGGCTACCGGTGGACCGGCGACCGTGACCTGGGTCGGGGCGGGGTTTGCCGGCACAGTGGACATCGAGATTTCGACGGACGGAACGACGTGGTCACCACTGGCGACTGCGACCCCCAACGACGGGACCCAGACCGTCACGGCGCCCGCGATTCTCGCCACGACGGCGCGGGTTCGCGTGTCGGAAACGACGGGCGCGCTGTCTGATGTTTCGGACGCCGACTTCTCGATCGCGGCACCGTGGGTGGATGTTGGCGCCGGTCTCATGGGGATCTGGCAGGGGGCGATCGAGTGGGGGGATTACGACAACGACGGCGACCTCGACCTGGCGGCGGCCGGGTATGTCGACTGGGTGGCGATGCCGGCTCGGATCTACAGGAACGACGGCGGGGGAGTGTTCACCGACATCGGGGCGACGCTACCGGCCGTCTACAGCTGCGGTGTCGCCTGGGGCGATTATGACCGCGACGGGGATCTTGACCTGGCGCTCGTCGGGAACACGAGCGGCTCCACCGCGATAGCCCGGGTGTTCCGGAACGACGGGGCCGGAGTCTTCAAGGACATCGCTGCGGGAATGATCGGCACCGCCTGGGTCCGCGACGTTGCCTGGGGCGACTACGACAACGACGGGGATCTCGACCTTGCCTACACCGGGTACGTCTACGGCGATACGGCGCACTTCCGTCTTTACCGGAATGACGGGGGGGACAAGTTCACGGACATTGCGCCCGCGCTTCCCAACCTCTACCAGACGGCGATCGCCTGGGGCGACTACGACAACGACGGGGACCTGGATCTTGCCCTGGCGGGCTACAGCATTTCCCTCGGCAACATCACGAGGGTCTACCGGAACGACGGCGACGGCGTGTTCACGGACATCGGGGCAGGCCTGACGGGCGTCGCATGGGCCGACATCGCCTGGGGCGACTACGACAATGACGGGGATCTCGATCTCTGCGTCGCCGGCGAGACGACCACCGCCCGCGTTTCGCGTATCTACAGGAATGACGGAAGCGGCGTTTTCGTGGATATCGCGGCGCCGATCGTGGACGTCCGGTACGCTGCGGTGGCGTGGGGCGACCACGACAACGACGGGGACCTCGACCTCGCGATCTCAGGCGGCATCGGGAGCCTGGGCAACGCAACCAGGGTCTACCGGAACGACGGCGGCATCTTCTCGGACATCGGGGCGCCGCTGACGGACGTCCGAAACTCCAATCTCGCCTGGGGTGATTTCGACGGAGACGGCGACCTGGATCTTGCCGTCGCTGGGTGGCAAACGAGTACGACGCCGCAGATCCTGAGGATCTTCCGAAACAACCAGGGGGTGTTGAACGCGGAGCCGGGCGCGCCCGGGGGTCTGACCGCAATTCCCGCCGCGGGTGCCGTCGGCCTTTCGTGGGGCGCGGCGGTTGACGACCACACGCCGGCGGCCGGCTTGGACTACAACCTGCGCATCGGGACGTCGCCCGGCGGCCAGGACGTCTGCGCGCCGATGGCGGACACAGGAACCGGCGCCAGGCAGTTGCCTTGGATGGGGCTGATCCGGGGCGGAGGCATCGACGCGTCGCTGCCTCCCGGCACCTACTACTGGAGCGTGCAGGCCATCGATCCCGGGCTAGCCGGCGGCGCATGGGCGCTTGAAGCGTCGTTCGTTGTTCCGGCGCCGCCCCCGGTCCTGACGGTCCTGAGCCCGAATGGAGGCGAAACCTGGACCATCGGTGTCCCCGCAATTGTGACCTGGTTGCCGGTGGACACCGGCAGCCCCGTGAACATCGAGTTGACGCTCGACGGGACCACCTGGTTCATGATTGCCGCGGGAGTCGTGAACGACGGGAGCCACGTCATCAGCCCCCCGGCGACGCCGAGCATGACGGCGCGGGTGCGCGTCACCGAGACTTCGAGCGGAACCATCGATGCCTCTGACGCCGACTTCAACATTGGCGAGTCCTGGCAGGACATCGTGGCCGGGATCTCGGAAGTCAAGCTCAGCGGGCTGGCCTGGGGAGACTACGACGGCGACGGCGACCTCGACCTCGTCATGGGAGGCCTCCTCGGTTCCGGGGACGCCACGACCCGCATCTACCGGAACGACGGCATTGACGTCTTCGTCGACATTCTTGCCGGACTCCCCGACCTGTGGCAGTGCAGTTTCGCCTGGGGAGACTACGACAGGGACGGAGACCTGGACCTCGCAATGATCGGAGGCATCCCGACCGCGGGCGGCGTCTACTTCTCGCGAATCTATCGAAACGACGGCGCCGACAAGTTCACGGACATTGGGGCGCCGTTGACTCCCGTCAAGTCGGGCTCCCTCGCATGGGGAGACTTCGACCAGGACGGGGATCTCGATCTTCTCCTCGCCGGATCCGCCGTGGGAGGTGCGGTCGCGAACATCTACCGCAATGACGGAGGCGGCATCTTCACTGATATCGTCGCCGGACTGACGGGCGTCTTTCAGTGCTCCGCAGCCTGGGGAGACCACGATCTGGACGGGGATCTCGATCTCGCTCTGGCAGGGTATGACGACGCGGCCTCCGTCCCGATCTCGAGGATCTATCGAAACGATTCGGGCGGTGTGTTCACGGACATCGGGGCGTCGCTGACGGGATGCTACGTGTGCTCGCTGGCGTGGGGCGACTATGACAACGACGGAGACCTGGATCTCGCCCTCCTTGGCGGCACCGGACCCAGCCGATTTACGAGGATCTACCGCAATGACGGCGCATCAGGCTTCACGGACATCGTGGCCGGCCTGATCGGCCTCGGCTATGGATTCCTCGCGTGGGGAGACAGCGACAACGACGGGGACCTCGACCTCGCGATGATGGGAGACAGTGCATTCACCGTCACTTCCAGGATCTACAGGAATGGCGGCGGCATCTTCGCCAATACCGGCGCAACGATCACTCAGATGTTCCAAGGGGGACTCTGCTGGGGCGACTACGACAACGACGGAGACCTGGACCTTGCCATGAACGGGCAGACGGTCTCCGGCCAGTCCTCGCCGATCTACCGGAACGTCACGGCTGCCTCGAACGTCCCGCCGACCGCGCCGGGAAGCCTCACGGCCGTGGTTTCTCCCGGGTCGGTCGCCTTCTCCTGGAGCGTCGCGACCGACGACCACACACCCGTCGCGGGACTGAACTACAACCTTCGTGTCGGGAAGACCCCCGGAGGCTGCGACGTCGTGCCGCCCATGTCCGATCCGGTCACGGGCCGTCGCCGAGTTCCCCAGCGTGGCCCGATCCAACTCTCGTCCAGCACGCTGTCCCTGCCGCCGGGAACTTACTACTGGAGCGTCCAGGCCATCGACAGCGCGTTCCTGGGAGGTTCGTGGAGCGCGGAAGGGAGCTTCACCGTTCCCTGAGCGATTGACCAGAAGTCCGTTGAGTTACCCGTCTTAGTCAGTCGGCGCTTTTCCAGCACGATCCCTCAGGCGAGGTTGAGGTCTTCTATGAGCGTATTCAATGCGCGCTCGACGGCTGGCAAGAGACCCATCTCGGTGCCGAAGAAATGGTGGAAGAGGTAACGGAACTTCAGGTGATTCCGGACTCGCTCGATCCGGTTGTGGGTTGGTGAGTAGTGAGGCGACCAGGTGACTTCGATCCGGTCCGCGGCCTCTTCCAGGAGGGCGCAGACCGTTTGCGTTTCGTGGTAGGAGACAATGTCGAGGACGCGCGTGACTTTCCAGCCGCGGTCGCGCGAAAGCAACTCCCGCAGGAACGCGAGGAAGAAACCGGTCGTCGTACGTCGGCGGCCGCCCCGGGCGGCCGCGATCGCGGAGCGCCTCGACGCCGCCCTCGCCAAGTCGCTTCAGCCAGCCGTAGACCGCTGCAGCGGTCACGTCCACGGCTTCGGCCATGTCACCGACGCTCCACCCGCTGGACTGGAGCGCAACCGCTCGCGCTCGGCAGAACTCCGCAATGCTCCTCTCTGCATCTGCCGGAGCCCTTCACGATCCTTGTCCGTCAGCGCCCGGACCGGTAGACAGTATGGAGTGACCGGCTCCAGTTCGCGTTTCGCGGGTTAGTGTCCAAGGACACCAGAGCCGCAAGCGAAAGGAGCCGGTCATGGAAAAGCGTAGCAGCTTCGTCGGTCTCGACGCACACAAGGCAACGATCCAGGTCTGTCTGTTGCGAGAGCGCGAAGCGCCCGTCGAGTGGCAGGTCCCGAACGAGGCCTCGGTGCCAGTTCCGATAATTCTGGCCGGGAGTTTTCCGGAAATTCTGGCCGGGTCGCTGTCCCCGTAGGGTTGCCGACTTCGTCCGCGATCGGGCGGACTGACAGTCGGAGCGCACGGGATGATCGACCTGTTGAAGAGGCACGCCGTGCAGGTGCTCAGGGCGGCCGGACACACGTGGGAGGACGTCGCTCGGCGCGTCGGCGTGTCGGAGCGAAACGCCAGACGCATCGGAAAGGAGCCTCTCGTGTCCGCTGAACAGCTGATGGAGATTCGCAAGGGCGCGGGACGACCGCCCATCGTCGACCGCTTCCGCGACTTCGTTGCGACGACCCTTGAAGAGACGCCCGAGTTGCCGGGAGGCGAAGTCCTTCGGCTGATGAGAGAGAAGGGCCACGAGGGCGGGAAGTCGGCTGCGTACGAGCTCATCAAGTCACAGCGACGCGAACCCGCGCGCTCGCCGCTCGTGCGATTCGAGGGCCTGGCCGGCGAATTCTCGCAGCACGACTTCGGGGAGGTGACGGTCACGTACCTCTCCGGGAAGTCGGAGACGATCGAATTCTTCGCGTCACGTCTCAAGTACTCGCGCTTCGTGGATGTGGTCCTGACGCCGGACCAGAAGGTCGAGTCCGTCGTGCGGGGACTGATCCACGGATTCGAAGTCTTCGGCGGCGTGCCGCTGGCGTGCGTCTTCGACAACCCGAGGACCATCGTCATCTCGCACAAGAAGCGGGAGTGGAACCCGACCTTTGCCAGGGTCGTGCTGGACTTCCGATTCGCCGCGGAGCTCTGCACGCCGCGACGCGCGAACCAGAAGGGCTCGGTGGAGAACCTCGTGGGGTGGGTGAAGTCGTCCTTCTTCAAGGTCAGGAAGTTTCACGACCGAGAGGATCTCGAAAAGCAGCTCGCCGAATGGCTCGAAGAAGTCAACGACCGCCGGCCGTGCCGGGCCACCGGGATCATTCCGCGAGTCCGACTGAAGGAGGAGAGGCGTCGCCTGCGGCCGATCAAATGCCGCGCGAGCAAGTACGCGCTGCACTTTCCCGTCGTCGTGGGGCCGACCGGGATGGTCGAGCATGACGGCATCCGCTACGCGATGCCTCCGAAGTCCATCGGCATTCCCGGCACGCTGCATCTTTACCCGGACAGCGTCCGTATCGTCGCCGGGCGCCACGAACGCTCCCTTCCGCGGTTTCCTGAGGCGGGCAATTCCGTCTGGGCCCCCGAGGACAGGTCCGCGTTGCTCGCCGCCGTGTCGGGCGAGCGCGGCCGGCTCTACGCCAAACGCCAGCAGTTGCTGGAGCTGGGCAAGGACATGCAGGACTTCCTCACCGAGGTCGTCCACCGCCATCCGCATTGCTGGAAAGGCGACGTCGAACGGCTTCACGAGCTGCTCTGCCATCTCGGTCCATCCGCGATCCTGGGCGCCGTCCACGGCGCGATGGAGGAGCGCGTCTTCACCGCTGCGCGCGTCGAGGAATTCGTGGAGGTCCACGCATGACCGTCGCCATCGACCTGGAACGCATGCTCCGCCGTCTCCATCTCCCCACGGTGCGACGCCTCTACTCTGAGCTTGAGTGTCGCGCGGAGAAGGAGGGGATGTCCTACCGGGACTACCTCGAGATCTTGATCGCCGAGGAGGTCGCCCACCGCGCGCAGACCCGCATCGAACGATCCGTGCGTCGCGCCCGCTTCCCCTTCCTCGCCACCATCGAGGACTTCGACTTCACCTTCCAGACTTCTATCCGCCAGCAGCTCCTCGGCAGCTATCTCGGACCCGAGCTCGTCTCCGAAGCTCGCTCCGTCGTCTTCCTCGGTCCCAGCGGCACGGGCAAAACGCACTTGGCCATCTCGATCGCCTACCGAGCAATCCAAAACGGCTGCGAGGCGCTCTTCGTCGACGCCGATCATCTGCTCCAGAAGCTCTCCCGCGCCGGCGAGGTGGGATCGCTGCGCGACGTCCTGCCCCAGTACGTCGAACCCGACGTCCTCGTCATCGACGAGGTGGGCTACCTCTCGCATCGTCCCGACGCGGCGAACGTCCTCTTCCAGGTCGTCAACGAGCGTTACCTCAAGAGGCGACCGATGGTCTTCACGACCAACAAACCCCCAGCCTCCTGGGGCCGCGTGCTGCACGACTCCGATCTTGCGGAGGCAATCCTCGATCGCGTCCTGGAACGAGGCCGCCTGATTGAACTCCGCGGTCCGTCGTACAGAAGGCGGCACATCCCAGGACGCGCCGACGAACCCCAAAGGGGGGAGGCGGAGGGGGCACCGCCCCCTCCCGCAAAGGAAGAAGGGCGAAAGCGGCGTGACGGCCAGCCCTTCGGCCGGCGCGCCGGTTTCGCCCAGCCGGAGCCGGTCAGAATTTCCGGAAAAAGGCGGTCAGAATTTCTGGAACCCACAGCTCTGCGCCGGGAAACCGACGTAACCCGCGAATATCAGAGTGATTCGTCGTCGAAGCGCCCTGTCTCATCCGCCCCCTTCGCTTCCCTCAGCAAGAAACGACAACGACCTCGATGAGAAGAAGGACAAAACGACCGGCGATCTGCGCTGGACAACGGTCACTCCATATCAGCTACTTCGGCAAGCCCCCCTCCGGTGCTCGAGTGACCATTCCTTGGCGAGAATGTCACCGGCATATCGAGAGGGGTCTTCCTTTCACAGAACTTGCGGCCGCCTACCTAGGGAGCGTCCGGCGCGAGCTTTCCGGCATCGTCGCCATCGGGCTGCCTGGGGCGATCGTCGCCAGGGCGGCTGTTGGCCGACCAGACGGACAGGGCGAGGAGGTAGAGCACGGGTCCCAGCGCTGCCCCGAGGGCAACCGGGTGCCTGGACAGCGCTGCTCCGACCACGAGGGGAAATGCGCTCGCCAGGACCCTGTACCGGGCGTTCGCCAGCTCGAATGTGTGCGACATCTTCACCGTACCGGTCACTTCCGTCGGTCGACGTGCCATGCGCCGGAAGAGGAGGAGATTGCCTGCGTGATGGCCGAGGATGAGCGCGTACATGCTTAGCATGCCAGCGTTGATCAGGCCGAAGAGCGGTACCGGTCGGGGGAGAGTCGAGCGCTCGACGAAGAACATGGTGATCGGGACAACGACTGCCGGAACGTGGTGACGGAAGTTGAACCAGCGCCTGGTCTTCACCGCGGACCGCCACACCGGGTTCAGCTCGTAACTTCCAGAGTTGAAGTGCTTCGTATACGTGCCCTGTGCGGTGCGGGCGCCCAGGATGGTCAGGAAGTAGTCGGCCAGCATGATGGGCGCCAACAGAAGGATTTCCCAGTAGTCCCATGTCATGTGTGGCCTCACTCCTCAACTGATTTGCCTGTCTCCGGGACCATGACAAGGCCACGGCGACACCGGTCTCGCCGAAAACACTTCACGTCGGATGCCGACCTCTGCCACGTTCAGGTGACGGGCGCTTTGATTCCGGATCGCCGTCGACCTGCCGCCGCGGACTTCACTGATCCTTGGGCCGCCCCTTACTTCCTCCTCCTGCTCACCACCTCCATCATCTTCACTTCGTCCTTCCCCTCGCCCTTGTACATCTCCATCACGATTTCGTCCGGGCCCTTTTCCGTCTGCACCCAGCGCGTCTTCATCGGCGTGTCCTTGCCCGCGACGGTCATGGTGCCGGCGAACTCGATGGTCTTGCCGCCGTCGGCGCTGGTGCCCTCGAGGAAGGTCGGGGCGGTGCCCATGTTGTCGACGGCGTAGACGGACCATTTCTTCGTGGTGCGGTCGAAGCCGATGGTGGACTCGCCGGTGTACTTGTGGCCGCCCATGTCGCTGGTGGCGGTCATGCGGCTGAAGCGGCCGTCCATGATCATGGCGATCTCTGCGGAGCTGGTCATCTCGAACGGTTTGCCGCCGGGTTTCATCCAGAGCTTGATGCTGCGGGTCCACGAGCCGGACCACCGGGCCATCGCGGCGTGCTCGGGGCCGGGGCTGTCGTCGTCGCCGGCCGGCTTCTTGTCCTCGGACAGGAGAGGGCGGGCGGCGAGGAGGAGGGCGGCGGCGGCGAGGGCGAGGACGAGGGGATGTCTCATGGGGAGGGGCTCCGGCAAGGGTGGGAGTGAGGGGGAGTCTACGCGAGGGCGAGGGCCGGGACCAACGCCGCCGGCCCTTCCTCGCCCGCGCGCCGTCCCGGCTGGAGTCGTCGTCCGCCTGCGGTCGCGCCGCCGGGTTCGGAACCCCGCCGGGGAGGCCGCGACACGGGTTGTCCCCGGACGCGGGCGGTCGGCGGCGCGCCCTGATACGATTCGTTTCGGCCCCGCAGCGGGCGGGGTCCGCCAGGGAGGAGAGATTCGCATGGAGCCGCAGGCGCGCCCGGCGTGGGTCCGCTGGCTGGGGCTCGTCGGGTGGCTGGCGCTGAGTTTCGGCGCGTCGGCGACGGGAGCGCTGTTCATGCCGGGGGAGTGGTACGCGTCGCTCCGGAAGCCGTCGTGGAATCCGCCGGGCTGGGTGTTCGGCCCGGTCTGGTCGGCGCTCTACGTGGCGATGGCGGTGGCGGCGTGGCGGGTGTGGCTGCAGGGCGCGTCGCCGGCGCGGCGGCGGGCGCTGGGGGCGTTCTTCGCGCAGCTCGCGCTGAACGCGCTCTGGACGCCGCTGTTCTTCGGGCTGCACCGGCCCGGCGTCGCGTTTGCGGAGATCGTCTTCCTGTGGCTGGCCATCGCGTGGACCATCGCCGCCTTCCGGCCCGTGAGTCGCGCGGCCGCGTGGCTGCTGGCCCCCTACCTGGCGTGGGTGACCTTCGCGGCCGTGCTGAACTTCACCCTCTGGCGGCTGAACGCCTGAGCCGGGCCGCGTGCCGCCGCCGGGGGCATCCGATACCATGCCGAAGTGAACGCCGAGCACGCCTACGTCTTCCGCCACGCCGTGCTGCGCGAGGCCGCGTACCAGCTGCAGCTCCCCGGCGACCGCGCGCGGCTTCACGGGCTGGCGTTCGAGCTGCTGGAAGCGGGCGCGGGCGGGCGGCCGCCGGCGCCGGGGCGGCTGGACGGCGCGCGGCCGGCGCCGTTCCGCCCGCATCCGACCGACCCCGTCGCGGAGGACCTCGCGGCCCACGCGCGCCACGCCGCGGCCGGGCCGCGGCCCGCACCGCCCGGGAGCCTCGCGCTCTACCTGCGCCGCGCCGCCGAGGTCGCCCGCCGCGAGTACCGCCACGCCGCCGCGCAGGACGCCTGGCACCGGCTTGCGCTCCTCACGGCGGGAGCGGAGAGGGCCGAAGCGCTGCGGCTCGCCGGCCAGGCCTCGATGGTGCGGGGCCGGTGCGCGGAGGCGGAGTCGCTTGTCCGGGCCGCGCTGCACGCCAGCCGCCGCGCGCGGGACCTGCGCGGGGAAGGGCTGGCGATGTCCGACCTCGCCCGCGTCCACTCGGAGGTGCGTCGCCTCGGCCCGTCGGGACGGGCCTGGCAGCGGGCGGCGGCCCTGCTCCGGCGCGCAGGCGACCGCGCGGCCGCCGGCCGCGCGCTCGGCGGCCTCGGCAACCTGCACTTCGAAATCGGCCGCCCCCGCACCGCGCGCGCCTTCTACCAGCGGGCGCTCGTCCAGTTCCGCGAGGGCCGCGACCCGCGCGCCGAGGGCGTCGCCCTGGGCAACCTCGGGCTCGTCTCCATGGCGGACGGCGATCCCGCCGCCGCGGAAAAGACCTTCCGGCGGGCCCTTCGCGTCCTGCGCCGCGCGCACAGCAAGGACGCGGAGGCCGTGGTGCTGACTCACCTCGCGCTCCTGTTCTGGCGGACCGGCCGCAAGTCCCCGTCGGAGGACGCCTACCGCCGCGCCATTCACCTGTCCCGCACCGTCGGCGACCGCCGCCTCGAGGGAATCGCCCTCGGCGGACTCGCCGGCCTCCTCAAGGACCTCCGCCGGTTCCCCGAGTCCGCGCGCTGCTGCACGGACGCGATCGCCATCCACCGGGAAGTCGGCAACCGCCCCTTCGAAGGCATCGCCCTCGCCCTGCTGGCCGACTCGGAACTGGACGCGCGCCGCTTCGACGCCGCCGAACGCCTGTACCGCGAAGCCATCGCCATCCTCCAGGACGCCGGCGATCTCCGCGGAACAGGGGAAGTCCTCGGGAACCTCGCGACGCTTCACAGGGACACCGGCCGCCTCGCCGAGGCCCGCCGCGGCCTCGAGCGAGCCCTGAAGATCGACCGGCGCGTCGGCAACCGGAGCTTCGAGGGCACCCACCTCTGCGAGCTGGCGCTCTGCTTCGTCGCGATGAAGCGCCGGGGGCGCGCGGCCGTGCTGTGGCGGCGGGGGAGGGGCATCCTGAAGCGGCTTCGCGACGGCGCGGAGCTGGCGCGGCTGGAAGAGCGCATGACGCGGGCCTGCGCGGGGGACGGCGGAGTGCCGCTGGAGTGACGTCTCGGGGGCCGGGGTCAGCCGACCGCCGATTTTTCGTGGAAGGGTCTTGCGGTCTGCCTACCGGCCGCTGCCCGGGAGGAGCTTCGTTCTCAGTTCGGCCGGGGCCGGGTTGGCGCCGGACCGGCGGAGGACGACGTAGTACTTGGAAGCGATCGTCCCGCCGCGCGCCGCCGTCGGGCGGGGCGCGATGCCGTAGGGGGCGTAGGCGCCGTGGTGCGCGAGGAGGTCCACGTTCCGGATCGTGCCGTAGTAGCCGTTCTGGTCGGGATGCTGCGACAGGTCGCCGTAGGGGTCGCACATGATCCAGCGCACGGGTTTGCCGGAAACGTCGAGGACCAGGCCCACCAGCGCGATCAGGTGGCCGCCCGTGGTGCCGTGGCTGATGCTGACGATCGGGATCCCGCCGGAGCCCAGCCGCCGGAGCACGTCCGGCCGTGCCGCGTCCGCGAAGACGTCCACGTTTCCCGAGAGCACCTCCTGGACCTGCAGCTCCGGGTACAGGCTCTCGAGCGACGCCTTCAGGTGCGACGTGAGCTGCCAGGGCCGCCACTCCCGGATCGACAGCAGCCAGTCCATGTTGTCCTCGTCCGAATTGTAGTCCACGAACGGCCAGTCTGAACCCGTGCGGGGGGCGTCCCACGTCACCGCGGGCGCCGTCCCCGCCGTCCGCCGCGCTTCCGTGGCGCCGTAGATCTCCTGCGCCAGCGTCTCGATCTTCTGGCAGTACCCGTTCCCGTCCAGCACGATCGCTTCCAGCCCCAGCGCGTCCAGCGACATCAGCGAACTCGCCAGGAAGCACACGTCCGCCCCCTTGAATTCGACCTCCACCTTCCCGTCGGCCCCGACGCCCGCCGACGTGATCCGCCGCTCCACCGCGGCGTCCCCGGGCGCCAGCCTCCGGATCTCGTCGAGCCGGGCGTTCACCTTCACCTGGAGCGTGTTGTGGTTCTGGTTGAGGTGCGTCGCCCGCCGCACGAACGTCCCGAGCAGGATCGCGTCCGGCCCCTCGAACGACACCCGGATCTTCCGCTCGCCTTCGCTCGTGAGCGTGCCGCCGTGGAGCGTCGACCCGAGGTCGAATCGCGTCGGTTGTCCCGCGTAGCGCGCGAAGACCCAGCCGGATCGCGACACCGCGGGCAGCCGGAGCAGCGGCCCGGTCCCCGCCAGCGCTTCCCCGAACAGGAACGGCTCGCACGTCGGGAAGCTCAGCTCCTGCGTCTCGTCCAGCTGCGCGTCCTCGTTCTTCCACGTCGCCACGAGGCGCAGGCTCTGTTCCGCCGTCGCCTGCAGGCGGAATTCGAATTTCCCGGAAGCGTCCGTCGTCGCCGTCGCGACCGGGGTGGTGGGCCCCGGCGCGCGCGTGTCCGACAGGTAGGCCTCGACCTTCACCGCCCCCGACGCCGGGATCGCCCGCGGCCCCGCGTTGGCCCAGTCCTGCCCCGGCTTCCCGATCCACCCGTCGTCCCCGTCCGCTCCCGCGCACAGCAGCCGGTGCAGCACCTCACCTTTCACCACCAGCTCCCGCGGCGGATCCGTCCCGTCCAGCCGCGCCCGCACGAACGTCGTCTTCTCCGACCACGTCTCCTCGACGCGCTCGTTCCGGATCACGTCCCCCGCGTCGCCCTCCGCCCACAGCGACGCGAGCAATTCCTGCTCCTCGGACTTCAGCACGCCCTGCCCCGAGGGACGCTCGAACATCTCCCCCTCGAGATCCCAGGACTGCGCCGTGTACCGGAAGTCGGGGTGCTGGATCGAGGCGCTCGCCCGCGTCTTCCCGTCCACGTCCCAGGCGCCGAAGTCGCACAGGCTCCGGTAGGACTGGAACTCCAGCGCCTTCAGCGACCAGAGCGCCGTCGCCGCCTCCTCCTGCGCCTGCTTGAGCGCATGTTCCGCGTCGCTGCGGTTCGCGGCGTCCGGAAGCGCGGCGGCCAGCTCCGCGGCCTTCGCCCGCAGCCGCTCCGCCTCCTCCCGCTGCTGGTCCATGCGCGCCCGGTACGCGGGCTCGATCGGCGCCCACAGGTCCCGCTCGTTCTTCGAATGCGACGCCGTGACCGCTTCCCCCAACCGGTAGACCTTGTCCTTGACCTCCGCCGCGTTCGCGCTGCGCGAGAGGGTGATCCTCACGCTTTCGACGACGAAGCGGCGGATGTCGCCCCAGTCGCCGAGCTTCAGGACCTCTTCGCGCGCGACGATCCTCGCCGTCCGGACGACGGTGAAGGCGGTCGAGTGCCAGAGGGGCGGGCCCTGGGGGCTGCGCGGCCTGTTCAGTTCGTAGACGTACGTCCCGTACCACCGCGACACGATGCGCACGTCGGCGTCGGTCACGGTCGGCGCGTACTCCGAGAGGTGCCAGACCCGCGCCGTCACGCTGCGGGTCGCCGGGTCCGCGACGGCGCCCGGCACGTCCTCCCACCGGCCGTCCCTCCACGCCGACAGCGTCACGAATTTTCCCGCGGGCACGAGCGCGGGGTCGTACGGGACGCGCAGCGTCGCCGCTTCCCGGAACTCCGTATGTTCGGCGCCGTTGACGCGCACGTCCCAGACCTGTCCCGCGACGGTCGCGCCCGGGTAGTCCTTCGGGCTCTTCCCGGCGACCGCGACCTGCGCGGGCCCGTCCAGCGCCCCGGCGGGGATCGCGAGCTGTGCGCTTTCGAGCGGCACGCCGGGAGTCGTCGCCCCGGCACCCGCAGCGGCCGGGGTGGAAGCCGGCGAAGGGGCGCCCCCGGGCTTCGAATCGCAGGCCGCAAGAACGGCGCAGAGAATCACGACGGCGCGCGCGCTGAGTTTCATCGGGTCTCCTGGTCTCCTGTCAGGTCCATTGAGCCGACCGGGTGCCGGCCTTGCACGGGGAGCCCGACTCTCCGGCAGGCCCCGGCCGAGCGGCACCCGGCGGCGGAGCGGCCGCCCGCGCTACTTCCGGTCCAGCCCATACGTGTTCAGCACGATGCGCTCCGGCTTCGCCGCCGTCCCCTTGGTCACCTCGTACGCGATCGTGCGCGTCACGCCGTCCTCGTACGTCAGCCGCAGCGTCCACAGCCGGATCTCGTACGTGCTCTTGCCGCGCTGCGGCTGGCCGTCGACGAGCTGCGACAGGAGCGCGAGGCATCCCTGCTCCTCGAACGTGCCGCCCGCGTGGAGCACGAGCGTGTTCGGCCAGAAATTGTCCGGGCGGTGGAACGTCCCCTCGGGGCGCGACCCGTCCACGACGAGCATCGGGAAGAACTCGCCGTGCGTCGAGGCCTCGAGGAGCTTCCCGTCGGCCTTCGTGAGCGTCGTCGTGCTCCCCGGCTCCCACGTGATCACGTACTCCTTGTCCGTCTCCTCCAGCTTCCCCAGGTAGTCGAGCTTCGCGAGCGGGTCCACGGAGAAGTCGAGCGAGTCCAGGCCCTTGTCCGGCCAGTCCCTGGCGGCGAGGCCGTTGTCGAAAAGGACGAAGCGGTCGGTCCCTTTCATCCAGACGTACCCCTTGGACAGCGCGTCGTACCGGTTGCGCATCACGACGCCCGACCAGGCCCCCTTGATCCTCGGCCCCGCGGCCCGCTTGCCCGCCCATGTCGCGTCGGCGAGCGACTTGTCCACGGCCTCGGCGTAGCGCTCGAAGAGCTTCTTCGTCTCCGCGACGAACATCGCGCCCTGGATCTTCCGGCCCGCGCGGACGGCGTAGAGGCGCGTCCACGACTTGCCGCCGTCGTCTTCCAGACGGGCGGTCCGGTGAACCCACTCGCCGAGCGCGCCGCTGCCGCCGTCGGTCACCACCTTGCGCCCCTCCAGCAGGCCCTTCCATTTCGCGTCGAGCCAGTCCGCCGGCGCCCCCTCCACCTCGTCCGGGGGCATGACGATCAGGGCGACGCGGCTGGAAGCGTCCTCCTCGGGGGGGAGGAAGAACGTGGACCGGTTCGCGGCGTCCTCCTGCCGGGTCCACTTGTCGGGCCGCGTGAGCTTGAGCGCGCCCGCCGCCTCGGGGTCCGCCGCGGCGGTCGCGGCGAGACACAGCAGCAGCATCGAAGCGTTCTTCATCGCGGCATGCTAGCACCCGGGGGGACCCGGCCTGAAACGCCCGGGTCAGGGGTCGTGACGATCTTCCGGGACGGAGCGCTCTGGTTCGCGACGCGGCAGGCTACTTCACCGTCAGCGTCGGCTTTGCGTCGGTGCCGGTCCTGGTGATCTGGATGGTCCTCGACCAGGTTTCGGCGATCAGCTCAATCCTGAACCATCCCGCGGGCCCCTTCGGCGCCTTGTCCCACTTGATGTTGTCGCCGAGATACAGGTCCTTGGTCTCTCCTTGCGTCCGGTACTTCAGCGGAGCCTCCGCGCTCAGCCAGTTAAACCTCACGACTGTGTTGACTTTGCCGTCCTTCGTCCAGGTCGTGGTCACCTCGGTCTTCTGCACCTCCACCTCCTTGCCACTGACCGTGGTCTTGTCCTCCGTCAACTTGCCCGTATTTTCCGGCGCCGGCTGGTTCGGGTCCGGGGGGTCCGGCTCCTTGACCTTGGCCTCGGTTCCCTCGCCTCCCGGCTTTCCGATCCACCCCTTCACCGTGACCCCGTCGGAACGCCTGACCTGCATCAGGGTGACTACCTTCATCTCCGGCTTCGCTTCCTCCCAGCGCGTGTCTTCCATCCAGACGGTGTCATCGTCCGCCTTGACGCAAGCCATGCGACCGAGAATGCGAGTCGTGGTCAGGACGCCTGGCCGTCTCTGGACGCTCGTGACCTCCGAGTACTCGTGCCATTGCCCCTCCTTGATCGCCTTCATGTCGTAATCGGCGAATTTTCTGGCGCCGACGACGCCCTCCGCGGCGGCGAGGCTGGCGAGCAGAAGCGTTGCGAGAAGGGGCCTCATGGTTCCTCCGTCGAATGGGGAAGTGGGCATCTGTGGGCCACAATGCGTTCGAGGATACCCGGTGAATGGACCAGGCGCGAAACCAGGACCAGACCGTCACTCCACAATCTCGGTCTTCCTGATGAAGTCGAGCTTCGGGAACTCGCGGTCCAGGTAGGGGTTCCCGAGCGCCTCGATCCGCTCCTGGTCCGGGCCGCTCCCGTTCGGCGCGCCTTCGCCGTACCCGGAGTAGAGCTTGCCGACGACCTCCATCCCCTCGGTCACTTCGCCGAACGGCGCGAACCCCAGCTTGTCCAGCCGCGCGTTGCCGTTGCTGAAGTTGATGAACACCTGCGTCGTGCGCGTCCCGGGCCCCGACGTCGCGAACGTGACCCTCCCGCGCGTGTTCTCCTGCCGGACCGGATCGTCCGGGATGTTCGCGTTTCTCCAGAGCGCCGACTCGGCGGGGTCCGCCGCGATCCCGAACTGGCACATGAAGCCCTTGATGACCCGGAAGAAGCGCGCTTCCTCGAAGAACCGCCCGCGGACCAGGTTGTAAAAGCGGTCAGCTCCCAGCGGCGCCCAGGCGCGCGTCACCGTGATCGTGAAGTCTCCCTGGGACGTGGTGAAGCGCACCCTGTAGCGCTCGGGCGCCTGGGTCTTCATCTCGGGCGCATCCGGGCGCACCAGCGGCCGGTCGGCCGGGCGGACGTACGGCGGCGGGGGAGCGGAGGGGCCGCAGGCCAGCGGGAAGAGCAGGATGAGGAGGGCGAGGCGGTTCATCGGGGCTGCCTGGGAGGCCTTGGCTTCCGCGGCTTCGGCAGCTTCTGAACCTGTCGTGCAACCCGGTCGAAGTCGGCATCCACCGGGCGCGGATCGGTGACGCCGAAGCTCTTGAACCTGTCGTACTCGGATTCGGCCTTGGCCTGCGCCATCTCGTGGGAGATGCGCCCGGCGTGATCCAGAATTTCGCGCTCGTTGAGCGTCAGGAACGCATCCAGCTTCTTGACCCAGTCCACCATGTGCATGGGAATCCGCCGCATGGCTTGCCCCTCGGCGAAGACCAGGTACTGTTCGACGAGATTGTTCAGCGCGGCGAGTTCCTGCTCTGTCAGGTAGTTCTTCGCTATGACCACGTCCTGCTTGCGCACCACCGCCCCGCGCCAGTTCGTCAGTCCCATGTTGGGCTTCGCCGCGTCCGCTCGGTCGTGGACGATCTCCGCAGCGGTCCGCCCTGTAATCGCCCAGTGCACCTTGCTCTGCACCGTCTTGAAGAAGAGGATGCTGACTTCCTGCGTCGGGTCGTAGTCAATGCTCGTGGCGTAGATGTCCGCGATCTTCTGGTAGAACCGCCGTTCCGACGTCCGGATGTCCTGGATCCGGCGCGTCAGCTCTTCGAAATAGTCGAAGGGCTGGTCCGGGTTTTTCAAACGCTCGTCGTCGAGCACGAACCCTTTGACGACGTATTCCCGCAAGCGCTGCGTCGCCCACATCCGGAACTGCGTCCCGCGGTGGGACTTCACCCGGTAGCCCACGGAGATAATCACGTCGAGGTTGAAGAACCGGGTCGCGTAGTTCTTCCCGTCAGCGGCAGTAGTTAAGGAATCCTTAACAACTGAATCCGCCTGCAACTCGCCCTCCGCAAACACGTTGCGGATGTGCATGCTGATGTTGGGAATGCTCGTCTGGAACAGCTCCGCCATGTGCTGCTGCGTCAGCCACACCGTCTCGCCTTCGAAGCGCACATCGAGCTTCAGCTTCCCGTCCTCCGTCCGGTAGACGAGGAACTGGCTGCCCGGCTGCGGCGGCTTGTACTGCTTGCGACCCATGGGCGGATGATACGGGCCGGTTGAATGCGAGCACAATCCGTCGAGAGAAGGAATCTCCAGACTTCGACCCCACCTGGATCTGATCAGCGCTTCAGCGCGAACGCCCGCCTTGGCGGCGGCCGGCAGGTCGAGCGCGACAAACAACTTAGCCATGCCGAGTTGGAGTATCCCAAGATCGCAGATAGTCTTCCTTCGCCACGCGCAGCAGGTTGGCGATGACCTTCTCAGCGCCCATGGATCGGAACGCCGAAATGCGCCGCCTCGTACGCCAGCGTGTTGGGGACCTCGCGCGCCTCTTCGAAATCCGTCGCCCTGCAGAGAATGACGTCCGCCGGCGCCCCGGACTGGCGGCGAATCTGGTACGCGGCCATGAGATCGTCGGCGGCCGGTTCGGCGTCGGGCACGACCACGAGGAGGTCCCAGTCGCTCTCCGGCCTTGCCAGGCCCTTGGCGCGGCTGCCGAACAGCCAAACGGCCGTCGGGTGCCAGGCGCGCGCAATGAGGTCCAGCAGCCCGGCGATCGGCTCGAGCGCGATCACCTGGCCGCGAGCGTCTTTCGGAGCGGGAAGTGCCTGACTCATGCCCGGATCAAAACACCCACCCGGGATGCTGCGTCACCCCACCCACGGCCTCGAGGAGGCCGCCCGTTGACCGTGGAGACCTCGTCGTCCATGTCCGCGGAAACACCGCGAGTGACGGCGCCCGCGGGGCACGGACCACGGCGGTCTTGGCCGCGGTACTACGTGGGCCGCTGCGAAGAGAGCACCTCCAGGAACTCCCTTGGCTTCAGGATTCTCACGCCACGGGCATCCTTGAGGTCCAGGAGGTGGCGGTCGCCGCTGACGAGGAAGGGCGCCTGGCCGTGGAGCGCGGCGGCGACGTACTTGTCGTCGTCGGGATCCGCCTCGACGATTCGCCCCCCAACCTCGCCCTCGGCAAGCACGGCCAGCACGCCCAGGTTTGCGACGCGCGCCCGGATCTCGTCGTCGGACACAGCCAGCTCTTTGCGTAGCCGTGGGTAGAACAGCACCCGCCCCAGTTCGTCCAGGATCGGTCGCGAGAGCACGAGCTCGAATTCGCCGCGCTCGAGGAAGCGACGCAGGATCTGGCCCGAGGGTCCCTTCGGCCGGATGAACGCGCTCGCCAGCACGTTCGCGTCGATCACCGCCCGGATCACCGGCTACTTCTTCCGCCGCGGGCGCGACCGGTGCTTCGCCTCGTCCGCCAATGCGTCCGCCCCGGCCTGCGTCAGCTTCGAGCCGCGCCCCGCCAGCGCCGTCAGCAGGTGCAGCCGCGCCGCCTCCACGAGCGACCGCATCTTCTCGACCGACACCAGCGCCGCGAGCGGTTGGCCCTTGCGCTCGATCACGTATTCGTCCTGCCGCAGGGCGACGCGGTTCAGGACGTCGCCGAGCCTCTGGCGGAGGTGGAGAGGGGAGACATGCTGGATCATGGTAAGTCCTCCAAGTATGACAAGTATCATAGTTGTGCGATCGGGGCGAGTCAAGAGCAGAGCCTGCGTCAGGCTGTGTCTTCCAGCCTGTGGACGGCGAGTCCACGGCTGAGGGATTCCAGAATGAGTCCGAGAGCCAGCGCCAGCTCGCCGCCGGCGGAGACGCCGAAGACCGCGGTGCGCCCGGCCGGCAGGTCGACGCCGAAGCGCGACCGGGTCCAGGCGCGCCCTTCGCCCATCAGGAACGCGGCATGGGCGTCGAAGCGGGGCGAGGCGAAGTACGGCGTGTCCTCGTGCAGCCGCCCGGTCTCGTCGTCCAGCCGGCGACCCGGCGGCCGCCGTCGAAGTCGAAGGTCTCGGTGACGAGCTGGCCCTGGGTCGACAGGCTTCAGGTTCCGGGGTGGGGAAGCGCCACGGGCGAACACTCTAGACCCGCTTGCGGGGGCGATTCAATCCGTTCGAAATCGTCGCCGCCCTCGACTCATTCTTGAAGAGGATCGAGTTGGCGCCGGTGCCAGGGAAGAAATGGGCCGGGCGCTTTTCTGCGAAGTGCACATCACTAGTCCTTCTTGGGGTGGTGTACCGAAATGGCCGCCGTCCCTTTTGTGTCCTCCTCCTTGAACCATGCCACGATCTGTTGCTCGGTGAGGTCATCAATCTTCAGGCCGTCGCCACACTCTCGTCGCCACTCGTCCCATCCTGCGCGGTCAAACGTAGAAGGACGCTGCAGCCTTCTTCCGCCAATGACGCCAGGATCGTCCACGAACTCCGATCCGTTTCCGACCAGTTCCTGGTAACGCCGGTGACGATGTTCGATGGCGACTTGCTGCTCAGGCGTCAGCCGGAAGATCCAGAACCAGCGCTGAGGGTCTGGAGGATCGTCTTCCTTGAAGAAGTGGAACCAGTCGCGCCTTCCTTCCCATTCGCACATCCCTGCAAGGGGCCCGTCCCACCAGTCTTCGTACCAGAGCAGTCGGACCGGGCGTGCCCGTGGCACGGCGGGCTCGGGGGGGACTTCGAAAGGCTCGATCTTCATCGGGGCATCTTACGTGGCGGGCGCCGCCAGTTCCTTGAAGAGGGCCGCAAGCCCCTTCTTGTCGAGCCGGCGCTCCGCGATGGCGAGCATGGCATCGCAGAGTCGCATGCCAGGATCCTACACCTCGTATCCGTTCCATTCGAGGAAGACGAGCGCCGCGAGGAGCCCCGTCCGCTTGTTCCCGTCGACGAACGGCTGGTTCTGGGCGATGTGAAACGCGTACGCGGCGCTCATCTCGAAGACGTCCGCGTGCAGGAAGGCCCCGCCGAACGCCGCCTGCGGCGTTCCAACCGCGCTTTCGAGCGCCGCAAGATCCCGGATGCCGTCCGAGCCGCCGAAGCGCTCCAGCTCCAGCCGGTGAAGGTGGATTACGTCCTCGACGTCCAGGAACTCCGGCGCCGGCTTCACTTGGCCAGCTTCCGGAAGGTCGCGTCATGCTGGTCCATGATCTTCTTCGCCGAAGCGTCGAGGCGGGCGCGGCGAGCGGAGCGGACGGGGGAGAGGATGAGGCGCTGCCCGTCCGTGCTCATCTCGATCTCCGTCTCCCGGTCGATGTGCAGCAGGTCGAGAATGGGTTTCTCGATGACGATGCCGAGGCTGTTGCCGATCGCAGTGAGCTTCTTGGTCATGGCGGGGTTCCTTGTGTAGTTACCAGCGTATAACGAGCGTATAACATCGCTGGCCCGGAGTCAAGGGCTCGTCCCGAACGCCCACCTGAGCCTGAGGGGGAGTTCCGTGCGCCAGAAGTCGTCGCCATGGGTTCCCGGCCGCTCGGTCATGACGACGTCGGCGCCCGCGGCCTTGAACGCGTCGGCCCAGCGGGCGGCATGGGCGTCGAAGCGGGGCGAGGCGAAGTACGGCGTGTCCTCGTGCAGCCGCCCGGTCTCGTCGTCCAGGCGGTGGACGCCGACGATCATCGTCGGCGGCGCGCCCGCGGCGAGGGCGAAGTCGCCCCACTGCGGGATCAGCTGGCCGTCGCCGGCGTAGACGACGGCCCGCGGCGGCGCGGCGAGGACCCAGGCGGTGACCTGTCGGCCGCCGTCGAAGTCGAAGGTCTCGGCGACGAGCTGGCCCTGCGTCGACAGGATTCGGGTTCCGGGGTGGGGAAGCGCCACGGGCGGAGACTCTAGACTCGGTTGCGGGGGCGGTTCAAGCACGCGGCCGGTCGCCCGGCGATGCTCCCGGGATCTTGCTGAACCTGGCCGGGGCTGGCTCGTTCAAGGGAGGATGCGCAGGTTTGCGGTCCACACTTTTGCCCTCATGCTCGCGGCACTCGTAGCCTACCGGCTCCGCGCGGTCGCGCCGTTTCCCGACGCACGGGTGGGGCGACCGAACTCCGGCCCGGCGACATCCGCCGACCGCCCGCGCGTCGAAGAACTCCCGCCGGCCCTCGAAACGCCCTCCGTGGCGGGCGTCGGCACCGAGGACCCTCCGCTCGATCCGGATCGTGATCCCCCAGGCCACACCGAGTCCGCACCGCCGCCCGCGCCTCTTCGGTTCCTCCTCGTCACCCAAAACGCAGACGGCTCCTGGGGCGAACTTGACGAGCACTTCGAGGGCGCGCGCTACTCACGGCACTCGGCGACGGCGCTCGCGCTGCTCGCCTTCCTCGGGCACGACGTCACGCATCTCTCGAAGGAAACGCTGATCGTCGAGGGTTCGGTGAAGTGCCCGGGCGAGGCAGTCAAGTCGGGGCTGAAGTGGATGCGGGAGAATCCGTGCGATGGCGGCGCCTTCGACACGGCGATCACGGCGCTCGCCTGGGGCAGCTTCTACGGGAGGACGGAGAGCAAGCTCTTCAGGCCGTTCGTTGACCAGGGGTACGCCCGGCTCTGGGAACTCCAGGACGAGGCCGGTTCGTGGGGCGCCGAGCCCCGCACCAGCCTCTGGGCGGCGGCGGCCCTCGCGGTCGCGGACCTTTGCAAGCTCGAGGTTCCGGAGTCCGCGAAATCGCGCGCCACGGCCTGGTTCGCGCGACGGTTCGAGGCCGACCCGTCGTCACCCCAGGACGCCGCCGCCGCGGTCATGCTCGCGCGCACCCGCGACGAGGCCGGCGAGGCCCGCGCGATCGAGGCACTGCGCGCCTGGCTCCCGAGTCCGTCGCGTCCCGACGCCGGTTTCTGGTTCCTCGGCACGCTCGCCATCCAGCGGCTTGACCCATGGGACGGCCCCTTGGCCGCCCCGTGGCGGAACGGCGCCGACGAGGCACTCGCCGGAAGCAGGGACTTTGATTCGCTCCGCTCCCGGAACGGGACGGGGACCGCGTCCGTCGTCAAGGTGGCTCTCGGCCAGATGATCCTCGATGAGGTGTGGTCCTCGAATCGGTTCCTCCGCGAGGCAGTCGGGAAGTAGAGGGGTAACGCCTTGCCAGTGCTCGGCCCGGACGCCTGGGGGAGCCGCCCGGGACACCCAGGGTCCCCACCCGGACCCCTTTGGGGGCCACGCAGGACCTGTCGGCATCCCGCCGGCATCGGGCTCGCCGTCCGCGCCAGCATCACGCAGTACGGAGGCGCCAAGGAGGCCATCCCGCAGGCCACCGCGAAGCAGTCGGAAGCCATGTCCGCCGCCAAGCTCTGGCTCCGCCGCGCCGTCCCGCTCGCCAGGAACGCGCTCGAAGGCGTCGCCGACCTCGACTCGTTCCTCAAGATGGGCGACGTCACCTCCGTCCCCAAGATGGGCCGCGCCCTGACCGACAAGGTCGGCATCCTCAAGCGCAACGCCAAGCTCGTCGCCGCCGAAGGCATCAGCGCCGACTTCATCAAGGAAGGCGAGCGCCTCGCCGAAGCGCTGTCCGCCGCCGAGGGCGCCCAGGAGAAGGAGCGCAAGGCCCTCCCGAAGGAAGCCGAGGAGTACGCGTTCCAGAAGGGTTCGCTTCACCGCGCCCTCAAAGCCCTCAACCGCGTCGGCCAGGCCACCTTCGCCGACGACGTCGCCCACAAAGGGAAGTACGCCTTCGAGGTCCTCAACCGGAAGAACAAGGCCACCGGCAAGCCGAAGGCGGAGAAGGTGGCGGCGGAGGTGGGCGGGCTAGCCCTGAGGATTTCGGGGCGGAGGTGGCTGACGGAAGCGCCGGTTCTGGCGGACATTGAAAGCCCGCAATTGCTCAATGTTCGAACGCCACAAGATTAACCTATATAAGCCTTTACGCCCGAACCCGGGAGCGTCCATGATTGTGCGCGCTCACCACGAATAAATCTTGTGGATTCCGACTTGACAAGTAACCACTGGTCATATTAGTATTACCACCGTTCACTTGAGCGCTGCAGACTTCCATCGGAGCCCATCTTCCTCATGCCTCGTCCTCGCGGCCGACGAAATCTGCCGAACCTCCGTGGTGCCCTTCTGGATGCGGCTGCGGCGCACCTGCAGACTCAGTCCCACTTGTCTCTGAACCTGAGATCCTTGGCGAAGTCAGTGAAGGGCATTCCTCGAGGCGTCTCACATGCAGCCGTTTTCATTCCCTTCAGGGCGAAGTCGGACCTGCTCATGTCCATGGCCGCGGGCGGCTGGGAACAGTTGCGGCACCAGCTCGGGGGGCAACCCGATCTGATCAAGCTCGGCGAGACCTACGTCGCCTTCGCCATTCGAAACGAGCATCTCTTCCGACTGATGTACGACTCGTCCCTTTGGCAAGCTTCCGACAGCGATGCGGTCAACCCAGAGAATCGCGAACTCATGGTTCGTGAGAGGGACGATTGTTTCGCCAAGTTCTACGAGGCGGCCCAGGCTCACTTCGTCGGCCAGCATCTGACCGCAGAGGCGATCGGTCTGCGAGCTCGCCTCTTCGCATCACTCTCCCACGGACTGGCGACCGAGTTCATCGACGAACGCCTGTTCACCCACATTCGTGACGAGGAGAAACGCCTTCAGCTTCAACTTGCGCACGCCCGAGCGCTTCTGAAGTTGGCCGGCACTGTCGGAGGCGACCCCATCTGACGTCCCCCGGAAGAGCCGCGACGTCAGCGGCGACCAACCGCGATCGCCTCGAACCGAGCGGCTCTTCCGATAGTCCCTTTTCTCCAGCGAAGGAAGGAGGTGAAGCGATCCAGCCACGTCGTCGCGGCCGAGGAATTTGGAGATCCAACTCGAGCCTTTTTTCAGGAGGAAGGACCATGTGGTCGGAATTCAGCAGTCAGGTTCACACTCGTCGGCTCGTTACGGTCAGCGCGGGAGTCGGCGGCGCCGGCTGCATTCGCAGATGTCGGAATGGAAACTGCCCAACGCAGGCCGATGACGCCGGAGGTCCCGGTGGGCATGGTGCGAACCTCCGCGTCATCGCCTCCACCGGGGTTCGAACGCTGGAGGACGTCAAGTCAGACGGATTCGTCGGAGAAGCGGGCAGAAGTGGTGGTCCGATGAGATTCGCTGGAGAAAATGCCCCCGACTTGCTCATCCGAGTGCCTGTGGGAACCGTGGTCATCGGAGGGGGACCCAGCATCACACGGCTCAAATGCCCGGGTCACTCGGTCATCGTCGCACGAGGCGGCGCTGGTGGCCTTGGCGGTCATCAAGCGGCCTCACTCCACGAAGATCCGACCTACGGTTTTTCACCTGGGACGCCCGGTGAGACTCGGCGCATTCTCCTCGTCCTGAAACCCAAAGGTGGTGGTCGAGGCCATCGGCGACGCCGCGACGCCGCGCGACCCCCGGCGGTGTCCGCATTTAAGGGTAGGTTCATTGCGACAGGGCACAAGAGCATCCTACGCATTCGCTTTCGCCCGAGGAATCGTCCGAGAAGGGAATGGCGTCGTCGCCTGTTCTGAGATCCTTCGGAACTTCACGCCGTGGCTCTACACCGTTGGCTGTATTCGTCGCGCATTGCTAGGCCGGTCAAAGATCAATCGGGTGAACTGGGGGACTTCCGGATCTGGTCTCGACCATCACTCGACCAACTCGAAAGGAAGAAGCGATGGAAATGAGGAGCGGTTGGCGGAAGCCAGTGTTTGTCAGTCTCGTGGTTGGCGGCGCGTTCGTGATCGGATCCCTGTTTCCTAAACAAGAAGCTCACGCGGATCCAGGGAAGGGAGACGGCAAGTTCGCGCTGTACTCAGGACCGGTGGGATCGGGGAAGGATGGAGGGCCGGCGGGATTCGTCATGATGAAGATCGACACGGAGTCAGGTGAATCGTGGATCCTGACTGCAACTGCGCCAACGAACAACTTCACCGGTCCGAAGGGTGGAGACCCGGTCTGGATCCCGGTGAAAAAGTAAGCGACGTTTCCGTGTTCTGGCAAAGGCGCGGAGATGCGGCCTTGGGCCTGCCGGCGACGCCGATTGGAGCGTCGCAGGCGGGCCGCCGGAGCAAGCCGCCCCGCTGGCGGAGTTGCCAGCGGAGCGGCCCCACTTGATGCGTGCTCAGTTGCGGAGAAGGGCGATTTGGACGCGCTCGTAGCACGTCCGCCAGGCCGTCGCGTTGCGGCCGACGTACTCGGGCCGGGAACCTTCAGATGCATGAATCTCTGTAATCCTGTCCACGAGGCTTCCGATGCAGGAATCCAGCACCGTTTCGGGATCGGCCTTCCACGTAAAAGTGCCTTTCGGCTTGTTCCAGTTCACGTTGGCACGGAATGCCGCGAGCATGGGCATGATCCAACCGAGCGGGATCGTTCCTTTTACTTTTTCTCCCAGGAACATCAGGTCGTTGTTCGCGTTCTTCCTGCTTCGAACCCTGACTCCATCCTTGCCCGCCTTGAACCTTCCGATCGGCTGCTGCAGCGCCTTCTTCTCAACCAGGTCGCGCAGCCTGAGAATCTCCGGGGCCTTTGTGATAAGGATCTTGAAGGACTCGCTCCCGTTCTTCGCGCCATCGCCGAACTGTTCAGCAAACGTTCTGACAATCCCTTCCTTCCGGCCGAACAGCGCCGTCGGATGGCGATCGTCGGAGTATGCGTCACAGTCGAATACGGCGAGGTAATAGAGAATCTCTCGCACATCGATCGGTTTGAGCTCGTTCATCTTGTACGCGATATCGTTCGCGTAGGGCTCATTCTTCAGGGCTTCCTTCAGAGTTGCGAAGTGCCCCTCGAGATTCTGAAGGGAACGGATGTCCACGACCTGCGACGAGTTCAGACCTCCAGCGATTTCGACGATCTGATTGCTGTCGACTCCGGTGATGACCTTGAAGAACACTTCTGCCTTCCAGTCACCTTCCGGTGGTTCTGACTGTGCCGCCAGGATCGCGTGGAGCGTGTGGCCTCCATCAACCACCCCGTGAAGCTGCCGATCCACGAGCGTTATCACAACCTCTCTCCGCTTGGCGTCGTAGTCGACCTCTGCGGCGGAAAGTGTCAGACCGCGATTTCGATCCGCAAAGCGGGTCGGTTCGTCAGTCAGCGTTGAGAGAATGTCCTTGTAGACCGAGGTCGAGGTCTTAACTTCGCGCGGGTTGACATCTTTCCACTGGGCCAGTTCTGCGGAGACGGCATCCGCGCGTGCGAAGAAGAGGCCAACCTTTCCTTCACCTGACGGGCGAGGAATCGAGCGGTACTCGTACGCCGGGATTCTCAAAATAGACATGTTGACCCTTTCCTGAATGTGAGTGTTCGACCGCAGAGTCGGTCGAGCACCACGACCTGTTGCACCAGCCGACGCCGACACCCGATGTGTCGAGCTTTCGAACTGGGCTTGAGGATGAATCCTACGTCGAAGTGGGGAAGGAATGTAGCGGAATCTTTCAGGGCCCGGCATCCGGACGTGAGTTGCGCTCTTTCGAGCGCATTCAAGCGCCTCGAACTCTTACCGCCACCTCCCCCGGCTTCACCTCCACCTCTTCACTCTTCCCCATATCCCTCAGCTTCACCACCCCCTTCGCCAGCTCATCCCCGCCGATGATGTCAATGGGCACGAAAATTTGACCCCCCTTGGGGTCGAATTCTTGACCCCCCTCCCGCGCTCCGACGAGTCGCAACCGGCGCCCTCCGCCACCCGATGAGGGTGGCGCGGGAGGCCTTCGTGGTCA